>MIEI01000021.1 GCA_002095305.1 Pantoea brenneri
TTTTACGTCAGACCCTATTAAGTAATTATCAGGTTATTAATTGTTGCGGGCCCGGATAGTTCCCAGAAGGTTATCCACAGCGCTGCATGCCCTCATTTACGCCTTATTCCCCGATCTGTAAAATGCTTTTGAACAGAGTTATCCACAGCTTTATCTGTTAACCGAAGCGATAGACTCATTATTAAATAAACACAACTTTTCGGTAAGTAGTTGATAATTAACAATATGAAAATATTTCAGATTGTTATTTACCTGCGTTATCAGCCTTATGGCAGTTGAATGACAACGGCTTTTTATTTTTATTCACAGCATGTGGAAAACGCGATCCTGCCGGCTGGCTGTACACTCATGCATCACGCGGTAATCCCTTCTCGACTGCACGAACCAGGCGCTTTTGCTGTGCGGGCTGCACGTCGATAACCACCTGCTGACGCTTATCCTGCTGCCGGGCGATGGCCCACCGGATATGTTCATCCAGCAAATCACTCTCACCCAGCCGCTGCTCCAGCACCGGAATAATCTCCGATGACCAGGGCGCATTACCCAGCGCCACGGCGATATTGCGCAGCCAGCGTAAATGACCGATGCGCCGAATCGCCGATCCCTCCGTAATACGCAGAAACTTTGCTTCATCCCATTGAAACAGATCGATCAGTTCGGGCGCATGCAGGGCGGCGCGCGGCGAAAAGTCACTTTCATCGCTGAGCTGCCCGTAACGATTCCACGGACAGATCAGCTGACAATCGTCACAGCCATAAATCCGGTTGCCCATCAGCGGACGAAATTCTTCCGGAATGGCCCCTTCGAGTTCGATAGTGAGGTAGGAGATGCAGCGCCGCGCATCGACCACATAGGGTTCAACGATGGCGTTGGTCGGGCAGATAGTCAGGCAGGCGACGCAGCGTCCACACTGCTCCGGCTGAGGCGTATCCACCGGCAGCGGCAGATCGATCAGCAGCTCGCCGAGGAAAAACCATGAACCCGCCTCGCGATTAAGAATCAAAGAGTGTTTACCGGTCCAGCCCAGTCCGGCTTTGGCCGCCAGCGGGCGCTCAAGCAGCGGGGCGGAGTCAACAAACGGCCGGAAATTAAGCTCACCGCAATGCTGCTGGATCATTTCTCCGAGCTTTTTCAGTCGATTGCGCAATACTTTGTGGTAATCACGACCAAGTGCATAACGGCTGACATAGCCCAGCCGGGGATTTTTCAGCGTACTGGCAAAAGCCGCTTTGGCCGGCAGGTAGTTCATGCGAACGCTGATGACGCGCAGCGTACCGGGTAGCAGTTCATGCGGACGCGCCCGCATCATACCGTGGCGCGCCATCCACTCCATCTCGCCATGATATTGCTTGTCCAGCCACGCCTGAAGACGCGGCTCTTCCGCACTCAGATCGGTATCGGTGATGCCGACCTGCTGAAAGCCGAGATCCAATCCCCACTGTTTAATCTGTTGTGCGAGTTGATGAAGATCGAGAGGGTATGACATGAGTGACCAGGTTCGAAGAAAAACAGCCGCAGTTTACCATATTCTGTCTGGCCTGCGCAGGCTGTGGCGCAGCTGGAGCGTGAAGGCGCTGATGCGCTCGGCATCACCTTATATGAACTGATGCTGCGCGCCGGACAGGCAGCCTATGAACATCTTAACGCCTGCTGGCCTGACGCCAGACACTGGCTAATCCTGTGTGGTCATGGCAATAACGGCGGCGATGGCTACGTGGTGGCCCGTCTGGGGCAGGCGGCGGGCCGGCAGGTCACTCTGCTGGCCTGTGACGGTGAGAAACCGCTGCCCGAGGAGGCGCAACGTGCCCGCGACGCCTGGCTGGATGCGGGCGGCGAAATTCATGCCGCCGATGCCGCCTGGCCAGAGCAGGTCGGGGTCATCGTCGATGCGCTGCTGGGAACCGGCATTAATCGCGCGCCGGGCGAACCTTACCGCACCCTGATTCAGCAGGCGAATGCCCATGCTGCGCCGATCCTTGCTATCGACATGCCTTCCGGCTTAGTCGCCAGCACCGGCAGTGCGCCCGGCGAGGTGATACAGGCCACGCACACCCTGAGCGTGGTGGCGCTTAAGCCGGGCCAGATTACCGGCAAAGCGCGGGACTTTATCGGCGAGCTGTTCTATGCCGATCTCGGCCTGCAGGCTTTTCTGGCGGCGGAAACCGCTCCGATGGCGCGCTATGATGCCAGCGCGCTTGCACAGTGGCTCAGACCGCGTAAGCCGACCTCGCATAAAGGCGATCATGGTCGCCTGCTGGTGGTGGGCGGTGATGCCGGTACCGCCGGCGCGGTTCGGATGACGGCAGAAGCAGCGCTACGCAGCGGCAGCGGGTTAGTGCGAGTACTTACTCACAAGGATAATATTATCCCGATCCTGACGGCGCGGCCGGAAATCATGGTCGATGAACTAACCGATGAACAGCTCAGCGCGGCCCTGGAATGGGCGGATGTGATTGCGATTGGACCGGGCCTTGGGCAGCGGGATTGGGGCAAGCGGGCGCTGGAACGGGTCGCGGAATGCGAAAAGCCGATGCTTTGGGATGCGGATGCACTTAACCTGCTGGCAATCAGTGCAGAGAAACGTCAGAATCGCATCATTACGCCGCATCCTGGCGAAGCGGCGCGCTTGCTCAACATCAAGACCAGTGAAGTTGAGAGTGACCGCTTACATGCAGCGCAGAGCTTAGCCCAGCGCTACGGCGGCGTGGTGGTACTGAAAGGTGCCGGAACCCTGATCGCCAGCGAGCAGGGTGAAATGGCGTTTGCCGATGTAGGCAATGCCGGTATGGCCTCCGGCGGCATGGGCGATCTCCTGAGTGGGATTATCGCTTCGCTGGTGGGCCAGAAACTGGCGCTGTTTGAGGCTGCCTGTGCCGGCTGCGTCGCGCACGGCGCCGCAGCCGATGCGGTGGCGGCACAACGTGGCACGCGCGGTATGCTGGCAACTGATTTACTTGAGCTGCTGTGGCAATTTGTTAATCCTGAGATGAATCAAGAAGCATGAAGACCTGTGTTATTTCTTTGCCCGATGAGGCGGCTACGCTCGGTTTGGGCGCTCAACTGGCGCGTGCCTGTGGCAACGCGGCGGTCATTTATCTCTATGGCGATCTGGGGGCGGGTAAAACCACCTTCAGCCGCGGCTTTCTGCAGGCGCTGGGACATCAGGGCAACGTAAAAAGCCCAACCTACACGCTGGTCGAGCCTTACACCCTGGGTGAGCGCTCACTTTATCATTTTGATCTCTATCGGCTGGCCGACCCGGAAGAGCTGGAATTTATGGGCATCCGCGACTATTTCAGCGGTGACGCCATCTGTCTGGTTGAATGGCCACAGCAGGGCGAAGGGTTTCTGCCGCCGCCCGATCTCTCCTTAACGCTGCGCTACGTCGATGATGCGCGTGAAGCGGAGCTGGCGGCCCATACGCCGCTGGCAGAGCAGTGGATTGCGTCACTCGCACAACACAGGGACCCGGCATGAAGTCACGGATGAAATTAGCCTTAGTGACCCTGCTGTTGCTGGTCTGCGCGCCGCTGTTTGCGGCCACCCTGTCTGATATCAAAGTCGCCAACGGCGATAGCCAGGCCACGGTGACCCTGAGCTTTGCCGGGCAGCCAGTGTATGGTTTCTTCCCGCTACGCAACCCGGACCGGGTGGTGCTGGACGTGCGCCAGAGCGGAGTGGTGCAGGGACTGCCGCTGAACTTCAGCGGAGAAAACATTGTAAAGCGCATCCGGACCAGCACGCCGAAAGACAAACAGAGCGTACGGCTGGTGTTTGAGCTGACGCAGCCGGGCAAAACCCGGGCGGTGACGCAGCGTAACGGCAGCAGCTACAGCGTGGTGTTTACCATTACCGGCTCACGGCCGGCCGTAACCCGCCCGACGCCGACGCCCGATCCTGCGCCGGTCCGCGCCCCGGTTCAGAGCGCAGCCGCCGCGAACCCGTTTAACGCCAATCCAGTCACCGCCGTCACCAGCACAGCCAGCACGGTACGTCCGGGCAGCGCGGTCAGCCGCAACGACACGGTGATCGTGGCGATTGATGCCGGACACGGCGGTCAGGACCCCGGCGCTATCGGACAGCGCGGGCTGAAAGAGAAGAATGTCACCATCGCTATCGCCCGTAAGCTGCGGGTGTTACTGAATAACGATCCGATGTTCAAAGGCGTACTGACCCGTGATGGCGACTATTTTATTTCGGTGATGGGCCGTTCTGACGTGGCGCGTAAAGCGAATGCCAACGTGCTGGTCTCAATTCACGCCGATGCCGCGCCAAGCCATGCGGCGACCGGTGCGTCGGTCTGGGTGCTGTCGAACCGTCGCGCCAACAGTGAAATGGCTAACTGGCTGGAGCAGAAAGAGAAACAGTCTGAACTGCTGGGCGGCGCAGGCGATCTGCTGGCGAACAGTCAGGCGGACCTTATCTCAGCCAGGCGGTGCTCGACCTGCAGTTTGGTCATTCACAGCGTGTCGGTTATGACATTGCCCAGCGCGTGTTGCAGCAATTACGCGGCGTCACTTCGCTGCATAAACGCTTACCAGAGCATGCCAGCCTTGGCGTGCTGCGTTCGCCGGATATTCCTTCGCTGTTAGTGGAAACCGGTTTTATCAGTAATTCCTCGGAGGAGCGACTGCTTGGCAGTAGCGCACACCAGGATAAGATTGCGCAGTCGATCTATAAAGGTCTGCGCACTTATTTCCTGGCGCACCCGCTGCAATCCATCCCAAAGGAGGAAAACCGGCCGCTGGGCTCGTCGCCAGCGGTTAGCGTCGCCAGCAACCCGGCGACCGGCGTGACGCAATATACCGGTGCCACTCAGCGCCACACGGTGACGCGCGGCGAGACGCTGTCTGGCATCGCCGCGAAGTATGGCGTCAGCATGGCCACCCTGCGTGAGATGAATAAGCTGAAGCGCGATGTGGTATGGGTTGGGCAACGCCTTAAAGTCCCGGCCAGCGCTGCCGTCAGCCGGACCACGCGAGCCACCACGCGCGGTGTGGTCCGTCATAAAGTGGTACGTGGCGACTCGCTGACCGGCATTGCCGCCCACTACGGCGTCAGCCCGAAGGCGATAATGCAGACCAATAATCTGAAGTCGACCAACGTAATGTTGGGGCAGAACCTGAAAATTCCTGCATCCTGAATGTTTGCCCGGCCACTGCGCCGGGCTATCAGCTAAAAGGATATCCACCATGCCGATACAAATTTTACCGCCGCAACTGGCGAACCAGATCGCGGCGGGTGAAGTGGTCGAGCGTCCTGCATCGGTTGTGAAAGAGCTGGTGGAAAACAGCCTTGATGCTGGCGCAACGCGCATTGATGTTGAGATTGAAAAGGGCGGCGCGAAGCTGATACGCATCCGTGACAACGGATGCGGCATCGTAAAAAGCGAACTGGCGATGGCACTGGCCCGCCATGCCACCAGCAAGATTGCCTCACTGGATGACCTGGAGGCGATCATGAGCCTCGGTTTCCGGGGCGAAGCGCTGGCCAGTATCAGCTCGGTCTCTCGCCTGACTCTGACCTCACGTACCGCCGATCAAACTGAAGCCTGGCAGGCCTATGCCGAAGGGCGAGATATGGCCGTGACGGTCAAGCCTGCTGCGCATCCGTGCGGCACCACGCTGGAAGTGCTGGATCTGTTTTACAACACCCCGGCACGCCGCAAATTCATGCGCACTGAAAAAACCGAGTTTGGTCACATCGACGAAGTGATTCGCCGCATCGCGCTGGCCCGCTTTGACGTGGCGATTTCACTCAGTCACAACGGCAAAATGATGCGTCAGTATCGGGCGGTGAGTGAAGAGAGCCAGCGCGAACGACGGCTGGCAGCCATCTGTGGCGTGACCTTTATGCAGCATGCGTTACGCATCGACTGGCAGCACGACGATCTGTCACTGCGCGGCTGGGTAGCCGATCCGACCGGTTCGCGTCAGGTCAGCGACCTGCAGTATTGCTACGTAAACGGCCGCATGATGCGCGACAAACTGATCAATCACGCGATCCGCCAGGCTTTCCAGACCCAGCTGCAGGAGGACCAGCAGCCCGCCTATGTGCTCTATCTGGAAATCGATCCGCACCAGGTGGATGTCAACGTTCATCCGGCAAAACATGAGGTGCGGTTTCATCAGTCGCGGCTGGTGCATGATTTTATCTATCAGGGTGTGATGAGTGTGTTACAGGCGAGCGCGGCCCCGGTATTGCCGACGCTGCAGGCAGAGGAGCCCGCGCCGCGCTGGCAACCCGAGAATCGTCAGGCGGCCGGGGGGAACCATTTTTCACAGCCCGCCGCGCGTCGCAGCGAGTCAGCGCCGGCAGCACCGACGCCGGGACCAGCGCCAGCCTGGCAGAACAAAGAGAGCGGTTATCGTCAGCGGGAAGGCGCGGTGTATCAGCAGTTGCTAAAAACGCCTGCCACGGGCGCGCCACCAGCGAAGCCGGCTGAACCGGCACCGCGTGCCGTCGTCCAGGCGTCACCGCTGGCGGCGCATGCCCAGAGTTTTGGCCGGGTACTGACGGTGCTGCATCACCACTATGCGTTGCTGGAGCAGGACCAGAGACTGCTGCTGCTGTCTCTGCCGGTGGCGGCGCGCTGGTTAAAACAGGCGCAGCTTCAGCCCGGCGAAACCGGCTTAAAACCGCAGCCGTTATTGATCCCGGTGCGGCTTAAAATTGCCCAGACCGAGCGGCAGGCTGCACAGAAAAACAGCAGTCTGCTCAATCAGATGGGAATAGAACTGCAGCTGGAGGGCGACCACGTGACTCTGCGCGCGGTTCCTTTACCGTTACGAACACAAAATTTACAAATCTTGATTCCTGAACTGTTAGGCTATCTCGCCCGGCAGCAAGATAACTCTGCGACGCAACTGGCCCAGTGGCTGGCGCGGCGTCAGGATGCAGAGTCATCTGACTGGAATCACTCACAGGCGATTAACCTGCTGGCTGAGCTGGAACGGCTCTGTCCACAGTTATTAAAATCGCCGCCTTCAGGTCTGATACAGGCCATAGAGATTGAGAGCGCGATTGACGCGTTGAAGCATGAGTGAACTAAACCAGGCTGGCCGGCCAAAGGCTATATTTTTGATGGGACCCACGGCGTCTGGCAAGACGGCGTTAGCGATTGAGCTGCGTAAGCATTTGCCAGTGGAACTAATCAGCGTAGATTCTGCCTTAATCTATCGTCAGATGGATATTGGCACGGCGAAACCGTCGGCTGAGGAGTTAGCAGTGGCGCCCCATCGGTTGCTGGACATACGCGATCCCGCGGAAGCCTATTCGGCGGCCGAGTTTCGACGCGATGCGTTAGCAGAAATGGCGGATATCGTTCAGGCCGGACGAATTCCGTTGCTTGTTGGTGGAACCATGCTCTACTTCAAGGCGTTACTTGAAGGATTGTCGCCGTTGCCCTCGGCCGATCCCGAGGTTCGTCAGCGGATAGAGCAAACGGCGCGTGAAAAAGGCTGGGAAGCTTTACACCGCCAGCTGTGTGAAATCGACCCGGTTGCCGGCAGTCGTATTCATCCGAATGATCCGCAGAGACTTTCGCGAGCACTGGAAGTTTTTTTCATTTCGGGTAAAACTTTAACGGAACTGACAAAAACGTCCGGTGAAGCGTTACCCTACGATGTGTACCAGTTTGCCATCGCCCCCGCGAGCCGCGAGCTGTTACACCAGCGCATCGCGTTGCGTTTTGAGCAGATGTTGGCGTCAGGATTTGAAGCGGAGTCTCGGGCCCTGTTTGCACGAGGTGATTTGCATACGGACATGCCTTCCATTCGTTGTGTTGGTTATCGCCAGATGTGGTCTTATTTATCGGGCGAAATCGATTATGACGAGATGGTTTATCGGGGAATTTGCGCAACCCGGCAACTTGCTAAGCGTCAGGTTACCTGGTTACGCGGCTGGGAAAACGTTCACTGGTTAGACAGTGACGAGCCCCAACTGGCACGTGACAGGGTGCTACAGGTTCTTAGTGCGAAGCATGGGTGATTGTGTACAATTGACGGGTTATCGTGCGCAAATTTTTACGCAGTTTTTTCAGAACCATAGGTTCTACAAGCAACAAACAACAAGCATATAAGGAAAAGATAGAATGGCTAAGGGGCAATCATTACAAGACCCGTTTTTGAACGCACTGCGTCGTGAACGTGTTCCGGTTTCGATTTATTTGGTTAACGGTATCAAGCTGCAGGGTCAGATTGAGTCATTTGATCAGTTTGTAATTTTGCTGAAAAACACGGTAAGTCAGATGGTTTATAAACACGCCATTTCTACCGTTGTTCCTTCGCGCCCGGTTTCTCACCATAGCAATAATACCGGTGGCGGCAGCAACAATTACCATCATGGCGGCAGCAACACATCTGCGCAGCCACAGCCACAACAAGACGGTGATAACGCAGAATAACGCGTCGCCGTACAGCCAGGACCGGAGAGCATGAATGGTTTTCCGTCCTGGTCTTTTATTTTAGCGAGGTTATAGCTTGTTTGACCGTTATGATGCCGGTGAGCAGGCCGTACTGGTACACATCTGGTTCTCCCAAGACAAAGAAGTAGAAGATCTTCAGGAATTTGAAACCCTGGTTTCTTCTGCTGGCGTTGACGCGCTGCAAGTGATCACTGGCAGCCGCAAAGCGCCACATCCCAAGTATTTTGTCGGTGAAGGAAAGGCCGTTGAAATTGCCGATGCGGTAAAAACAACAGGAGCATCGGTCGTCTTATTCGATCATGCCCTTACGCCCGCTCAGGAAAGAAATCTCGAGCGCCTGTGCGAATGCCGGGTGATTGATCGTACCGGCTTAATTCTCGATATCTTCGCGCAACGCGCACGCACCCACGAAGGTAAATTGCAGGTTGAGCTGGCACAGCTACGCCATCTTGCCACGCGTCTGGTACGCGGCTGGACGCACCTTGAACGCCAGAAAGGCGGGATCGGCTTACGCGGTCCGGGTGAAACGCAGTTAGAAACTGACCGTCGCTTATTACGCGGCCGTATCAGCCAGATTTTATCCCGTCTGGAACGGGTAGAGAAACAGCGTGAGCAGGGACGTCAGGCACGCGCCAAGGCCGATGTGCCAACCGTGTCGCTGGTGGGCTATACCAACGCCGGTAAATCGACGCTGTTTAACGCCGTGACCTCAGCCAACGTCTTTGCTGCCGATCAGCTGTTTGCGACCCTTGATCCGACGCTGCGCCGCCTGAATGTCGCCGATGTCGGTGAAGTGGTGCTGGCGGATACGGTCGGCTTTATCCGCCATCTTCCTCACGATTTGGTTGCTGCCTTTAAAGCGACCCTTCAGGAGACGCGTCAGGCGACGTTGCTGCTGCATGTGATTGACGGTGCTGACGTTCGCGTCACAGAAAATATTGAAGCCGTTGATACCGTACTGGAAGAGATCGACGCTGACGAAATTCCCACCTTACTGGTCATGAATAAGATCGATATGCTCGATGGCTTTGAACCACGCATCGATCGTAACGAAGAAAACCTGCCGATTCGCGTCTGGCTGTCTGCCCAGACCGGTGCCGGTATTCCGTTATTATGGCAGGCGCTGTCTGAGCGGCTGTCGGGTGAAATTGCCCAATACGAATTACGTCTGCCACCCGAAGCGGGGCGCTTGCGCAGCCGTTTCTACCAGTTGCAGGCGATTGAGAAAGAGTGGAATCAGGAAGACGGCAGTGTAGGATTGCAGATTCGTATGCCAATCATTGAATGGTTGCGCTTATGCAAACAGGAACCGTCGCTGACCAGTTATATTGTTTGATATTGCCCAAACGCATTTACCTTAAAAATTGAAGATTGTCGCACTTTCGTTGCAGACCCGAATACGCAGGCGTTACCCGAGTATTTCGGATTTCAGCAAGGCGGCAACTGAGTGAATCCCCGGGAGCTTACGCAGGTAAGTGACCGGAGTGAGCGAAGGCAGCCAACACCGCTGCAATCCGAAAGATGAAGGGTAAAAACCGCAAATACAATAAATGGAGTAGAGACATGGCGTGGAATCAGCCCGGAAATAACGGACAGGACCGCGACCCGTGGGGAAGCAGCAATAATCAAGGCGGCAACTCTGGGGGGAATAAAGGAGGACGGGAATCCGGGCCTCCTGATCTGGATGATATCTTCCGTAAGCTGAGCAAGAAGCTTGGTGGTCTGGGCGGTGGCAAACAGAACGACAACGGTCAGCGCGGCTCCGGCAGCGGCGGCAAAATTGTTGGCATCGTAGCGGTTGCAGCTGTCGTGATCTGGGCAGCAAGCGGTTTCTACACCATCAAAGAAGCGGAACGTGGCGTGGTAACGCGCTTCGGTAAGTTCAGTCATCTGGTTGAGCCAGGTCTGAACTGGAAACCGACCTTTATCGATCAGGTGCGTGCCGTTAACGTTGAAGCGGTACGTGAACTGGCCGCGTCAGGCGTGATGCTGACTTCGGATGAGAACGTGGTGCGGGTTGAGATGAACGTCCAGTACCGGGTTACCGATCCGGAACGTTATCTTTATGCCGTTACCAGCGCGGATGACAGTCTGCGTCAGGCCACCGACAGCGCACTGCGCGGCGTCATTGGCCGTTCCACCATGGACCGTATCCTGACCGAAGGTCGTACTGTGGTCCGTAGCGATACCCAGCGTGAAATCGACGAAACGATTCGCCCTTACAATATGGGCATCGCGGTGCTGGACGTAAACTTCCAGGCGGCTCGTCCACCGGAAGAGGTGAAGTCTGCGTTTGATGATGCGATTGCCGCACGTGAAAACCGCGAGCAGTATGTCCGCGAAGCGGAAGCCTACGCCAACGAAGTTCAGCCACGAGCTAACGGTCAGGCGCAGCGTATTCTGGAAGAAGCCCGTGCGTATAAAGAGCGGACGGTGCTGGAAGCGCAGGGTGAAGTGGCGCGGTTTGCCAAAATCCTGCCTGAGTACAAAGCGGCACCAGAAATCACCAAAGAGCGTCTCTATATCGAAACGATGGAACGCGTGCTCAGCCATACCCGTAAAGTACTGGTTAACGATCGGGGTAATAACCTGATGGTGCTGCCGCTCGATCAACTGATGCGTGGCGGTCAGGCGTCAACCGGCCACAACGGTCAGAAAGGGGGCAGTGCCGCATCGCAGCCTGCGCTCTCCGATCGCAGCGCCAGCCGCAGTGACACGTCGTCATACAGTCCGGACAGCATCATGGATCAGCGTCGGGCTAACGCTCTGCGCAACGACAGCCAGCGCGAAGGGAGAGAGTAATCGATGCGTAAGCCAATAGTAGTATTAATCATCGTCGTGCTGGTGGCGCTCTATGCGTCGCTGTTTGTGGTGCAGGAAGGTCAACGCGGCATCGTACTGCGCTTCGGTAAGGTTCTGCGCGACGACGAAAACAAACCGCAGGTGTTTGAACCGGGTCTGCATTTCAAGATCCCATTCTTGGAAACGGTTAAAACACTGGATGCTCGTATTCAGACCATGGACAACCAGGCCGATCGCTTCGTCACTAAAGAGAAGAAAGATCTGATCGTCGATTCCTACATCAAATGGCGTATCAGCGACTTCAGTCGTTACTATCTGGCCACCGGTGGCGGCGATGTGTCTCAGGCGGAAGTACTGCTGAAACGTAAGTTCAGTGACCGTCTGCGTTCTGAAATGGGGCGTCTGGATGTTAAAGACATTGTGACCGATTCGCGTGGTCGTCTGACCACCGACGTGCGTGATGCGCTGAACACCGGTAGTGCAGGCAGCGATGACGAAATCGCCACCCCGGCCGCCGATGATGCGATTGCCAGTGCAGCGGCCCGCGTAGAGCGTGAAACTAACAGCAGCGAACCGGCACCGAACCCGAACAGTATGGCGGCGTTAGGTATTCAGGTCGTAGATGTACGGATTAAGCAGATCAACCTGCCGACCGAAGTTTCAGATGCGATCTTCAACCGTATGCGTGCAGAGCGTGAAGCCGTAGCACGTAGCCAGCGTTCACAAGGTCAGGAAGAAGCAGAAAAACTGCGCGCCCAGGCTGATTACCAGGTAACGCGTACGCTGGCCGAAGCCCAGCGTGAAGCGCTGATTACCCGTGGTGACGGTGATGCGGAAACGGCGCGACTGTTTGCTGCGGCATTCAGTCAGGACCCGGACTTCTACGCCTTTATTCGTAGCCTGCGTGCCTATGAAAACAGCTTCAATGACAATCAGGATGTGATGGTGTTAAGCCCGGACAGCGACTTCTTCCGATATATGAAGGCGCCCTCTAACGCGACACGTTAAGAACTGATATAACCTACAGGCCGACAATGTTGTCGGCCTTTTTTTTGGGTATCAGTATGAAAACAAGCATCTGGATGGCACTGGCGCTGGTATTAGTGCTGGAAGGGTTGGGACCGATGTTCATGCCACGCGCCTGGCGCCGCATGATTCTGGCGATGACGCAGCTGCCCGATCGCCTGTTGCACCGTTTTGGCGGCGGGCTGGTGGTAGCCGGAATGGTAATCTATTGCATGCTTAGCCTGCACGGCAACCTGTAACAACTGCTGGCCTGGTGCACAAATTGTGCCTGCTGCGCCTGTTTTCCCCAACATGTTGTAGTGATCAAAATGCTGGCAAAAAAGCGCGCAATCGTATGCTAAAAGTGCTGAAAACCACCGGATCAGATGGTAGAATCCTTTTTTAAGCAATCGGTGATTTTGAGAAATGGGTAAGAACGTCGTCGTACTGGGCACCCAATGGGGTGACGAAGGTAAAGGTAAGATTGTAGACCTTCTGACTGAACGCGCGAATTACGTTGTGCGTTATCAAGGCGGCCACAATGCGGGCCACACACTTGTCATCAACGGTGAAAAAACCGTCCTCCACCTTATCCCTTCTGGCATTCTGCGCGATAACGTCACCAGCATTATTGGTAACGGCGTAGTGCTCTCTCCTGAAGCCTTAATGAAAGAGATGAAAGGCCTCGAAGAGCGCGGGATTCCGGTACGCGAACGTCTGCTGATTTCTGAAGCCTGTCCGTTGATTCTGCAGTATCACGTTGCCATGGACATGGCGCGCGAAAAAGCGCGTGGTGCTAAGGCGATCGGGACTACTGGCCGCGGTATTGGTCCGGCTTATGAAGATAAAGTCGCACGCCGTGCACTGCGCGTCAGCGATCTGTTCAACAAAGAGACCTTTGCCGCCAAGCTGAAAGAAGTGGTCGATTTCTACAACTTCCAGCTGGTGCACTACTACAAAGAGCAGGCGGTCGACTTCGATAAAGTGCTGAACGATGTGATGGCGATTGCCGACATCCTGACCAGCATGGTGGTTGACGTCTCTGAGCTGCTGGACGGCGCGCGTAAGCGTGGCGATCTGATCATGTTCGAAGGTGCGCAGGGTACGCTGCTGGATATCGATCACGGTACCTATCCGTACGTTACCTCGTCCAACACCACCGCTGGCGGCGTAGCGACCGGCTCAGGCATTGGCCCGCGCTATGTCGATTACGTGCTGGGTATCGTGAAAGCGTACTCAACCCGCGTCGGTGCTGGTCCATTCCCGACCGAACTGTTTGACGAAACCGGTGAGTTCCTGTGTAAGCAGGGTAACGAGTTCGGTGCCACCACCGGCCGTCGTCGTCGTACCGGCTGGCTGGATGCGGTTGCCGTGCGTCGTGCGGTGCAGATCAACTCTCTGTCCGGTTTCTGCATGACTAAACTGGACGTGCTGGATGGCCTGAAAGAGGTCAAAATCTGCGTGGCTTACCGGATGCCGGATGGCCGTGAAGTCACCACCACGCCGCTGGCGGCAGAGAACTGGGAAGGCATTGAGCCGATCTATGAAACGATGCCGGGCTGGAGCGAGACTACTTTTGGTGTGAAGACGCTGGAGGGCTTACCACAAGCTGCCCGCGACTATATCAAGCGTGTAGAAGAAGTGACGGGTGTTCCGGTTGATATTATCTCAACCGGCCCGGACCGCAGTGAAACGATGATTCTGCGCGATCCGTTCGACGCATAATCACCCAGGCCGGACCTTGTCCGGCCTTTGTTTTTCCACTCTTTGATGCCACTTAATTCCCCTTCGCTTGTCCAACCCGGTGCTGGCTTAAAAAAACGCACGGTTAATCAGACTCTGGTTTATCATCGTAGCCACTCGCATGGCGATCCGATTTATTCCTGACATCAATCGCAAGGCGGGTTATGCGATGCCACTTTTGATGATTCACTGAGGTTACTGTGCAGCTGACGAGTTTTACTGATTATGGTTTACGGGCCCTGATTTATCTGGCCGCGTTGCCCGAAGGCCAGCAGACCAACATCACTGAAGTGACCAACACCTATGGTGTGTCACGTAATCACATGGTCAAAATCATTAATCAACTGAGCCGGGCGGGATATATCGCAGCAACGCGCGGCAAAAATGGCGGGCTTCGTCTTGGCATGCCGGCCAGTCAGATTGTGATTGGCGACGTAGTGCGTAAGATGGAACCGCTACAATTAGTGGACTGCGCATCCTGTTCCATTACGCCCGCCTGTCGCCTGAAGAAGGCGCTACATGACGCGGTACAGCGCTTCCTGCAGGAACTGGATAGCTACACGCTGGCGGATTTGGTTGAAGGGAATACCCCACTTTATGAAATCATATTGTCCGAACCGCCGGTGGCAATAAATACTCAATGACATCGGAGGAACCGCTATGTCAAAAGATCCTTTTCAGGATAGAGAAGCTGAAAAATACGAAAACCCCATTCCAAGCCGTGAATTTATTCTGGCGCTATTAGAAAAACGCGAAAAACCGGCCAGCCGCGAAGAGCTGGCGCAAGAGATGAACCTGCAGGAAGAAGAGCATATTGAGGCGCTGCGTCGCCGTCTGCGCGCCATGGAGCGTGATGGTCAGCTGGTGTTCACCCGCCGTCAATGCTATGCCCTGCCGGAGCGTCTGGATCTGCTACGCGGGAAGGTCATAGGCCACCGTGATGGCTACGGCTTCCTGCGGGCAGAAGGTCAGAAGGACGACCTCTACCTCTCCGCCGAACAGATGAAGTTTTGCATGCACGGCGACGTCATTCTGGCCCAGCCGCTGGGTGCCGATCGTAAAGGCCGTCGCGAAGCGCGCGTGGTGCGGGTACAGGAACCACGCAATAACCAGATCGTTGGCCGTTACTTCACCGACGCCGGTGCTGGCTTTGTGGTGCCGGACGACAGCCGTCTGAGCTTTGACATCCTGATCCCACCGGAAGAAACCATGAATGCCCGCATGGGCTCGGTCGTGGTGGTGGAGTTAGTTCAGCGTCCAACCCGTCGCAGTAAAGCGATCGGTAAAGTGGCTGAGATCCTCGGTGATGATATGGGCACCAGTCTGGCGGTCGATATGGCGCTACGGACCCATGAAATCCCACACAGCTGGCCGCCAGAGGTTGAAGCGCAGGTCAGTAAGCTGAAAGAAGAAGTGCCGGAAGAGGCCAAAAAAGGACGCGTCGACTTACGTAAGCTGCCGCTGGTCACGATTGATGGCGAAGATGCCCGTGACTTTGACGATGCGGTCTACTGTGAGAAAAAACGCGGTGGCGGCTGGCGGTTGTGGGTTGCTATCGCGGATGTCAGCTATTACGTCCGTCCTGGCACGCCGCTGGATGACGAAGCGCATCAGCGCGGTACCTCGGTCTATTTCCCGTCACAGGTGGTGCCGATGCTGCCGGAAGTGCTGTCGAACGGTTTATGTTCGCTCAACCCGCAGGTCGATCGCCTGTGTATGGTGTGCGAAATGACCGTTTCCTCAAAAGGGAAACTGACCGGCTTCAAACACTACGAAGCGGTGATGAATTCGCATGCGCGTCTGACCTACAATAAAGTCTGGAACATTCTGCAGGGCGACAAAGAGCTGCGTCAGCAGTATGCGCCGCTGGTTAAAGATCTTGAAGAGCTGCACAACCTGTATCAGGCGCTGGAAGCAGCACGTGAAGAGCGTGGCGGCATCTCGTTTGAGACCGAAGAAGCGAAGTTCATCTTCAACGCCGAGCGCCGCATTGAGCGTGTTGAGCGCGTTTCGCGTAATGACGCCCACAAGCTGATCGAAGAGTGTATGATCCTGGCGAATATCGCCTCGGCACGCTTCGTTGAGAAAAATCAGGAACCGGCGCTGTTCCGCGATCACGATCGCCCGACCGACGAAAGCATCAAGAGTTTCCGTACCGTGCTCAACGAGCTGGGACTGAGTCTGCCCGGCGGCAACAAACCGCAGCCGATCGACTATGCCGCACTGCTGAAGCAGGTGGCCGATCGTCCTGATGCGGAAATGCTGCAAACCATGCTGCTGCGTTCGATGAAGCAGGCGGTTTACGATCCGGAAAACCGCGGTCACTTTGGTCTGGCACTCTCGTCATATGCTCACTTTACCTCGCCAATCCGCCGCTACCCGGATCTGACATTGCATCGCGCCATCAAGTATCTGCTGGCAAAAGAGCAGGGTGAAGGTAAAGGTCTGGTACAACGCGCCATCAAATATCTGATGCCGAAAGACAGCAACGCGATCAAAGATCGGATGACTGCGACCGGTGGCTATCACTACGAAATGCCGGAGATGCTGCAACTGGGACTGCACTGTTCCCTGACCGAACGCCGGGCTGATGAAGCGACCCGCGACGTCGCGGACTGGCTCAAGTGTGACTTCATGCAGGATCAGGTCGGCAACGTCTTCAACGGCGTGATCTCCAGCGTCACCGGCTTTGGCTTCTTTGTCCGCTTGAGCGATCTGTTCATTGATGGTCTGGTGCATGTCTCGACGCTGGATAACGACTACTACCGTTTTGATCCGGTCGGTCAGCGTCTGATTGGCGAGTCCGGCGGCCGCACCTATCGTCTTGGCGATATTGTGGAAGTACGGGTCGAAGCGGTGCACATGGACGAGCGTAAAATCGACTTTGCCCTGATCTCCAGCCAGCGTCAGGTACGCGGCGAAGGTAAAACCGAGCGCGATCGGGCGAAGCGTGATGGCAAACCACCGTCTAAACGCCGTCGTGATGTCAGCAAGAAGTCCAATTTTGAGCCAGACGCTGCTTTCCGCGGTGACAAGGGCAGACCGGCAGCGGCAAAAACCGAGAAAAAAAGTAAAACCGTCTCGGAAAAAAGCCGTAAAATCGCCGCCGCCACGCGGGCTAAGCGCGCCAGCAAAAAAGCGCAAACTGACTGATGCGCATAGCCGCCCTTTCTCAGCCGGGAAAGGGCGGTAATTTATTCATTTCCACACACTGAGCAGATCGATGAGCGAAATTATTTTTGGTATCCATGCCGTGCAGGCGCTGCTGGAACGCGACCCACAACGTTTCCAGCAGGTCTTTATCCTCAAAGGCCGCGACGATCGTCGCCTGCAACCCCTGGTCGCCGCGCTGGAAGCTCAGGGGATCGTAATTCAACTCGCAGAGCGTAAGTGGCTGGACAGCCAGGTGGAAGGCGGCGTGCATCAGGGTATCGTGGCGCAGGTTAAACCGGGCCGTCAGTATCAGGAAGGCGATCTGCCGGATCTGCTGCAGAGCCTGGAAAAACCGTTCCTGCTGGTGCTGGACGGGGTTACCGATCCGCATAACCTCGGAGCCTGTCTGCGCAGCGCCGATGCAGCGGGCGTGGATGCGGTGATCGTGCCAAAAGATCGTTCCGCTCCGCTGAACGCCACCGCCAAAAAAGTGGCCAGCGGTGCGGCTGAGAACGTGCCGTTAATCCGCGTTACCAACCTGGCGCGGACGCTGCGCTTGCTGCAGGAGTACAACATCTGGGTAGTCGGCACGGCCGGTGAAGCCGATCACACCGTGTATCAGAGCAAAATGACCGGCCCGATGGCGCTGGTGATGGGCGCAGAGGGCGAAGGCATGCGTCGTCTGACCCGTGAACATTGCGATGAGCTGATCAGTATTCCGATGGCGGGCAGCGTCTCTTCGCTGAACGTCTCGGTCGCTACCGGCGTCTGCCTGTTTGAAGCGGTGCGCCAGCGCAACGCCTGATCTCCGATGTGATCCTCGCCACAAATTAGTTTCTGTACCAGGCATAACTGCGCGTCATTCGTATATACCCAAAGGATTTCGGGTTGCATTGAGGCGGCAAGAGAACGAATCCCGATGAGCTTACATGAGTAAGTGATTCGGGTGAGTGAACGCAGCCAACAAAAATGCAGCTTGAAAGACGACGGGTATACTTACTGAGTGACATCCGCGAGGAGTGGTTATGACCTGGACAACACACACCGTTTTTAATCAGCCCCATCCTCTCAGTAACAGCAACCTGTTCCTTTCCGATACGCCGTTGAGTGAAGCGCTACAGCGCGAGGGCGCGGAGTGGGATCGTGAATGGCTGGCTTCCGTCGGGCTGCAGCTTGGCAGCGCTGAATCACTGGAGCTTGGCCGGCTGGCCAATGCCGAACCGCCCGAACTGCTGCGCTACGATGCGCGTGGCGTGCGGCTCGATGAAGTGCGTTTTCATCCCGCCTGGCATCTGCTGATGCAGGGCGTCTGCGCCAGCCGTCTGCACAACCTCAGCTGGCAACCGACGGTGCGCGAACATGCCAGCGTGGCGCGTGCCGCCCGTTTTATTCTGCATGCTCAGGTTGAAGCGGGCACGCTCTGCCCGGTGACGATGACCCACGCGGCAATCCCGCTGCTTCAGACTTATCTGCCGGCCGCGTTCGAAGGCTGGCTCGATCCGCTGCTCAGTGACCGTTATGACACCCATGCACAGCCCGGCGATCAAAAGCGCGGTTTGCTGATCGGCATGGGCATGACAGAAAAGCAGGGCGGCAGCGATCTGCTCACTACCACCACCCGCGCGGAGCCGCTGGGCGCGCGCGGCCCCGGTGAAATCTACCGGCTCACCGGTCATAAGTGGTTTTTTTCGGTGCCGCAAAGCGATGCGCATCTGGTACTGGCACAGACGCCGGCGGGACTGAGCTGCTTCTTCCTGCCGCGCCTGTTACCGGACGGTTCCCGCAATGCTATCCAGATCGAGCGGCTGAAAGATAAGCTGGGTAATCGATCCAATGCCAGCAGCGAAGTCGAGTTTCGCGGCGCCACTGGCTGGCTACTGGGAGAAGAGGGGGAAGGGGTCCGGCTAATCCTGAAAATGGGTGGAATGACCCGTTTTGACTGCGCGCTCGGCAGTCACGGCCAGATGCGGCGGGCTTTTTCAGTTGCGCTCTATCATGCACACCAGCGCCAGGTGTTGGGTAAAAATCTGGTGGATCAGCACTGATGCGTCAGGTGCTGGCGCAGCAGTCGCTACAGCTGGAAGGACAGACCGCCTTACTGATGCGGCTGGCCCGTGCCTGGTCGCAGCCGGCAAAACCGCATGAGGTTGCCTTTGCGCGCCTGTTTACCCCGGCGGCGAAATACCAGATATGCAAAGCAGGTGCGCCGTTTGTGGCAGAGGCGATGGAGGTGTTAGGCGGCATTGGCTACTGCGAAGCGAGTGAGCTGCCGCGGCTGTATCGCGATATCCCGGTTAACAGTATCTGGGAAGGGTCGGGCAACGTGATGTGTCTCGACGTGTTGCGCGCGCTTTCGCGGCAGAGCGATGCGGCAGAGATGCTCAGCCAGGAATTTGAGGCAGTCAAAGGCAGTAACCGCCATTTCGATGCGCGCTGGCGTCAGCTTCGTCTGCGACTGCACAAAATACCGGAGGCGCAGGCGCGTGAACTGACCCGCAGTCTGCTGCTGCTGGCAACGGGCGCACAGTTGCTGAAATATGCCGAGCCGCCGCTGGCGGATGGCTGGTGCCGGCAATGGCTCGATCAGCGCGGCTCACGTCCACTTGATGCCGCGCTGGCCGACCGCTTACTGGCCCGCGCCTGCGGTGGGTGAGGCTCCGTACAGGATCGCGCTGGCGTACCATAAGCCAGGCATCACCGTTTCACTCAGCGCCACTATCTGATAGTAGGTCGCACCGGACTGATTGGCCCGGGCGGCCACGGCGCGCTGTGCATCATCGGGTGAACCGTGCACGTTGACGGTGATATTGCCCAGCTTCGGTAAACCGGCGCTTTGCGCCCGTGAAATTTCCTGCGCCTGTTGCGTCGGCGCGGGCGGCGCTTTTGGGGTCGTCTGAAACGCAGAACAGCCTGCCAGTGACAGGCTTAACATCAGTAAGTAAGCGAAACGCATAGGAAAACCCTCATTCAGGACGAAGCATTAAGTGTATGCCATCGTCCCGAATGCCGTCAGGATTTGAGGTTAAAAACGCTGACCAGCTGGGTCAGGTGATGGCCTTTATCACTCAGGGTCTGGGCGCTACTTTCCGCCTGCGCCACCAGTTCACTGTTCTGATGCGTCGCCTGGCTGATCTGGTTCATCGCCAGATTAACCTGACCAATGCCGGCAGCCTGCTGTTGCGCCGCCACGTTGATCTCGCCCATCAGCGCCTGGACCTGCTCAATGTGCGTCACGATGTGGGTCATCGCGTCGCGGGTCTGCTCAGATAACAGATGGCCTTCCGCCACATTGCCGATTGAGGTGGCGATTAGCCCATCAATCTCTTTCGCGGCCTGCGCCGAGCGCTGCGCCAGCGCCCGTACTTCGGCCGCTACCACCGCAAATCCGCGTCCCTGTTCACCGGCACGCGCGGCTTCAACCGCGGCATTCAGCGCCAGGATATTGGTCTGGAAGGCGATAGATTCGATCACATGGGTGATATCCGCAATGCTTTGCGACGAGATTTTAATGGCCGACATGGTGTTAACCGAGCGCACCACGGTCTGGCTGCCCTGGCTGACGATAGCGCTGGCTTCAGACACCAGCGACATCGCCTGGCGCAGGCTATCGGCGGTATGTTCTACCGTCGCACCAAACTGCTCCATGCTGGCCGAGGTCTGCTCGACGCTGCTGGCCTGACGCCCAATCTGCTCGCTGATATTGTGGCTGCTGGCGGCGATGGTATCGGTGCCGTCACTGATCTCCTGCGCGGCGCTGCGCACCTGACCGACGATCTTCTCCAGACCATCGCCAATGCCGTTGATGGCGTTGATCAACTGGCCCACTTCGTCGCGACGTGGCGTATCGAGATGCACCTGCAAATTACCGGCGGCATACTGCTGCGCCAGATGAATCACCTGCTGCAGCGGACGGGTAATCGCCCGGCGGCTGTACCAGACAAAGCCAAGCGCAAACACCAGCACCAGCGCCAGGCCGGTGAGTAAAAACAGGTTACGACTGTGGGTAATCGGTGCCAGCAGGCTGGCGCGGTTAACCTCACCAACAATCACCCAGTTCCAGCCCGGTAACTGCTGCCAGGCCAGCATGCGGTTCTCTCCGGCCATCTCCACCTGCCGTATCCCTTGCGGCTGGGTCAGCAGTTGCTGCTGTATCGCGTTATCCCAGCCCGGCAGTTTCCCTTCGTTTTGCTGATCAAACAGATACTGACCCTGAGCGCTGCCGGGCGCGCCGTTAATCACATAAAAGTGGCCGCTGTCGCCCAGCCGACGCGCGAGGATTTTCTCACGCATCAGGGCGTATTGCTGATCGATACCGACCCCGACAAACAGAATGGCGACTACCGTGCCGCTGGCATCTTTGACCGGCTGATACTGGGTGATGTAGCGATGGCCAAACAGCGTGGCGAGGCCACGGTAGATTTCCCCCTGATGCACGCTTTTCCAGGCGGCGCTGGCGCGATCGAGCTGGGTGCCGATGGCGCGACTGCCATCCTGCTTCTTCAGCGAGGTGGAAATGCGGATAAAGTCTTCGCCGTCACGCACGAAAATGGTGGCGACCGCAGCAGTGCGTTCGGTGAAATCGTCCACCGCTGTCTGGTCGAGGTTGAGCGTCTTTAAGCCAGCACGCAGCACCGGCGTCGAAAAGCTGCCCACCTGCACCCGGGCACTTTCATCGAGGCTAAAGCGCCTGGGTAAAAAGCTGGTAAACAGATTGGTGTAGTTGCTCACCTCTTCGGAAAGCGTGGCGTTGAACATGGTCGCCATTTCACTGATGCCCTGCACCTGATTGTGCATATCATCAATCGCGAGGTTTTCCAGCTGGCGTGAGGCGGTGTGGCTCTGGGTCAGCGTCAGAACCAGCAGTAATAACGCTACGCTGAGAGACGTCAGTACAGACAGCTTAACTCCAAGACTCAGGCCGCTGAGAGAGAGACGCTTCATAAATTACCTTTGATCACATTGGGGGGATACCGGATCAACGGCAGCAACGCGAAAAAGTTTAGTCCGCAAGCTGACGACCGGCAGCGGGGGAATGGCTTCGCAAATGTTGTGGCAGAACGTACACTCAAAGCCTGTGCTTCGCCCCTTTCAGGAGAGAATATGATTGAACTCACCACGGAAACGCTGGCAGGAATTGAGTGTCTGCACGCCGCGCCAGCTGGTCAGCGCCGTAACCGGCTGCCGACAGTGCTGTTTT
Source organism: Pantoea brenneri (assembly GCA_002095305.1). GTDB lineage: Bacteria > Pseudomonadota > Gammaproteobacteria > Enterobacterales > Enterobacteriaceae > Pantoea > Pantoea brenneri. The sequence goes on from MIEI01000021.1 coordinate 22,326, forward strand.
ATCACGGCTTTACGTCGTCGAAAGAGGTCTATGCCTATTTCGCCGTCGCCTTAGCGCAGGCCGGATTCCGGGCGGTGATGCCGGATGCGGATCTGCACGGCGCACGCTATCACGCGATGCCGAAAGCCGCCTGAGTCGCTTCTGGGATATCCTGAAAAAAAATATTGATGAGCTGCCGCAGCTGGAATCGGCGCTGCGCGCTGACGATCTGATCGCCGGTGAGCGATTTGCGGTCGCCGGGGCGTCGATGGGCGGCATGACGGCGCTGGGGGCGATGGCCCGCTATCCGCAGATCCACAGCGTCGCCTCCATGATGGGTTCCGGTTACTTTATGCAGCTCAGCCAGACGCTGTTTCCGCCGCTGGTGGTGCGCTCGCCGGAACAGCAGGCACAGTTTGATGCCCGGATGGCACCGCTGGCGGAATACGATCCCAGCACCCGGCTGGACACGCTGGCCAATCGTCCGCTGCTGCTGTGGCATGGTGAAGCTGATGAGGTGGTGCCCTTTGCTGAAAGCGCCCGCCTGGAAGCCGCGCTGCGCAGCAAAGGATTAGCGCAGCATCTGACGTCACTGTCGGAACAGCAGATTGGACATAAGATTACGCCGTCAGGTTTGACGGCGCTGGTGAGCTTCTTTAAGCATCAGCTTTAAACATCAGACGTAAAAAAGGGCGGAGGGGTCTGCTCCGCCCTGGCCTGACCCATTTATTAGCGGGCAGTGAACCGTTCTGACAGTCGGGCTGGCGCACTGATCGGATTACTCTCCGGTGCATCCAGTCGATTAACGTAGACATAACCCTCAGCCGCTTTGCTGCTGTGACTTCTCATCTGCTGCGCACAGTCAGCATTGCTGGCAAGAGCGGGTAGAGACAGGAAGAGACCCAGTAAAGTGGCGATGACGTACCTTTTCATGGCCGACTCCTCACTTCAGGGAAGACACTCTGTTAGACGCTGGTAAGCCAAACCGTAACGCCTGCATTAAGTTTAGCGACTGGCGATATTATCGCCAGATCGTCTGCCTGAACCTCTTCATCAGCCTTTTTGAACAATCGCTGCTTAACGCGCTGTATTCACATGATTAGCACGAAAAGCCTGCGTATCTGGCACGCCGGATGGCATTTGTTGAAATGTGCGCTTGAGTTTAGTGGCCCCCGCCAGTATGATTACGCGTCAATTTTTCAGCCGCATTCTCAGGCTGTGTCCCACAAGCGCTCGTCACAACGAACTTTTGTGGGACACAGCCTATAACGTTCCTTGCTTCCATGGGCCGCGGTTGACCCCGACAGGAGGCTGAATAATCCGTAAGGAGCAATTTCGATGCGTCATTACGAAATCGTATTTATGGTCCATCCTGACCAGAGCGAACAGGTTCCGGGCATGATCGAGCGTTACACTGGTGCCATCACTGGTGCACAGGGCACGATTCACCGTCTGGAAGACTGGGGCCGCCGTCAGCTGGCTTACCCGATCAACAAACTGCACAAAGCGCACTACGTTCTGCTGAACGTTGAAGCGCCGCAGGAAGCGATCGATGAGCTGGAAACGAACTTCCGCTTCAACGACGCCGTTATCCGTAGCATGGTTATGCGCGTTAAAAACGCGGTAACTGAAGCATCACCGATGGTTAAAGCGAAAGACGAGCGTCGTGAGCGCCGCGAAGATTTTGCTAACGAATCCGCTGATGACTCAGATGCTGGGGATTCTGAAGAGTAATCCATCGTGACGGTTAATCGACTGCGCTTGTCTGGCACGGTGTGCAAGACGCCGGTTCGAAAAATTAGCCCGTCAGGAATTCCGCACTGTCAGTTTGTGCTTGAGCACCGCTCAGTGCAGGAGGAGGCCGGGTTTCACCGGCAAGCCTGGTGTCGTATGCCGGTGATTATCAGCGGCACTGCCCATCAGGTGATTACTCAACATATAACGGTCGGCACGCAACTCATACTCGACGGTTTCATTAGCTGCCATCAGGCACGCAATGGCCAGAGCAAAATGGTGTTACATGCCGAGCAGATTGAATTGATAGATTCTGGAGACTAGCCAAATGGCACGTTATTTCCGTCGTCGCAAGTTCTGCCGTTTCACCGCGGAAGGCGTTCAAGAGATCGATTATAAAGATATCGCAACGCTGAAAAACTACATCACTGAAAGCGGCAAGATCGTACCAAGCCGTATCACTGGTACTCGCGCAAAATACCAGCGTCAGCTGGCTCGTGCTATCAAGCGCGCGCGTTACCTGTCTCTGCTGCCGTACACTGATCGTCATCAGTAATCGGCAACTGTCCATTAACGACTTTAAGAGGATAAGGTAATGCAAGTTATTCTGCTTGATAAAGTAGCAAACCTGGGCAGCCTGGGTGATCAGGTTAACGTTAAAGCGGGCTACGCTCGTAACTTCCTGGTACCACAGGGCAAAGCTGTGCCTGCTACCAGGAAAAACGTTGAATTCTTCGAAGCACGCCGTGCAGAACTGGAAGCTAAACTGTCCGACGTTCTGTCTGCAGCAAATGCACGCGCTGAGAAAATCAATGCACTGGGCACCGTAACCATCGCGTCTAAAGCAGGCGACGAAGGTAAACTGTTCGGTTCTATCGGTACCCGCGACATCGCTGATGCAGTTTCTGCAGCTGGCGTTGAAGTGGCTAAGAGCGAAGTTCGTCTGCCGAACGGCGTTCTGCGCACCACCGGTGAGCACGAAGTGAACTTCCAGGTTCACAGTGAAGTATTCGCGAAACTGATCGTGAATATCGTTGCTGAGTAATTTTTATTACTGAGCACTGCGGGAACGCCGGCCTTGTGCCGGCGTTTTTGTTTTTATTGCCGCCTGAACGCTATTGCGCGCGGATAAAGCTGCCATCCGGCTGACGCGTAAACAGCACCGGGCCGTTAGCGCCCTCTATCGTCAGTCCGGTCACTGCGCCCTGTGCGTCCTGACGGATTTTGACCTGCTGACCGCTTTTCAGTGAACTCAGCGGCTGATCGCTGCCTTCCACTCGCGCCATCGCAAACACATCATTTACCGGCAGACTGTTGTCACGAAACAGCTGGGCCAGCGTCTGGCCTGAAGCGACCGTATAGTTGCGCCACTCTCCCTGTGAATCCGCTTTTGGCGTCGGCTGCGGCTGAGAAGAGGATGAGTCGGCTTTGTGGTCATAAATATCCGCCTGCATCGGCACCTCTTTCTCAGCGGACGGCGTAACCGGACGCTCCACCGGATAGCGCGGTGTACTGACCGGCCAGAGAAACGCCAGCAGCATCACCAGCAGCGCGATAACAATGCCACGGCGATGCGGCGCAGGCAGCGGGTCCATCCAGCCGATGTGGTCGGTAACATGCCAGATACGATGAAGCCATGTCGGTAGCCGTGATGACGCGTCTGAAGCCATTCGTGGTTCCTCCTCTCCAGCGGGTTGCTGCGGCTTGCGTGCGGCCAGCCAGGTTTGCAGCCGGGATACAATACGCGTTGCGCGCGTCCTGCGGCGTCGTGGGGCGATCTGGCCCATGTGTTCTCTCTTTTGGTGTGCAACAGACGGCGTAATTCCGTCAACAGTTATAGTATGGGCAATACCGGCGCGAAGTGCCTGCCAGCATTGATAAATTTGACGGGGGTATTGTTTCTCTTTCGCCGCGAAAAGTCATCTGCGATGCAGGGCATTTTACGCCAGCGGCCTGCACTGCTATGCTGCCGGTTCGAATTTATCCGAGAGTGAAAGGAACGAAGATGACTACCCCTTCTTTCGACAGCGTCGAAGCACAAGCAAGTTACGGTATTGGTTTACAGGTTGGCCAGCAGTTGCTGGAATCTGGTCTGCAGGGGCTGCAGCCAGAAGCACTGCTCGCGGGCCTGCGCGACGCGCTGGAAGGGAACTCGCCGGCGGTACCGGTTGATGTGGTTCATCGCGCACTGCGTGAAGTGCATGAACGCGCAGAAGGCGTGCGCCGTGAGCGCACCGAAGCGATGGCGGCAGAAGGCCAGGCATTCCTGCTGGAACATGCGCAGCGTGAAGGCGTGAGCAGCACCGAATCCGGCCTGCAGTTCAGCGTCATCACCCAGGGCGAAGGTCCTATCCCTTCCCGCCAGGATCGCGTACGTGTGCACTACACCGGTAAACTGATTGACGGCAGCGTGTTCGATAGCTCCGTAGCACGTGGTGAGCCAGCAGAATTCCCGGTCAGCGGCGTGATCGCGGGCTGGATTGAAGCGCTGACCCTGATGCCGGTTGGCTCAAAATGGGAACTGGTGATCCCACACAACCTCGCGTACGGCGAACGTGGTGCCGGTGCCTCTATCCCGCCATTCAGCACCCTGATTTTTGAAGTAGAGCTGCTGGAAATCCTGTAATACCCCGGCGCTGCTCCCCTTGCGGGGGCAGCGTTGCGTCCCCTCGCGGGCCTGACCTGAGCATCTGTCAGCGTGCCGGACAAGGGGAACGCCAGCGGCGGTTCTGCCCGCCGCTGCCTCTTGCTTCTTACTGCTGTAAATTTACTTGCCAGAGAGCAAAACCGATCGCATCCGTGCCCTTTGGCTGGAGCGGATACTGTGCATGCTGCTGAATAAAGTGGGTCGCTTTATCGCCTGGCGCGGTTTCAAAGCGAATATCCAGCGGCGTGGCAGAGGCAATCGGCGCCAGACGCCAGTTATTGTCCGCCTGCGGCCTGACTTCGCCCTGTTTTTTGGTTTCCGCACTGATATAGGCGGCCACCACGGAACGGTTCTCATCCGGTGAGGCGAAGGCAATATACTTATCGCCGGTACCGGCAAATTTGCCGCCGTAAGCGCGATAGTTGTTGGTTGCCACCAGGAAGGTTGCCTGCGGATCGATCGGCTTGCCCTGCCAGCTCAGCTGGCGAATGCGTGAGGCCTGCGGATGAATCAGCTGACACTCAGCGTCATAACGCGCTGGCTGGGTCACATCGATCTGATAATTAACCCCGTCAATTACGTCAAAGTTGTAGGTACGGAAATCCCAGTTGATCAGCGACTGGGTTTTGCTGCTGTGCGGATCGATCTGATTGAACTGGCCCGCCGAACATTCCAGCCATTCTTTGACCTGCGCGCCGCTGATTTTCATCACCACCAGGGTATTCGGATAAAGATAGAGATCGGCGGCATTGCGGAAGGTCAGCGCTCCTTTCTCAACTTCAACGTAGCTGGCCGGATCGTTCTTGCGGCCACCCGCTTTAAACGGTGCTGCCGCAGAGAGGACCGGCAGACGACCCAGATCCGGATCGCCCTGAATGAAATGTTCAACGTAGGCGCGCTGCGCATTATTCACGATCTGCACGGTCGGATCGTCCTGCACCAGTGACAGATAGCTGTACATCACATCGGCGGATTTGCCGATCGGCTTGGCCACAAATGCCCGCGTAGCACGATGATCGTCAGCCAGCACCTTCACTAGCGCCGGATCTTCCGCCGCTAATGACTTTTTCGCTGCGGTATCATAAATCGGCCGCGCCTCGGCTTTGCCGCTGCTGACCTGCCAGCGTCCGCCGTCATTATCCAGCACCAGATCGACCACACCCAGATGATCGCCCCACATGCCGGGCATCACGGCTGGAATGCCGTTCAGCGTCCCCTGGGCGATATCCGCCCCTTTGATACTGGCGAAATCACTGCCCGGGAATACCGCATGCGCATGGCCAAACATAATGGCGTTGATGCCTTTAACCTGGCTAAGGTAGTAAACCGAGTTTTCCGCCAGCGCATGATACGGCTCGCTGCTCAGGCCGGAGTGGGGAATAGCAACGATGATATCGGCACCCCTGGCGCGCATTTCAGGTACGTAGCGGCGGGCGGTTTCAGTGATGTCATCCACCCGCACTTTACCCTGCAGATTGGCTTTATCCCACACCATGATCTGTGGCGGCACAAAGCCGATGTAGCCAATCTTCACCGTCTGCGTTTTGCCGTCACGATCTACCACCTCGGTCGATTTAATCAGGTAGGGGGTGAACAGCGGCTTGCCACTTTTGCTGTCAATAACGTTGGCGTTGACATAAGGAAAGCGTGCGCCAGCCAGCGCTTTTTTCAGGTAAGGCAGGCCATAGTTAAACTCGTGATTACCCAGATTACCGACGCTGTAGTCGAGAGTGTTAAGCGCTTTATAAACCGGATGGATCTCGCCCGCGCTAAGCCCTTTGGCCGCCATATAATCGCCGAGCGGGCTACCCTGGATGATGTCGCCATTATCGACCAGCACGCTGTTTTTAACCTGCTGGCGCGCCGCATGAATCAGCGTGGCGGTCCGGACCAGGCCGAATTTCTCGGTCGGGGTATCTTTGTAGTAGTCGAAATCCATCATGTTACTGTGCAGATCGGTGGTCTCGAGTATCCGCAAATCGACCGTTGCCGCCTGCGCGGCGACGGAAACGCTCAGGGCCAGTAACATCATTCCAGGCTTAAACATGCTTGCTCCTGCTGCCAGATAAGTTAAAGCTCTCAAAATAATGTAAAAGCCTGATGAGTGGTCAGTTTAAATCGTGATGGATGTATCGTTTTGGCGCATCGGTCAGCGGACAACGGCTTTCAGACTGTGGCGGGGCCGGCAGGCGTGGCGATAAACAGGTAACTATGGTATTGATATATCTATAAATTGCGCCGTGCTGCCGCCGTACAATCGGCTGGCGGAGCGGAACTGCTAAAATGTAACCATCAGGCGTTGAACTGAACGTGCAGCAGATGGACACAACGAGGTGAAAAATGTTAGAGCAAATTTGCCAACTGGCACGCGAAGCGGGCGACGCGATTATGCAGGTTTACAACGACGCCGCGCCGCTTGACGTTTCTCACAAATCGGATGACTCGCCGGTCACCGCTGCCGATATCGCCGCGCATCAGGTGATCGTCAACGGTCTGGCGCAGCTTTCGCCTGAAGTACCGGTTCTGTCAGAAGAGGACCCACCGGCCTGGGAGGTGCGTCAGCACTGGCAGCGCTACTGGCTGGTCGATCCGCTTGATGGCACCAAAGAGTTCATCAAGCGTAACGGCGAATTCACCGTCAATATTGCGCTGATTGACGCCGGCAAGCCGGTGCTGGGCGTGGTCTATGCACCCGCGCTGGGGGTAATGTACTCTGCCGCGGAAGGCAAAGCCTGGAAAGAAGAGGGGGGCCACCGTGAACAGATTCATGCGCGTGACGCCCGGCCACCGCTGGTGGTGGTGAGCCGCTCACACGGCGACGATGATGAGATGAAGCAGTATCTGAAACAGCTGGGCGAACATCAGACCGTGGCAACCGGTTCATCGCTGAAGTTCTGCCTGGTGGCGGAAGGCAAAGCCCAGCTCTATCCGCGCTTCGGGCCGACCAACATCTGGGATACCGGCGCAGGACACGCGGTGGCGATGGCGGCGGGTGCCCATGTACACGACTGGCAGGGCAAAACCCTGGATTACGCGCCGCGTGAATCCTTCCTCAATCCCGGCTTCCGCGTCTCGTTGTTCTAACCGATTAAGCGGGAGGCTCGCCTCCCGCCACTCTGCAACCGCTACTGCGCCAGCAGGGAGGTCACCAGCGTCACCACCTGCTGCACTTCTTCCTGCGTCAACGGCCCATCCTTAACAAATTTCACCGTGCCGCGTTTATCCAGCACCACGATGGCGGAGCCGCCCTGTTGCAGCTGCCAGGCACGCTGCACATTGCCTTTGTCGTCAACGATGAATTGTGACCACGGATACTGCTGCTTATTGCTCTCAATACTGCTGCGGACAAACATGCCGGTCCCTGGAATCGCGTCATCCGTATTGACGATGGTGGTGGTCTGATAGCGATCATGCGGCAGCTTCGCGGCTTTGATCGCTTCAACTAATGCCGCATTCATTTGTTTGGCTGATGAACGCCCGGCAATATGCTGAATCACGCGAACTTTCCCGCTCAGCTGCGCACTGTTCCAGTTTTTATAGCTAAACTTATCCTGCTGCAATAACAGCTCACCTTTGTCATTCACGCCGACGGCCGGTACGCGCGCATCCTGCTTCAAATCATGCGCCATAACGCTTGCCGGTATCAGTAACGACAAAACTATCGCTGCCAGAGTGATTCGCATCGCTGTTTCCTTAAGTGATCAGACCAGTTAGTCATTTTATTGCAATAGTAGGCGGGGATGATGCTGCTGTCCTGGAAAGGTGTCAGGTTTGTTATCAGCAGCACAATTCCTTAACGACTGAAGGTTTATACTGCGTTGTGTGAGCGTAATAACAGAGTCTTCTGTAATGATGTGTCAACTCAGTAAAAAAATTCATTTTTCGGAACATCAGCAGCGCTGAGTGTTCTATAGTTTATCCCGAATTCGCGCTTCATGGGCTCGTACCTATTTTGGAAACGGCGAAGCGTGCTTAAAATTGTACAGGAGTTAATCAGTATGAAGATCTTCCAGCGCTATAATCCGCTGCAGATAGCGAAATATGTAAAAACGCTGTTCAAAGGAAGGTTGTATATCAAGGATGTCGGCGCGTTTGAGTTTGATAAAGGGAAAGTGTTAATCCCGCGCGTCAAAGACAAACAGCACCTGAGCGTGATGTCAGAAATTAACCGCCAGGTCGTTCGTCTGAAACTTGAGTTCAACTAATCAAAAGGGCGCCGATGGCGCCCTTAGTGTTTATCCAGGCAGGGCAGGCTCAGTCTGAGCGCCGGTCATGCTCACAATCCTCACGTACTACCTGTACCCCTGCTTGCTCCGCGCTGTCCCTGTCCAGACTGCCTGCAACCATTACGCCTGACAGGCCAGGCGCTTAGCCATTCTACTCTTCTTCGCTCTTGGTCATATTCAGCACCGGCGGCCGCTCATCAATGCGGGTCACCAGTAACTGGTCGATGCGGTAACTATCAATGTCCACCACTTCAAATTTATAACCGGCAAACTTCACGAAGTCGGTACGCTTGGGAATTTTACGCAGCATATACATCATAAAGCCGCCGATGGTTTCGTAATTGCCTGACTGCGGGAAGTCATCGATGTCCAGTACCCGCATCACATCATCAATCGGCGTACCGCCTTCCACCAGCCATGAATTCTCATCACGCGCCACAATCTGCTCTTCCATGCCCTGACCGACCAGGTCGCCCATCAGCGTGGTCATCACGTCATTCAGGGTGATGATGCCAACCACCAGCGCATATTCATTCATGATCACCGCGAAGTCTTCACCGGCGGTTTTGAAACTTTCCAGCGCTTCAGACAGCGTAAGCGTATCCGGCACAATCAGCGCAGAACGGATCTGCAAGCCGCTGTTCAGCGCCATACTCTGATTTCCCAGCACCCGCAGCAGCAGTTCTTTTGAGTCAACGTAACCGACGATATGATCGATATCGCCGCTGCACACCAGGAATTTAGAGTGTGGATGTTGGGCGATTTTGGTTTTAAGGCTGGTTTCATCTTCATGCAGGTCAAACCAGACGATGTTTTCGCGTGAGGTCATCGACGATGGAACGGTACGTGACTCCAGTTCAAACACGTTCTCGATTAACTCATGTTCCTGTTTCCGCAGCACCCCGGCCAGCGCACCGGCCTCCACCACCGCATAGATATCGTCAGAGGTGATATCGTCTTTGCGCACCATCGGCAGTTTGAAGATGCGAAAGAAGACGTTAGCCAGACCGTTAAACAGCCACACCAGCGGACGCATTAACAGCAGGCAGAAGCGCATAGGGTTAATGATGCGCAGAGCGATGGTTTCCGGGGCGATCATACCGACCCGTTTTGGCGTTAAGTCGGCGAACAGGATAAACAGGCTGGTGACGATGGTGAACGAGCAGATGAAACTGAGCTGCTCCGCCAGTTCTGGTGCGACAAAGCGGTTAAACAGGCTGCTGAACGCCGGCGAAAAAGCCGCATCGCCGACAATACCGCCGAGAATAGCCACGGCGTTCAGACCAATTTGCACCACGGTAAAGAACATGCCCGGCGTTTCCTGCATTTTCAACACGCGTTGCGCGTTGATATTGCCCTCATCCGCCAGCAGTTTGAGTTTGATCTTGCGGGCGGCCGCCAGCGAGATTTCCGACAGGGAAAAAAATGCACTGATTACGATCAGTAACAGGATGACAAGTAAGCTATCTAACATAAGAGATCCAAAGGGTTATCCACTTGTCATTTTTGGCCTGGGCAGCGTACAGGTGAGATCGTAACTGATCTGCTTACCCGTCAAACAGGGCTATCCGTGCCAAAAATGTCTGCGCCAGTTCGACAGGAAAGGACAATGTCGGGGCAGAAATGAAAACAGGCGAAATGCCTGTGGTGGCAGATTATAGCAGGTGCTATCACCGGGCCGCCAGAGGGCAAACGCCCTGTTGACGCGCGGAGAGCTGGCCGGTCCGGCGCGGTCTTGGTTCAGATTAATCCGAGTGAAGCCAGCGGCGACAATCATTCCTCTCCACAGCGGTTGTATCGCCCGCGTCATTTACCGACAATAACCGGGCATTTGACTTAGAAGTCGATTTTACGCCGCCGATTAGCATAAAGTGCGGCTATTATGAGGGTGTTGCCGTCGCGCTAGCGCAGGCAAAGATGATTAATAAGTGCCCCGCGGAAAAGGGGCCGGCATGTTTAACAGGAGTACAGGTGCCACGATTTCATGTTTATTGCATGGCCAGCCTGCTGCTTGCCGCGCCCGCCCTTGAGGCGGCAACGGTACGATTACAGGTAGAAGGTTTAACCGGGGATTTGCAAAAAAACGTCAGGGCGCGCCTGTCGACCATCGGCAACGATGAAGTCTCGAACGACGGCCGCTTTCGCGCACGCGTTTCGGTAGCGATAAAAGAGGGGCTGCGCGCGCTCGGCTATTATGAGCCGGAGATTGACTTTGAATCCCGTCCTGCGCCGCCAAAAGGCGGTCGTCCGGTATTGGTGGCGCGGGTCACGCCCGGCGAACCGGTTAAAATTGGCGGCAGCAGCATCGTCATAGAAGGCGATGCGCGTAACGATGCCGACTATAAAGCCTGGGTAGCGCAGGGACGGCCCAAAGTAGGCACCCAGCTTAACCACGGTCAGTATGATAAATTCAAAAGTGGTTTTTCTAATCTTGCTCTGCGCAATGGTTACTTCGATGGCAACTTTAAGAAAAGCCAGTTAGGCGTATCGGTCGAACGGCGCGAAGCGTTCTGGGATATTGATTACGACAGTGGTCAGCGTTACCGCTTTGGCGATGTCAGCTTTGAAGGCTCGCAAATTCGCGAGGAGTATCTGCAAAATCTGGTGCCCTTTAAGCAGGGCGACTATTACACCTCCCGCGATTTAGCCGAGCTGAACCGCCGTCTCTCCGCCACCGGCTGGTTTAACTCAGTGGTAGTGGCCCCGGAGTTTAAACAGGGCCGCGAAACCAAAGTTCTGCCGCTCAATGCGGTGATGTCACCGCGTACCGAAAACACCATTGAAACCGGGGTAGGCTACTCGACGGATGTCGGACCGCGCCTGAAAGGCACCTGGAAAAAACCGTGGATCAACGATCGCGGCCACAGTCTGGCAGCCAGCGCCTACGTTTCAGCGCCGGAGCAGCAGGTCGATCTGAGCTATAAAGTTCCGCTGCTGAAAAGCCCGCTGGAGCAGTATTACACCTTCTCCGGTGGCCTGAAGCGCACCGACCTCAACGATACCAAAGCCGATACCACCACGCTGGCGATGTCGCGCAACTGGGACAGCAGCAGTGGCTGGCAGAAAGCGATTAACCTGCGCTGGAGCCTGGACCACTTTACCCAGGGCAGCGTCACCAACACCACCATGCTGCTCTATCCTGGCGTCAGCGTGAACCGAACCCGCTCACGCGGCGGCTTAATGCCGACCTGGGGCGACACACAGCGCTACTCGGTGGATGTTTCTGATACCACCTGGGGTTCGGATGTCGATTTCCTGATTCTGCAGGCGCAGAACGTCTGGATCCGCACGCTCGGTGATAAACACCGTTTTGTCGCGCGCGGCAATCTCGGCTGGATCGAAACCAACGACTTCGAAAAAGTCCCGCCGGATCTCCGCTTCTTCGCGGGCGGCGACCGCAGCATTCGCGGTTACAAATACAAAGATATCTCACCACGCGATGAGGACGGCAAACTGACCGGTGCCTCTAAGCTCGCCACCGGATCGCTGGAATATCAGTACAACGTCAGCGGCAAATGGTGGGGAGCGGTCTTTGTCGACTCGGGCGAAGCGGTCAACGATATCAAACAGAGTAATGTTAAAACCGGCGCCGGCTTCGGCGTGCGCTGGTCTTCACCGGTGGGGCCGATCAAGCTGGATATCGCCCGACCGATTGGGGATGACGAGGAACATGGATTGCAATTTTACATAGGACTGGGGCCTGAACTATGAAGCTGTGGAAAAAGGTCCTGATCGGCATTCTGATTTTTCTGGTGCTGCTATTAGGCGGCGTGGCGTTTTTAGTCGGCACCACGCCCGGTTTACATCTGCTGCTAAACGGTGCCTCACGCTGGGTGCCGGGCTTATCGATCAAGCAGGTCGATGGTGGCTGGCGTAATCTGACCCTGAGCGGATTGCGTTATGAGATGCCCGGCGTCAGCGTCGATGCCGGTCAGATTCACCTCGCCGTCGATCTCAACTGTCTGCTGCACTCATCGGTCTGCGTGAACGATGTTTCGCTGAGCGATATCAGCGTGGTGGTCGACAGTAAGAAAATGACGCCGGCCAGCGAGCCGCCGCCGGAAGAGGAGAGCGGCAACGCCAACCTCAGCACGCCTTATCCAATCACCCTGCGGCATCTCGGCCTGCACAATATCAATGTGAAAGTTGATGACACCGCCATCTCGCTGCTGGATTTCACCACCGGCCTGCAGTGGCAGGATCGCGCGCTGACGCTTAATCCGACCCATATTCAAAGCCTGCTGATTGCCCTGCCGAAAGCGGCGCAGGTTGCTGATGAGCAGGTGGTACAACCGAAAGTGCAGCAGCCGAAACCGGCGGAGAAGCCGCTGGGTGAAACCCTGCAGGCGATGTTCGCGCAACCGCTGCTGCCGGCGTTACCCGATTTCCGCTTGCCGCTGGATATTGATGTGCAGCAGATCCTTGGCGAACAGCTGCGCATCACCGGCGACACCGACATTGCGATCGGTCGGCTGCTGCTGAAAGCCAAAACCGCTGACCGCCAGATGCAGCTCAGCACGCTGGAGGTGGACTCGAACCTCGGCAAGCTGAACGGCAGCGGCCAGGCCACGCTGGCGGATAACTGGCCGGTCGATTTCACCCTTAACGGTGACGTGAATACCGATCCGATCAAAGGCGAAAAAATCGCGCTGAAGCTTAACGGTGCCATGCGCGATGAGCTGAAGTTGGCGCTCAACCTTTCCGGTCCGGTGAAAGCACAGCTCGATGCTACTACCCAGCTGGCGGTGGCGGGTTTGCCGCTGTCGCTGCGGCTCACCAGCCCACAGCTGCGCTGGCCTTTAACCGGTGCGGTGCAGTACCAGGCCGATAACCTCGACTACCAGTTCAAAGGCAAAGCGACCGACTACGTCATGTCGCTGCGTACCGCGGTGAAAGGGGAAACGGTGCCGCCGGCGAACATTTCACTGACGGGTAAAGGTAACGTCGAGCAGTTCAGCCTCGATAAACTGCGCATCGCGGCATTGCAGGGCAATATCGATCTGACTGCGCTGGTCGACTGGAGTAAGGCGATCAGCTGGCGCAGTGAACTGACGCTGGCCGGCATCAATACCGCTCAGCAGTATCCCGACTGGCCCGCCCGGCTGGATGGCAAAATTACTACCCGCGGCAGTCTCTACGGCGGAAGCTGGCAGTTAAGCGTGCCGCAGCTACAGCTGAAAGGGAATGTGAAGCAGAATGCGGTCACGGCGGATGGCTCGCTCACCGGCAACAGCTACAACCAGTGGAAGATACCCGGCATTAAACTGGCGCTGGGTCGTAATCATCTGGATGTGAAGGGCGCTTTGGGTGAGCAGCTGGATCTTGATGCCAGCATCGACGCGCCTCAGCTCGACAATGCGCTGCCGGGCCTGGGCGGCGTGGTCAACGGCACGATTAAAGCGCGTGGCACCCTGAGCGCGCCGCAGCTGCTGGCCGATCTCAATGCCCGTGGCCTGCGCTGGCAGCAGATGCAGATTAACCGCGTCACGCTGAACGGTGATGTCCGCTCCGGCGAGCAGGTGGCCGGCAAGCTGCAGTTGCGCGTCGAACAGCTGAAGCAGGATGCGCTCAGCATTAACCTGCTGACCCTGAATGCCGACGGCAACGAGCATCAGCATCAGCTGAAGCTCAATGTGCAGGGCGAGCCGGTGTCAGGTCAGCTGGCGCTGAACGGCAGCTTTGACCGCCAGGCGCAGCGCTGGAAAGGCGAACTGAACAATACCCGCTTCGATACCCCGGTAGGAGAATGGCGACTGACGCGGGCGATGGCTATCGACTACCTCAATAGCAAACAGACCGCCACCATCGGGCCGCACTGCTGGCAGAACCCGAATGCCCAGCTCTGCGTACCGGAACCGGTGGAAGCCGGTCCGAGCGGCAAGGCGCACGTGGTACTGAATCGCTTTGATCTGGCGATGGTTAAACCGTTTATGCCTGATGCGACCCAGCTCAGCGGCGTATTCAGCGGTGACGTGCGGGTTAACTGGCGTGCCGGCGAAGGCCTGCCAACCGGTACGGTGTCGCTGAAGGGTAACGGCGTCAAAGTTCAGCAGGATGTGCAGGGCAATACGCTGCCCGTCGCCTTCGATACCCTGAACCTGAATGCGGCGCTGCGTGACGGCCGTGCGCAGCTCGACTGGCTGATCCGCATCGCCAACAACGGTCAGCTGGATGGTAACGTCCAGATCACCGATCCGGAAAACCGCCGCACGCTGGGCGGCAACGTCAATATCCGCAATCTGTCGCTGGCGATGCTGAACCCGGCACTGATGCAGGGCGAGAAGATCAAAGGCAACCTGAACAGCAGTTTACGGCTGGCGGGCAGCGTGCAGCAGCCGCAGGTGTTTGGTCAGCTCGGCCTGTCTGATGTCGATGTTGATGGCAGCTTCATGCCGGTCGATCTGACCGCCGCCAACCTCAATCTGGTGTTTAACGGCATGAGTTCGACCCTCAACGGGCTGATTCAGACCGCGCAGGGCAACATCAACCTCAACGGTAACGCCGACTGGAGCCAGCTTGATAACTGGCGTGCACGTGTAGCGGCGCAGGGCAGCCGGGTCCGGGTAACGGTGCCGCCGATGGTGCGGATGGATGTCTCGCCGGATCTGGTGTTTGAAGCCACGCCTGCGGCATTTAACCTGTCGGGCCGGGTGGATGTTCCCTGGGCGCGCATCACGGTGCAGGAAGTGCCGGAAAGCGCCACCGGCGTCTCTTCGGATGAAGTGATGCTGGATCAGAACCTCAAGCCGATTCAGCCGCAAACCGCCGCCATTCCAATCAACAGCAATTTGGTGATCCACGTCGGTAATGATGTGCGGCTCTCCGCGTTCGGACTGAAAGCGAAGCTCAATGGCGATCTCAAACTGGTGCAGGACAAATCCGGCCTCGGCCTCAACGGCCAGATCAATATTCCTTCCGGCCGTTTCCACGCCTATGGCCAGGATCTGATTGTGCGTAAGGGCGAGCTACAGTTTGCCGGACCGCCTGACCAGCCTTACATCAACCTTGAAGCGATCCGTAACCCGGAGGCGACTGAAGATGATGTCACCGCCGGACTGCGCGTCACCGGCCTGGCAGACGAGCCAAAAGCTGAAGTCTTCTCCGATCCGGCGATGTCGCAACAGGAAGCGCTCTCTTACCTGCTGCGCGGTCAGGGACTCGGCAGCGACGGCGACAGTAACGCGTTAACCTCAGCGCTTGTTGGCTTAGGGGTTGCACAAAGTGGGCAGGTTGTGGGTAAAATCGGCGAGACATTCGGTGTCAGTAATCTGGCCCTTGATACTGCCGGTGTTGGCGACAGCCAGCAGGTGCAGGTCAGCGGCTATGTACTACCGGGTCTGCAGGTAAAATACGGTGTTGGCATATTTGATTCACTGGCGACGTTAACCTTGCGTTACCGCCTGATGCCTAAACTCTATCTGGAAGCCGTGTCCGGTGTGGATCAGGCTCTCGATTTGCTCTATCAGTTTGAGTTTTAGCAATGCGAATAATTGTCTACGGCAGTTTACGGCGCAAACAGGGAAACAGTCACTGGATGACGAATGCGCAATGGCTGGGTGATTTCCAGATTGAGGGCTTTGAGCTCTACAGTCTGGGACATTATCCCGGCGTGATTGAAGGCAATGGAGCGGTGCAGTGTGAAGTGTACCGCATTGATGCCTCCACCCTTGGCGAGCTGGATGCGTTACGCACCAAGGGAGGGGAGTACAAACGTCATCTGATTCAGACGCCGTTTGGCAGCGCATGGCTTTATGTTTATCAACGCTCAGTGGCAGGACGCCAGCGTATCATGAGCGGGGACTGGCTAAAGCGTGATGAAGAGCCAGAGGCCTGAACAAAAACACCGTCCAGTTGGACGGTGTTTTTTTTTCGACTTATCGGCTGACAGCAGAATTACTTCTTCTGTGCGCGCTCGTAAGAGGAGATGATTTCGGCTTTAGCAGCTTCGGCATTATCCCAGCCATCCACTTTCACCCATTTGCCTTTTTCCAGATCTTTGTAATGTTCAAAGAAGTGGGTGATCTGTGCGCGCAGCAGTTCTGGCAGGTCGTTCACATCTTTAATGTGATCGTACTCTTTAGAGAGTTTGGTGTGCGGAACCGCAACCAGTTTGGCATCTTCGCCAGACTCGTCGGTCATTTTCAGCACGCCAACCGGACGGCAGCGGATCACAGAACCTGGCTCCAGCGGGTATGGCGTTGGGACCAGCACGTCAACCGGATCACCATCCAGTGACAGGGTGTGGTTGATGTAGCCGTAGTTGCACGGATAGAACATGGCGGTAGACATGAAGCGGTCTACAAACAGGGCACCAGACTCTTTATCAACTTCATATTTGATCGGATCGGCATTGGCCGGGATCTCAATGATTACGTAGATATCTTCTGGCAGGTCTTTACCTGCTGGCACCTGGTTCAAACTCATCGGGCATTCCTTCAGTAGTCGTATGTTGAGTGTCGGCTATTATAGCCAACTGACTCTGAAAGTATGCCCTCTTTTTGGCGTTTCGGAATGCACCCTAACGCTACTTTGCCGCGACAAACAGCGAAACAATTCCGGCTGCAATCAGCGGTCCGACCGGCACGCCGCGGAAAAACGCCACGCCAATCACCGTACCAATCAATAACCCGCCAATGACCGAGGGCTGAACGCTCATAAAGTTAACGCCGCGACCGCCCAGCCAGGCGACAAAAATGCCGACCAGAATCGCCACGATCGACTTCCAGTTGGCAAAGGATTTGAGCAAGGTTGAGGCGGGCAGCGATCCGCTGGCCAGCGGCGCCATCACCGCCACGGTCAGGATAATGATGCCTAAGGTAATGCCCTGCTTCTCTACATAGGGGAAAAATTGCGCCAGCGGCGTAATCTTGATCGCCAGCAGCACCAGAATGGAGATGGTGACGGCGTTGTTGTGAACGAAATAACTCAGAATGGCGAGGCAGATCAGAATAATGGTCGAGGCATAAGCAGCCATGGTTTCTCCCTGAAAATGAATGGATGCGCTGAGGACTTCAGCCAGCGCATAAACGGGTGGTAATCAACAATCATCCGGATTAGCGCAGCTGCCGGTGCTCAGCGATTGCAACATCAGCGCCTGGTTACGCACCAGGCTGACGCTCTGCGCACTCAGCGCCACGCTGCCGAGCGTGCCCTGCGCGCTGAGCTGACTGCGGCTGGCCGCCAGCCAGCTGTCACGGTAGCTGAGCCAGGCACGCTGGGCCTGACGTAAGCTGTTTTTAGGCTCGCCGGTTAACCGGTTCATCAGTTTGCCATACTGATTATTCATCTCCTGATCCCAGGCTTTACTGGCTGCGGCATAACACTGATTCATCGCAAGGGTGGTCGATGCGCCGTTCAGGCAGTGCGCCAGAGCGGCATCCGCCGGCCGATCCTGCGCCATTGCCACGTCGCTGGCCAACAGCAGGGCCAGAAGCCATCCTGTTTTCATTATTCTTCCCCGGGTAACTGATAAGCGGCGTCCAGCTTGATAGATGTCTCCGTGATGATCAAGTCGATAACCATTCATTAAGGTTAAAGTTTAGCGGGGTGATGGCCGATACCTGTTCCGTTTTAGGGCCGCTGGAAATTTCGCCTTTTCTCATACACGGAAACTATCAAGATGAAACAGTTATCACTTCGCACGGGGTTGCTGGCATTGCTGGCATTTATGACACTGCTGCTGTTGGCGGTGAGTTTTATGGGTATCGTGGCAATTAACAAAGGGAACCGGTCGCTGGATGTAATTAATCGCATTCAGGGAGTTGAGCTGAACAGCCTGTATCAGAGCAACGCGGATTTAATGCGCGCCCGCGCCAACGCGGCGCTGGCGGTGAGAAAAATTGAAATTGGTTTGCTGGAAGAGGGGGCCGGCGTCACTAAGCTGGCACAGGCCGATGTGCTGACATCACAGCAGAACCTGAAGCGTTTTATTGATGCGGGCACGGTCACGGCACACGGCAAAAAGCTGGCGGATGCGGTGGCAGGCAGCTACAAAGCCTATCTTGAGCAGGGAATCCGGCCAATGATGAGCGCGCTGGATAAGCAATATACCGACGAATATTACCAGCTGCTGGAGGGCAACCTGGCCTCACTGGCTGCCCGCTACAGCAAAGCGGTGGATGATTTCGGCCAGTACGCCAATCAGGTAACCGCCGCGCAGCTGGCTCAGGCGGCCTATAACGAAACCAAAATGAAAGTTCTGATCGCCGTTGCGGTGGTGCTGACGCTGCTGTTGCTGGTGCTCGCCTGGCAGCTGCTGCGCCGGATGCTACTTCAGCCGCTTAACAACGCCATTGTGCATCTCGAACAGGTTGCCGCTGGCGACTTATCACAAACCCTACCGGCAGCCGGTAACAATGAACTGGGACGGCTCAACCATGCGCTGGCAGAGATGCAGCAGGCGTTGCGCGCCTCGGTCAGCCAGGTGCGGGAAGCCAGCCTGCAAATCGACATCGGCAGCCGTGAACTGGCCGCGGGCAACGTCAATCTGTCGCAGCGCACCGAAGAGTCCGCAGCCTCGCTGGAGCAGACTGCAGCCAGCATGGAGCAGTTAACCGCAACGGTGCGGCTCAATGCCAGCAACGCGCAGCAGGCACATCAGCTGGCGAATGCGGTGTCAGATACCGCCGATCGCGGCGCTGAAGTGGTGTGCTACGTGATGGAGAAAATGCATGAGATCACCGACAGCGCCAATCGCATCGGCGACATTCTCAGCGTAATCGACGGTATCGCCTTCCAGACCAATATCCTGGCACTTAATGCAGCGGTTGAAGCGGCGCGCGCCGGTGAACAGGGCCGCGGTTTCGCGGTGGTTGCCAATGAAGTGCGCACCCTGGCGCAGCGCAGCGCCAACGCCGCCAAAGAGATCCGTACGCTGATCGGGGATTCGCAGACGCGGGTCAAAGAGGGCAGCGAGATGGCGACGCGTGCCGGGGAAACCATGGATGAAATTTCAGGTGAGGTGATGCGCGTCACCGCGCTGATGAAAGAGATCTCAATGGCCTCTGACGAGCAGAGCCGCGGCATTGAGCAGGTCAACCTGGCAGTAACGCAGATGGATGAAGCCGCACAGCAGAACGCCGCGCTGGTGGAGCAGGCAACTGCGGCGACCCAGTCGCTGGAGGCCCAGTCCGGTCAGCTACAGGCGACCATGGCGCAGTTCCGCTTGCAGCCGGTCTGAAAGCAAAAAAAGGCGCGATATTCGCGCCCTCAGACAGCAGACCAACTCAATGTGATGGGAGCACACGTCAGTAGCAAAGCATCGCGGGCCACGGATGGCATTTTTGCGTCTTTGCGGAGGACGTTTGCTCCCTGAGCCAGGGCCTGTTTAATAACGTCAGGGCGCGATATTCGCGCCCTTTGATTGTCGTCAGATTAGCCCTGGCGGCAATCCGGGAATTCGCCCAGGAAACGCTCAACGTCGTTGACCATCGCCTCGTTACCGCAGTAAAACGGGCAGCGCTGATGCAGCGTGACCGGCGGGATATCCAGAATACGTTTCTGACCATCGCTGGCCTTACCGCCTGCCTGCTCCGCGAGGAACGCCATCGGGTTGCACTCATACAGCAGACGCAGCTTACCTTGCGGATGGCTGGCGGTGCTTGGGTAGAGGTAGATGCCGCCCTTCAGCAGGTTACGGTGGAAATCGGCCACCAGCGATCCGATATAGCGGGAAGTGTAAGGACGGTGCGTAGCAATATCCTCTTCCTGACAGAACTTCAGGTATTTCTTCACGCCCTGCGGGAAACGAATGTAGTTACCTTCGTTAATCGAATAGGTATAACCGGTTTCCGGGTAGGTCATGCGCTCGTGGCTCAGGCAGAAAACGCCCAGCGACGGATCGTAGGTGAACGCATGCACGCCTGCACCGGTGGTGTAGACCATCATGGTTGACGAACCGTACACCACGTAACCGGCAGCGACCTGCTTGTTGCCCGGCTGCATAAAGTCAGCTTCGACAACCGGCGTACCCGGCTCACTGACGCGGCGATAGATAGAAAAGATAGTACCGACAGAAACGTTAACGTCGATGTTCGACGACCCATCCAGCGGATCCATCAACACCACGTATTTACCGTTTTCCTCACCTTCAAAGATAACGAACTCGTCCTCTTCTTCAGACGCGATACCGGCGACGATGCCACGGGCTTTCAATGCCGCTTTCAGTTTTTCGTTGGCGAACAGATCCAATTTCATCTGCTGCTCACCCTGAACATTCTCAACCCCACTGGCACCGAGAATATCCACTAAACCGGCTTTGTTAATGTCGCGGTGGATAATTTTGGCACCCAGCTTGATGGCTGAAATCAGCGCCGTCAGTTCACCTGTGGCGTGCGGAAAGTCGTGTTGCTTCTCGACGATAAATTCGCCTAACGTTTTCATAACACATTCCCTGAATCTTCGATGGAGTGGCAGCATGCGTAACAGTCTGCCAACGTATGCGTACGCAGTTTAGCCGATTGAACTTCAAAAACCATAGTCCTAATCCGTTTCTTCCGTCTGCGAGCAGCGTTACACTGTGCGCCGAACTTTTGAGTAATGGATCTCGTTATGCGCATTCACATCCTTGGGATTTGTGGCACGTTTATGGGCGGTCTGGCGATGCTGGCCCGTTCGCTTGGCCATCAGGTGACCGGTTCGGACGCCAACGTTTACCCGCCAATGAGCACGCTGCTTGAGCAGCAAGGCATTGAATTAACAGAAGGTTATGACGCAAGCCAGCTCGATCCGGCACCGGACTTAGTGATCATCGGTAATGCGATGACGCGTGGCAATCCTTGTGTGGAAGCCGTTCTGGAACGCAACATTCCTTACCTCTCTGGCCCGCAGTGGCTGCACGACTTCGTGCTACGCGATCGCTGGGTACTGGCCGTGGCGGGAACCCACGGCAAAACCACCACAGCCGGCATGGCAGCGTGGATTCTGGAGGCCTGCGGGCTGGAACCAGGCTTCATTATTGGTGGTGTGCCAGGAAACTTCGACGTCTCGGCAAAATTAGGAAAAAGTCCATTCTTCGTGATCGAAGCGGATGAGTACGATTGCGCGTTTTTTGATAAGCGATCCAAGTTTGTCCATTACTGCCCGCGCACGCTGATCCTCAATAACCTTGAATTCGATCATGCGGATATTTTTGACGATCTGCGGGCGATCCAGAAGCAGTTCCATCATCTGATCCGGATCGTGCCGGGGCAGGGTAAGATCCTGCTGCCCGAAAACGATCACAACCTCAGGCAGGTGATGGCGATGGGCTGCTGGAGCGAGCAGGAGAGTATCGGCGAACACGGCCGCTGGCAGGCGAAAAAACTCACGGCGGATGCGTCGCACTGGGAAGTGTGGCTTGATGGCGCCAGAGTGGGCGAGGTGAACTGGGCGCTGGTCGGTGAGCACAACATGCACAACGGACTGATGGCGATCGCCGCAGCGCGGCATGTCGGCGTGAAGCCGGAGGATGCCGGCCAGGCGCTGAACAGCTTCATCAACGCGCGTCGCCGGCTGGAGCTGCGCGGCGAGGTCAACGGCATCAAAGTGTATGACGATTTCGCGCATCACCCGACCGCGATTCTGGCGACCCTGGCTGCGCTGCGTAGCAAAGTGGGCGGAACGGCACGAATTCTGGCGGTGCTGGAGCCACGATCGAACACCATGAAAATGGGCGTGAATAAAAACGAACTGGCACCGTCGCTGGCGCGTGCTGACGAAGTTTTCCTGTTCCAGCCGCACCACATCCCGTGGCAGGTTTCAGACGTGGCTGACGCCTGTATGCAGCCGGCGCACACCACCGCGGATATCGATACGCTGGTCTCGATGATTACCAAAGCGGCGCAGCCGGGTGATTCGATTCTGGTGATGAGCAACGGCGGATTCGGCGGCATTCATCAGAAGCTGCTCGATAAACTGGCTTAACAGAACAAGCGCCCGCCGGGGCGCTTTTTTTTACCTTAACCTGACACCGGCCCGCATTTTATTTCCCGCCAGACTTCACCGCTCCTGACTTCACACGCCACGGCATCCTTAACGTTTCACCGTACAGCAACAGAAACTTATAGCCGCGCGCGGTGAATAGCCTCCTGAGCTGAAGCAAATGCGCGTGATGTGGCGTCTGTCGTGAGAATGATCGGCAGCGAACTGCCTGAAAGCGCGCCGGAGCGGGATAAATAAGCGGACCGACAAAGACAATGCCCGACCGTTTACTCACCCGTAGCCTGAGCATGCAGAGAATGGCCGTGCATCCTGGGGTCTGGAAGCGCGCGTCGGACCGCGGCAGAGGATTGGGGATAATCGCGGATGTCCGGCCGCTGCCGGTAAACGCCGGCTGTGATGGCACAGCGGCATCGGGTCGCGTAACGCTGCCTGCAGGCGGGCAAACTGCCCGCCCCGACATCGCTTAGCTTTCGGCCAGCTCGCGCAGATACTGGAAGATCTGTCGCGCAGATTTCGGCGGCTTGTTGCCCGCTTTCTCTTTCTGCGCGTTGCGGATCATGCTGCGCAGTTGCTGACGATCGGCCTGAGGATAAAGGGCGATCACATCCGTCATGGCGTCATCGCCCTGTTCAATCAGGCGGTCACGCAACATCTCCAGCTTATGGAACAGCGCAACCTGCTGGTTGTGGCGGTTCTTCAGCTTATCCAGCGCCTGGCGGATCGGCTCGACGTCCATGCTGCGCATGATTTTACCAATCAGCTGCAACTGGCGACGGCGACCCTCTTTCTTAATACGCTGCGCGAGTTCGATTTCGGCACGCAGGCGCTCATCCAGCGGGATCTTATCAAGGGCATTTTTGCCCAGGTCGACCAGTTCGGCACCCAGGCGTTTCAGCTCTTCAGCGTCGCGCTTTATTTCGCTCTTACTGACCCAGATAATCTCTTCATCTTCTTCTTCATGATTATCTGGCACATCGTCGAGCCACTCATCGGGCTGTTTGGTCATTAGTGGACTCCCAAAAAAAGAGGCTAATCCTACCAGTTTATCGGGTGACTGCGAAATTGTTCTCTGACTCTGATAGACTCAAATCATACATACATAAGATTAGACGGCAGGTCGATGAACGTATCTACTCAGGTTGCAGAACAGCGAAAAGTGTTAGAGCAGGCGATTGCGCAGGCGCTCGAACTGGCTAAAGCAAGCACTGACAGCGCGGAAGTGGCGGTCAGTAAAACCACTGGCATCGGCGTCAGCACCCGCTACGGTGAAGTGGAAAACGTCGAATTCAACAGCGACGGCGCGCTTGGCATCACCGTTTATCATCAGAATCGTAAAGGCAGCGCCTCGTCGACCGATCTCAGCCCGGACGCGATTAAACGCACCGTGCAGGCGGCAATCGATATTGCGCGTTATACCTCGCCCGATCCGTTTGCCGGTCCGGCGGATGCTGACCTGCTGGCGTACGACGCGCCCGATCTGGATCTCTATCATCCGTGGGAGATCGATGCCGATCGCGCGATTGAGCTGGCGGCACAGGCGGAACAGGCGGCGTTGCGGGCAGACAAACGCATCATCAATACCGAAGGCGGCAGCTTCAACAGCCACGTCGGTATCAAAGTCTTTGGTAACAGCCACGGCATGTTGCAGAGCTATTGCTCCAGCCGTCACTCGCTCTCCAGCAGCGTGATTGCCGAGCAGGATGGCAACATGGAGCGCGATTACGCTTACACCATTGGCCGCGCATTTGAAGATTTGCAGAGTCCGGAGTGGGTGGGCGCGGAATGTGCGCGTCGCACGCTGTCGCGTCTGGCACCGCGTAAGCTTTCCACCATGAAGCGCCGGTGATTTTTGCCGCTGAAGTGGCAACCGGTCTGTTCGGCCATCTGGTCGGGGCGATCAGCGGCAGCAGCGTCTACCGCAAATCGACCTTCCTGCTCGATTCAATGGGACAGCAGATCCTGCCAGAGTGGCTGACGATTAACGAACAGCCGCACCTGCTGAAAGGTCTGGCGTCGACGCCGTTCGACAGCGAAGGCGTGCGGACCCAGGCGCGCGACATCATTAAAGATGGCGTGCTGCAAACCTGGTTAATGACCAGCTACTCCGCCCGAAAACTTGGCCTGACCAGCACCGGCCATGCCGGTGGCATCCATAACTGGTGCATCGCCGGTCAGGGCCACAGCTTTGACGACCTGCTGAAGCAGATGGGGACCGGCTTAGTGGTCACCGAACTGATGGGGCAGGGCGTCAGCGCCATTACCGGCGATTACTCGCGCGGTGCGGCCGGTTTCTGGGTCGAGAATGGCGAAATTCAGTATCCCGTCAGTGAGATCACCATCGCCGGCAATCTGCAAGAGATGTGGCGCAACATGGTGACCGTCGGTGATGACATCGAAACCCGCAGCAACATCCAGTGCGGTTCGGTGTTACTGCCTGAAATGAAGATAGCGGGACAATAAGAAAGATGGATTCTGAAAGCAGCCTGATGGCTGCTTTTTTTTCATCACAATAAGAAAGGAAAGAGCGATGCGTAAGCATGTGATTGCAATGTTGTCTGCTTCTCTGTTGTTCTCCAGCGTCAGCCTCTATGCGGCCGATCTGGAACAGGATATGGATACGCTGAATGCCAACCTGAAGATCGTCAAGAAAACCGACGATGCGCAGGAGATGCAGCAGGCGCTGACCAAAATGCGTGCCGCGGCGCAGGATGCGCGTAAGGGTACGCCGGACAAGCTGGAAGGCCAGCCGGCTGACAGCGCACAGGTTAAAGATTTTCACGCCGGTATCGACTCGCTGATTGCACAGATTGATGTGGTCAGTACGCTGGCAAAAGCCAATAACGTCGACGGTGCGAAACGCGAAGCGGCGAAGTTTGACGACATCCGCAACGCTAACCATAAGAAATTCCGTTAACGCCCGCGCCGGTCACCCCCGACCGGCGATTTTTATCATCACTTCTGCTTATTACTCACCGTTTTACCGCTCACCTCGCTGAACGTCACCGCACAGCCTGCGCGCATCCTGATGACATTACACACATTTAACGCATTCTGGGCGCTGAGTCGCATTAAACGTGCAGCCTGCGATCTGGCGCACGCTCTTCACCTCGATTTCCGCTTGGTGCTGGAAATGTTGCGTCTCCACAGAGATCGCTATCAGGGGTAATTTATTTTCAACGCGAATTATCCGGTCTAACAGGAGTAGCAAGGTGAGCAATAACGGCGTTCCGGTGCAAGACGCGCCACCGGAGAAAGTGCAGCAGCTGGCAGACAGGGTAATGGCGCAGATTGCGACGATCTACCAGCAGCACGGCATTGTGCCGAATGCGGTCCAGCAGCAGATGCTGGTGTCACATGTCGGTGCGATGGCATCCCGCTCCCTGAGCGGTGAGCCGCTGCCAGAAGTGGAAGCCGAGCTGTTTGAGGATATCCCGCCGGAAACGCTGCAGCTGGCGCAGCGGGTAGTGGATCTGTTTGGCAATCTGCCACGCGAAGAAGCATGGCTGCTCTCGGTGCATATCGAAGTCGCCCGATCAAACAACTGAAGAGGACGTGAACATGGTAACCGTAGTGATTGGCGATCGTTTAGGTAAAGGGCAGAAAGTTGCGGCAGGTATCGAGAAAGCCGGTGGACGCGCGGTGGTGGTACCCGGCGTGGCGGCAGACATGAAGCTTGGCGACGTGATGAAGGCGGAAAATGCCGATTTCGGTATCTCCTTCTGCGGCAGCGGCGGCGCAGGCGCCATCACCGCACAGAACAAATATGGCTACAAGGCGAAACACGGGATGCGGTCGATCGATGAAGCGTCACTGCCATCAACGAGGGCGCTACCGTACTGGGTTTCGGTTTCATGGATAAAGAAGAGCTGGGCGAACGGCTGGTGCAGGCCTGGAACAAGAAGTACGGCAGCTGATCATGAAACAACAATACGTTACGCAGGTGACGGTAGAGGGAAAAGGCGACAGCAAAGCGAAAGCCTTTGCGGATGCCTGAGTCGCGTACAGAACCAGGTTCTGCGCGCGACGCAAAAAATTCTGCTGCGGATAGAGCCCGAGGATGTCCGGGTGCTGAACGCACGGGAGAGCGTCAAAACCGAAAAATTTCTGTTCTTCTTTTTGGCGCGCCAACGGCGGACCTACAGCGTAGAGCTGGAGATCACCGTCAGCGTCACCGTTTTCGACACCGAACAGGTCACGTTCACGGTGACACCTTAAAAACAGTGCCCTTTCATGTCAGAAAGCCGGTTGCCCGACGGCGCGCTGGCCGCAGCTTCGCGGCGGTCAAGGCTACGGCCAGGCGACGGCTGACGCGTGATGGGTAAAAACGACAACAAAGGTACAACAACATGTTTTTAATCATTTTGTTTAAGTCGTTGATCATTGGCGGGCTGGTGGGTGTCGGCGTCGGTGCCGGCGCTGCGCGGATGTTTCACGCGCCGACCACCCAGGGGATGGGCGCCTTTCGTACATTGGGCGAACTCAACTCGTGCGAAGGCGATCCAGCCTCTCACTTCTCCTTTGGTCTTGGCTTCTTCTTTAACGCCTGGGCATCTTCTGTTGCAGCCGGTTCGTTCACGCAGGATGTGGATCACCGCATCATTCCAAACTGGGGCGCCGCGGCGCTGATGATCAAAAACCGCAATGTGGCCGAAACGCTGCACGACCCGAAAAAAATGGCTATCGCCTGTGGCATCATCGGCATGATCGTGGTGGCCTTCCTCAACTCTACTGCCTCAGCCGTACCGGCCGCGCTGCAGGTCACCGCGGTGAAGGTGCTGGTGCCAGCGGCTAACCTGCTGGTCAATACCGTAATGCCGGTGATCTTCTGGCTGGCGGCGATTGATGCGGGCCGCAAATCGGGCTTCTGGGCCACCATTTTTGGCGGCCTGGCGCAGCTGATTATGGGTAACGCCGTGCCGGGACTGGTGCTGGGTATTTTGATCGGCAAAGGCGTGGAAGAGAGCGGCTGGAACAAGGTCACCAAAGTGATGATGACCGCCATCGTGTTGCTGTTTGTCCTCAGCGGTTTCTTCCGCGGCTTCGACATGAAGCTGTTGCAGTCCTTCCAGCTCGGCATTCCTGGCTGGCTCGAGATGATTCATAACTCAGTAAGCGGCAAATAAGAGGCGATGCTGATGAACGAAAATAAAGGCTTCTGGTACGCCGACTGGTCTTTCCCGATCTTTGTTGGCCTGCTCTCATCCGGCGTGTTTGCCGGGACACACATGTACTACCTGTATGGCATTGGCGCTTTCAACGAGGTGGCGTTTGTCTCGATGCTGCGTGCTGGCATGGAGACCGGCGTCTACGGCGCGGTCGCCGCATTCGGTGCCAGCTTTCTGTTCGCCCGCATTATTGAAGGATCGCTGGTCGGTATTCTCGATATCGGCGGCGCGATTCAGACCGGCGTCGGGCTGGGCGTTCCGGCGCTGTTGCTGGGTGCCGGCATCATCTTCCCGGTCGCGAACTTTGCCGCCTCGCTGGTCACCGGTCTGGTCATCGGTGTGGCGATTGGCTACCTGATTATTCTGGCGCGTAAATTCACCATCAATCAGAGCGACTCCACCTACGGAGCCGACGTGATGATGGGGGCCGGTAACACCTCGGGCCGCTTCCTTGGGCCGTTGATCATTCTGTCAGCGATGGCCGCCTCCATTCCGATCGGCCTCGGTTCGCTGCTGGGCGCGTTACTGTTCTACCTGTGGAACAAGCCCATTACCGGCGGCGCTATTCTCGGTGCGATGATCCTTGGTGCGATTTTCCCGATTGCGCTCTGATGTCACCGGCGGTCCGGCAGCGGGCCGCCGCTAAGGAGTCACCATGTTCGACTTAATTATTCGCCGTGCACGCCTCAGCGATGAGCAGGTGGTGGATATTGCCTTGCAGGACGGCAAAATCGCCGCCATCGGCGAGGTAAAGGGCCAGGCGCACAGCGAGCGCGATCTGGCTGGCCGCTGCTACCTCAGCGCCGGCTGGATCGATTCCCACGTCCACTGCTACCCGAAATCCCCGATTTATCATGATGAGGCGGATGCAATCGGCGTCAGTCATGGCGTCACCAGCGTGGTGGATGCCGGCAGCACCGGCGCGCAGCACATTGATGATTTCTATCAGCTGACGCGCACGGCTCAGACCCAGGTTTATGCGCTGATCAACATCGCCCGCACCGGCATTGTCACCCAGAACGAACTGGCTGACATGACGCAGATTGACGAGCAGGCGGTGGCAGAGGCGGTGGCCCGACTGCCCGATTTTATCGTTGGCCTTAAGGCGCGCATCAGCAGCAGCGTAGTGGGCAAAAACGGTGTTCAGCCGCTGGTAAAAGCCAAAGCGATCCAGCAGGCAGCAGGCGGCCTGCCGCTGATGGTTCACATCGGTAACAATCCGCCCGATCTGGCGCAGATTGCCGATTTGCTGACCTCCGGCGACATCATTACCCACTGTTTTAACGGCAAACCCAACCGCATTCTGACGCCGCAGGGTGAACTGAAGGCTGCGGTAAAGCAGGCTATCGCTCGTGGCGTCAGGCTGGATGTCGGCCACGGCAGCGCCAGCTTCAGCTTTGAGGTCGCCCGCGTGGCCATCGCTCAGGGCATTCTGCCTGACACCATCAGCTCCGACATCTATTGCCGCAACCGGCTGGCGGGTCCGGTACACAACCTGGCGCACGTGATGTCGAAATTTTTCAGCGTCGGCATGACGCTGCCGCAGGTGATTAACTGCGTCACGGCCCACGCGGCGGACGCGCTGCGCCTGACGCGTAAAGGCCGGCTGGAGGTAGGTTACGACGCCGACCTGACCATTTTTACCGTCAAACAACAGACCCGACCGTTTATCGATTCAGAAGGTGAACAGGTGGCGGGTGAGCAGCATCTGGTCCCGCTGGCGGCAGTGGTCGCCGGTCAGTGGATCGCGACAGAAGAAGGAGCAGCAAATGAGCTCGGTATATGAAAAATATGGCCTGAAGCCGGTGATTAACGCCTCTGGCCGTATGACGATTCTTGGGGTTTCAACCCCGACCTCTGATGTGATCGATACGGTAAAATATGGACTCGATCACTACTTCGAAATGAAGGACCTGGTGGACAAGACCGGTGCCTACATTGCCGGTTTGCTTGGCGTGGAGAATGCGCTGGTGGTTTCCTGCGCCTCAGCCGGCATCGCTCAGAGCGTGGCGGCGGTAATCGTTAAAGATAACCACTGGCTGCTGGATAATCTGCACGCGGCGCCGCTCAGCGTGCCGCATCAGATTGTGGTACCAAAAGGGCATAACGTTAACTACGGTGCGCCGGTCGGCAGCATGGTGACGCTGGGCGGCGGACAGCTGGTCGAAGCGGGCTACAGCAATGAGTGTTCGCCAGCACAGCTGGCAGCGGCGATCACCCCACAGACTGCCGCGATCCTCTATGTGAAATCGCATCACTGCGTGCAGAAAAGCCACCTCGACGTGGCGCAGGCGGCGGCAGTGGCGCGTGAACATGGCGTACCGTTGATCGTCGATGCGGCCGCAGAAGAAGATCTGCACTGTTATTACCAGGCGGGTGCGGATCTGGTGATCTACAGCGGTGCAAAAGCGATCGAAGGCCCGACCAGCGGGCTGGTGATTGGCCGTCATGACTATGTTGAGTGGGTGAAACGTCAGACCAACGGCATTGGCCGTGCGATGAAAGTCGGCAAAGAGGGCATTCTTGGCCTGACGCAGGCCATTGAAAACTATCTGACGCAGCCGAAAATCAGCGGCGCGCAGATGGTGGAAAAAATGACGCCGTTTATCAACCAGCTTAACCAACTGAAAGGCGTCACTGCCCGGGTAGTGTGGGATGCGGCGGGACGGGATATCGCCCGTGCCGAGATCGCCTTTGATGAGGCGACGATCCAGCAGCGTACCGGCGATCTGGTGCAGGCGCTGAAAAAGGGTGACACCGCCATCTATTTTCGCGGCTACAAAGCTAACGAAGGGATCATTGAGGCGGACGTGCGTAGCGTCAGCGCCGATCAGTTGCAGACCATTTTTGCCCGTATTCAGGCGCTGTTAACCGGAGAGAAAAACGCATGACGCTGACACCTAATTTTTATCAGGATCGCCTGTGCCTTAACGTGCTGGCAGGATCGAAAGAGAATGCACGCGCCATCTGGCAGGCGGCGGAAGGACACGTGCTGGTCGGGGTGCTGTCAAAAAACTACGCCAGTAATGAGGCAGCGATCGCTGATATGCGGGAATATGCCGCATTGATCGATAATGCGCTGTCGGTCGGCCTGGGAGCGGGCGATCCGGGTCAGTCGCAGATGGTGAGTGAGATCTCGGCCGTACTGCAACCGCAGCATGTGAACCAGGTGTTCACTGGCGTCGCCACCAGCCGTGCGCTGCTGGGTCAGTCGCAGACGGTGGTCAATGGTCTGATCTCGCCCACCGGCACGCCGGGCAAGGTAAAAATCTCCACCGGACCCCGCAGCGCAAAAAGCGACGACGCGATCGTTCCGATCGGCACCGCCATCGCCATGCTGCAGGACATGGGTGGCAGCTCGGTGAAGTACTTCCCGATGGGCGGCCTGCAGACGATTGATGAATATCGTGCGGTGGCGGAAGCCTGCGCCAGACAGGATTTCTGGCTGGAGCCAACCGGTGGTATCGATCTGGATAACGTTGAGCAGATCATTCGTATCGCGCTGGAGGCTGGCGTCAGTAAAGTGATCCCGCACGTCTACAGTTCGATCATTGATAAAGCCAGCGGTGAAACCCGTATTGAAGATGTGCAGCAACTGCTGGCAATCTGTAAAAAGCTGCTGGCCTGAGGATCTTTGCCAGACGCCCGCCGCTAACCGGGTGGGCGTCAGACAACATGGACGTTGCCCCACTATCCCCGTAGGCTGACTGCTGAATCCCGGCTTTTTTCCAACCGCAGCAACAGGTAAACCATCGTGAGATTTCCCAATCAGCGCCTTGCGCAACTGTTTGATGCCCTGCAAAACGAAACGCTGCCCCAGGATGAACTGGCGCGGCGTTTTGCCGTGTCGACGCGCACCGTACGCACCGATATCACCTCGCTGAATGCGCTGCTGGCGCAGCACGGCGCGCAGTTTATCCTGAACCGCGGCGCAGGTTACCAGTTGAAGATTGAGGATGCTCAGCGTTTCCAGCACCTGCAACAGCAGACCGCATCGCCGCTGCGGGTGCCGCGTACTTCGCCGGATCGTGTGCGCTATTTACTGACCCGGTTTCTCACCGCGGCCTATTCGATCAAGCTTGAGGAGCTGGCGGAAGAGTGGTTCGTCAGCCGCGCCACGTTACAAAATGATATGGCGGAAGTGCGGGAGTGGCTGGGTCGCTATCACCTGACGATCGAGAGCAAACCGCACTACGGCATGAAGCTGTTTGGCAGCGAAGTGGCGATCCGTACCTGCCTGACCGATCTGCTGTGGGAGATCGATCAGGCGCAGCCGGACAGCCCGCTGCTGACGATCGAAGCGTTAAACAGCGGCATGCTCGATACGCTGCGTCCGCTGTTGCAAAGCTGCTTTGCCCAACACAACATCCGCATCAGTGATGAAGGCGAACGTTACCTGCGGCTCTACTGTGCCGTGGCGGTTCGGCGCATCAGTGAGGGCTATCCGCTCAACGATCCCGGCGCTGAAGAGATTGGCGACGAGGTGCGGGAAGCGGCGCACCAGCTGATTAACCTGATGCGGCCGCTGGTAAGCAAACCGATCTCGCCCGCTGAGGAGAACTGGCTGCGGGTGAATATCGCCGCGCGCCGTATCCAGGCGATCGCCCCCAGCGCCATCAATGCCGATGATGCCGACGCCCTGGTCGATTATCTGCTGAGTTTTATCAACACCCATTACAACTTCAACCTGCAAAACGACCAGCAGCTGCGTGCCGATCTGCTCACCCATATCAAAACCATGATCACCCGGGTGCGCTACCAGATTCACATTCCTAATCCGCTGCTGAGCAACATCAAACAGCACTATCCGATGGCCTATGACGTCACGCTGGCGGCGGTAACCAGCTGGGGCAAATATACTCCTTACGTAATCAGCGAAAACGAAATCGGCTTTCTGGTGCTGCATATCGGCGTCGGGCTGGAGCGGCATTATGATGTCGGCTATCAGCGCCATCCGCAGGTGCTGCTGGTGTGCGACAGTGGTAATTCAACCTTACGCATGATCGAGGCGATGCTGCTACGCAGGTATCCGCAGCTGCAGGTGACGGCGCGATTGTCGCAGCGGGAATATGAGGCGCGCAGCCGGATTGATGAGGATTTCGTCATCTCAACCATTCGCCTCAGCGAAAAAGAGAAGCCGGTGGTGGTGATGTCGCCGTTCCCGACCGGTTTCCAGCTGGAGCAGATAGGCAAGCTGGTACTGGTGGATCGCACCCGGCCTTACATGTTGGCTAAATTTTTTGATGCTCAGCATTTTCACATTGTTGACCGGCCGATGACGCAGTCTGAACTGTTTCGGCAACTCTGTGACCAGCTGGAAGCGGAAGGGTATGTTGATTCAGCATTTTATCCGTCGGTAGAGGAGCGCGAAGCGATTGTCAGCACCATGCTGGGCGAAGGCATTGCGCTGCCGCACTCGCTGGGGCTGCTGGCGAAGAAAACCGTGGTCTATACCGTGCTGGCACCGCACGGCATTGCCTGGGGAGACGACACCGCCTACGTGATTTTTCTGCTGGCAATCAGCAAAAGTGAATATGAAGAAGCGATGGCGATCTACGATCTGTTCGTGACGTTTCTGCGCGAAAGGGCGATGAGCCGGCTGCGTGACAGTACGGACTTCGCCTGCTTTAAGGCGGTGGCGATCGACTGTCTCAGCCGGTTATAAGAGTGAAGGGATGCTCCCCGGCAGCGCGGGGAGAGAGTCAGTTCTTTTTCGCCAGCAGGCGCGGTATCTCGCGCAGGCACCAGGCTTTGGCTTCACCCATGCTGTCACGACGCCACGCCATAATAATATCCACCTCACGGGTATATTCCGGACTCACCACCCGCAGACGGCCTTCGGCAATATCCTGCTCAACCAGCGAATAGGGCATGGTGGCGACGCCCAGCCCGGCCAGCAAGGCCCGGCGTTTGTCTTCCATGCTGCTGACGGTCAGGCGCTGTTGCTTATCCAGCAACTGTACGGTCAGAACCGGGCGCTCACGCGCCGTATCCGCCACTGCAATACCGCGATATTTCACGCGCGTCACTTCAGACTGCGGTTCGGGCTCGTCATGAATCGGGTGGTCGGCGCTGGCGACATAAACACTCATCATGGTGTAAAGCTTGCGGGTGTTGATCTCGGTCGAAGCGCGGAAATGCAGATCGGGGGCAATCATAATGTCGGCCCGTCCCTGTTCCAGCCGTTCCCACGCGCCAGCCAGCACTTCAGTGACCAGCGAAAACTGGGTATTGGCTTTGTCAGCCAGCCGCGTCACCAGCGGAAACAGCGCCTCGGTCGGCACCAGCGCTTCGGTAACGATGGTCAGATGGGTTTCCCAGCCGCGCGCCAGTGCTTCCGCATCGGTGGTCAGCTTATCGGCCGCTTCCAGCAGCACCCGGCCACGCTCCAGCAGCATGCGTCCCACGTTGGTAAACTTGGTGCGGTGGCCGGAACGGTCAAACAGCACCACATCCAGCTCCTCTTCCAGTTTTTGCATGGTGTAGCTGAGAGCGGAGGGCACCCGGCCCAGCTCGTCAGCGGCTGCTGCAAAACTTCCGCGTCGATCAATTGCATCCATAACGCGTAAAGATTCAAGGGTTAACGCACGCTCTTTAGCCATCCCGGTTCTCTGTCAGGAAATTTGAACATGCCAGGCAGATTAACTGGCTAACAATCCGGCGTCCAGACTTTTACCATATGGGCATAAAGTCCGTGGCCGATCCTCGCCACCGGATGCTGGAGGTAAACAATGATAACAACACGCAGTGCGTCCGCTTGTGGTCAGGCCGATTTCGGTTGGTTGCAGGCGCGCTACAGTTTCTCTTTTGGCCACTATTTTGATCCTAAACTGATGGGTTATGCCTCGCTACGGGTACTCAACCAGGAAGTGCTGGCACCGGGCGCCGCTTTTCAGCCGCGCACCTATCCGCAGGTCGATGTGCTGAACATCGTGCTGCAGGGTGAAGCGGAATACCGCGACAGCGAGGGCAACCACATCACCGTACGTGAAGGGGAAGCGCTGCTGCTCTCTGCTCAGCCGGGCGTGAGTTACAGCGAGATCAACCTGAGTAAAGAGCGCCCGCTGACGCGGATGCAACTGTGGCTGGCCGCCTGTCCGGAGCGGGAAAACCCACGGATGCAGAAAATCGCGCTGTCAGAAGGGCAAACCACCCAGTTGCTGGCCTCGCCAGACGGCGCGGACGGCAGTCTGCAACTGCGCCAGCAGGTGTGGATTCATCAGGTGGAACTGGCACCCGGTGAACAGCATTCGATGCAGTTACACGGTCCGCGCGCCTATCTGCAATCGATTCATGGCTCGCTGGACGCTGTCTCTGGTACCGAGTATCAGGAAAAACTCGGCTGTGGTGATGGGGCATTTTTGCAGGAAGAACAGCAGCTCAGGCTGACGGCGAAAACGGCCACCCGGGCGTTAATTATTGATATCCCGGTCTGATGATTCAGCCATAAAAAAGGCGGCCATGGCCGCCTTTTTGCTGTCTGAGGGTTTACTTCAGCATAGTGAACGCGGTGGTCACGTGCTTAACGCCACTTACCCGGCTGGCCACATCGGCCGCTGCCTGGGCTTCCTGCGGCGTTACCAGACCCAACAGGAACACTTCGCCATTTTCGGTGGTGACTTTCACATTGGATGATTTCACCTGATCGCTGCCCAGCAGCTGCGAACGGATTTTGGTAGTAATCCAGGTATCCGAAGAGGAGGTTCCCAGCGTCACTTTCTGGCCGATACGAATTTCGTTATAGACCTCGGTTGCGCCATCCACGCCCATGGTGATCTGTTTAGCCCGGTCGGCGATCTCCTGCGAAGGGGCCTGGCCGGTCAGCAGGACTTTGCCTGATAAGCGGTAGCGATAACGCGGGCATCACTTTTGATTTGTTGATCTTTGGCTAAGGCGTTAGAGACACGTAATTCCAGCGTGCCATCATCGACCTGGGTGCCGACGGTGCGTGGATCGGTGGCCGTCTTGGTGGCGACAGCGGCGCTGCCGGCAACCACGGCAACACAGCCTTGCAGCAGCATTGCGGTTAACAGGATGGCTACAGCGTTCAATGCTTTCATTGGAGCTCCTTCGGTCATTCCTGGTGTGGAAACAGGGTGTTATCGATCAGATCGCATAAACAGTTGAGGGTCAGCATGTGCATCTCCTGAATACGGGCACTGCGGTGCGACGGGATGCGAATTTCCACATCATGTGGGCCCAGCAGTCCGGCAAGTTCGCCACCATCATACCCGGTAAGCGCAACGATAGTCATATCGCGCGTCACTGCCGCCTCAACGGCTTTAACAATGTCACGGGTATTACCGCGCGTGGAGATGGCCAGCAGTACGTCGCCCGCCTGGCCGAGGGCCCGCACCTGCTTGGCGTAAACCTCGTCATGCAGACGATCGTTGCCAATCGCGGTCAGCATCACATTGTCGGCACTCAACGCCAGCGCCGGCAGGCTGGGGCGCTCAGTTTCGAAACGGTTGATCATGCTGGCGGCAAAGTGCTGAGCATTGGCTGATGAGGCACCATTGCCGCA
This sequence comes from Pantoea brenneri, assembly GCA_002095305.1. Taxonomy (GTDB): domain Bacteria; phylum Pseudomonadota; class Gammaproteobacteria; order Enterobacterales; family Enterobacteriaceae; genus Pantoea; species Pantoea brenneri. The sequence continues at coordinate 58,521 of MIEI01000021.1, forward strand.
GCTGAGGATTTTATTGCCGTTCAGTAACGACTGCACCAGCGTCATCGCCGCACGGGAAATGGCATCGGGCAACGCTTCTGCAGCGGCAATCTGGGTTTGGATACTTTCGGTAAAACACGCTTTAATTCTGTCCTGCACACGACCACCTGGTTCTAAACGTCTGCATTAAAGGCATTCGGCAGCCACTCGAGCGCCGTGCCGGTAATGGCGATGATGTCGAAACGGCAATTCACTGTTTCAAAACTGCCGCCGCGTTGTGCCAGCCAGAGAGCGGCAGCACGCAGCAGCTTATGTTGTTTCTCGCGGGTCACGCTGGCGAGGGCGCCACCGTAACGCGCATCGCGCCGGTAGCGAACTTCGACAAACACCCAACAGTGCCCGTCGCGCATAATCAGGTCAAGTTCCCCGCCGCGACAATGGACATTGCTGGCTTCCCATTTAAGGCCTGCCTGCTCCAGATAGCGGCGGGCACGCTGTTCGTGCCCGGCACCAATCTGACGGCGATTTAGTTGGCCGGCGCGATTTCGCCCCGACGATACTGGTTCCATGTCAACTTCCTGTTGATCACACAATCCGCATCGGCGCTGAGCTTGCCGGTATTGCCGTCCAGCGTAAAGCCCGGTGACTGACGCATCTGGTTAAAGTGATTCGCCAGCGTCCAGGCATCAATTCCCATCGCATACAGACGCACCAGCGAATAGTCATTGTTAAAGGACTTAGACGCCTGCTGCATCAGACCCGGATTGGTGCCGGAGAGCAGCGGAATATCACTGAACTGCAGGCCATCCATCTCCAGCCGGAAGTCGGCACCGGCACCCGCCTGGGCACTGCGGGAACTGGCATACAGCGCGATGTTGCTGCGGCTACCGGTACGCATGGTGATCATCGGTTTAATCAGCTGCAGCTCGCCTTGTGTTGAGACGATATAGACCGCATCGACCGCGCCGTCACCGCTGGGGCTGGCGACGTCTGGCGTGCTCTGCTGCGGAGCCGGAATGTTCACGCCCGCAATCGAGACGCCCTGCGGCTCGGCAGGTGCGGCGTTAACCGGCGTGCCGGATAAACTGATGCCTGCGCCACTGTTGATGCCCTGTTTCAGCTCAGCGGTGGAACCGAAGCGCTGCTGCAGCACGGTGCTGCCGCCCAGCGTCTGCCACTCCTGAGTAAATGCGTTAGTCACGCGATCGCCCAGTCCACTGCGTGGCACCAGCAACAGCGGCTGACGCTTGCCCTGATCCCAGATATGGTGCGCGGCATCGCGCGCTTCGTCTTCAGGAGAAAGCGCAAAGTAACAAATATTCGGATGGTTCTGGATCTTTTCCGGCTCGTTAAGCGCCAGCACATTTAATGGCGTCTGGCTGTTAGCGACCTGCTCAACGTCACTCTTCAGCAGTGGGCCAACCACGATGGTGGCGCCATCCTGCTGTGCCTGCTGCATCACCTGCTGAATCGGCTGGCTGCTGGTGTCGTAGACTTTGATCTGCGCATTGCTGGCCGGTTGTGCGGCGGCTGGCTGCGTCGCCGCGGGTTGGGTTGCAGCAGGCTGTGCGGCGGCCGGCTGTGGCGTTGCCGCATCGGCAGGCTGCGCTTGCGGCGCGCTGATTGGCGCAGCAGAAGGACTGACGACCGCATCAGCAGAGGCGGGCTGTGCACTGGCGGTAGCATCCGCTGTCGCGGGCTGGGTAGCCGCCGGCTGCGGCGCTGGCGTCAGTGCGCCATTTTTGGCGTCATTAAAGCCTTTCTGAATCGCATTGGCGAACACCTGCGCCTGGCCGTTCAGCGGCAGCAACAGCGCAATGATGCTGGTGGAGGCTTTAATGTAGTTCTGCATCTGACTCAGCTGAGTCGGTAAGGTTTTGGCTGCCGGGTTCTGCGGATAACGGGTCTGCCAGTCTTTAATGGCGGACTTCAGCATCTCAGCATCCTGGGTATTGGCACGCCAAACCGCGAGCAGATCCAGCCAGCCCTGCAAAACATTTTCGTCGGCGTTGATCACCAGATTACTGACTTCCTGCGGTGGCATCTGCGTCAGTGCCTGCCAGGTGGCGTCAATATTACTTTGATGATCCGGGCCTTTCAGTAGCGGCTCCTGCGCAATATAGGTACGCAGCAGCGAGAGCGAAGGGCGGCCCTGGGCGATAGCAATCTGCAAACCGTAATAGCGGGCCAGCTGATCCTGCGACAGCGCGCTGGTTTTCACCTGCTCTAAACGCGACTGCGCTTCTTTGACCTGCTGTTTTGACAGCTGCAACTGCGCCTGCAACAGCAATAGCTCCTGCTGCTGGGTGTCTGAAAGCTGTTGCGGCAGCTGGCTGAGCTGCTGGGTCGCCTCAGGATACTTTCCTTCCTTCAACAGGGCGCGGATTGCAAGTAATTGCCAGTCGGTCTTGCTATCATCGCTGCTCTGCTGCGCTTGTTGCAGATAATAGGCTGAGCTGGCGGTAGCAGGCCCCTGAATATTGACGGTTGAGGTTTGCGGCCCCTGACCGCTACACGCGGCTAAAATCAGCCCGGCAAGAATGACAGGCAGAAAGCGTCCTGCTTTACGACGAACGACTTTTGAAGGAAGCATACTGTATCCAGTGATGTTTTTTTCAAGATGCTCAATATTAAATCGGCAATTCGGATGAAACAATGAAACAACTCGATCGGGCAGAGATTTCTGCCAGCACGCTCTACATCGTTCCAACCCCGATTGGTAATTTGGGTGATATCACCCAGCGGGCGCTGACGGTGCTTTCGAGCGTCGATCTGGTCGCTGCGGAAGATACACGTCATACCGGGCTGTTGCTACAACATTTCGCCATCACTGCGCGACTCTTCGCACTTCACGACCACAACGAGCAACAGAAGGCCGAGCTGCTGCTGACGAAGCTGCAAGAGGGGCAAAGCATAGCCTTAGTTTCCGATGCAGGCACGCCGCTGATTAACGATCCCGGCTACCATCTGGTGCGGCGCTGTCGCGAAGCCGGGATTCGGGTGGTGCCGCTGCCAGGCGCCTGTGCCGCTATCGCCGCCCTGAGTGCTGCCGGATTGCCGTCCGATCGTTTCTGTTACGAAGGGTTTCTGCCGGCCAAAACCAAAGGCCGATGCGATACCTTACGTGCGCTGGTGCAGGAGCCACGTACCCTGATCTTCTACGAATCGACCCACCGTCTGCTGGACAGCCTGCAGGACATGGTGACCGAACTGGGCGCGGACCGGTATGTGGTGCTGGCGCGCGAGCTGACCAAAACCTGGGAGTCGATTTACGGTGCGCCGGTCGCCGAGCTGCTGGCGTGGGTGAAAGAGGATGAAAATCGTCGCAAAGGCGAGATGGTGCTGATTGTCGAAGGCCACAAGGCCGACGAAGAGGCGCTACCGCCTGACGCACTGCGCACGCTGGCGCTGTTGCAGAAAGAGTTACCGCTTAAGCGAGCCGCTGCCCTGACCGCTGAGATCCATGGCTTGAAGAAAAATGCGCTCTACAAATATGCGCTGGAGCAGCAAGAGGCGTGACAAATGGCGGCGAATGCCCTATCATCCCGCGCCGAAGCTGACCAGACAGTCGCCGCTTTGTCGTCGTCCTCACTTGTGGGGAGACGGGCAGAGGGGAGGAAAGTCCGGGCTCCATAGGGCAGGGTGCCAGGTAACGCCTGGGAGGCGCAAGCCTACGACCAGTGCAACAGAGAGCAAACCGCCGATGGCCCAGTAATGGGATCAGGTAAGGGTGAAAGGGTGCGGTAAGAGCGCACCGCGCGACTGGCAACAGTTCGTGGCACGGTAAACTCCACCCGGAGCAAGGCCAAATAGGGGTTCACAAGGTACGGCCCGTACTGAACCCGGGTAGGCTGCTTGAGCCAGTGAGTGATTGCTGGCCTAGATGAATGACTGTCCACGACAGAACCCGGCTTAACGGTCAGCTTCGACTACTTCTAAAAACCGCTTCGGCGGGGTTTTTGCTTTGCGGGCTAAGTGCAGACAGTGATGAATGACTGTCCACGACGCTTTTTATAAAAGAAGGCGGCTCAACAGTCAGCTTCGACTTGTTACTAAAAACCCGCTTCGGCGGGGTTTTTGCTTATTAGCCGCTGAGGCATCAGTTCCCACCCGTTGAGATGTGAGTACCGAAAATACCAGACGGAATTAACCGCGGCCGTGCGGCTCATCCCAGTCAAACGCCGGTCCCAGCGAAATCACGCCGTTCGGGTTGATGGTCTTATGGCTGCAATAGTAGTGATGGCGGATATGCGGCAGGTTAACCGTCTCTGCAATACCGGGCATCTGGTAAATATCGCGCAGGAAACCGCTGAGATTAATGAAATCACCGATGCGATGACGATCGCATTTAAAATGGGTCACGTAGACCGGATCAAAACGCACCAGCGTGGTCCACAGGCGCAGATCCGCTTCGGTCAGCCGATCGCCAGTCAGGTAGCGATGCTGACCGAGGATCTGCTCCAGCCGTGACAGCGAATGAAACAGCGCGGTGACCGCTTCATCATAGGCCGATTGGGAGGTGGCGAAGCCCGCCTTGTAGACGCCGTTATTCACCGTGTCGTAAATCCAGCCGTTCAGCTCATCGATTTTTTCACGCAGGGCAGGCGGATAATAGTCACCGGCTCGGGCCCCAACCGCATCAAACGCGCTGTTGAACATCCGGATGATATCGGCCGATTCATTGCTAACGATGGTGTTCTGCTGCTTGTCCCACAATACCGGCACCGTTACGCGGCCGCTGTAGTGTGGATCGGCGTGCAGATAGAGCTGATAGAGAAATTCATTTTGATAGAGCTTATCGCCGGTTGCCTGCTCAAATTCATCATCGAAGGTCCAGCCATTTTCCAGCATCAGCGGATGCACCACTGACACATCAATCATGCTATCCAGCCCTTTAAGCTGACGCATCAGCAGGGTGCGGTGCGCCCATGGGCAGGCCAGCGAAACGTAGAGATGATAACGGTCACGCTCGGCGGTGAATCCCGCTTTGCCGTCCGGGCCGGCGCTGCCATCGGCCGTGACCCAGTTGCGCCAGGCAGAGGCTGAACGCTTGAAGCGTCCGCCGGTCGATTTGGTGTCGTACCAGGTGTCATGCCAGACACCGTCAATTAGCTGTCCCATATTGCCTCCAATGCAAACAGGGCGAGGTTATTTCCTCGCCCTGTTAAGTCTGTCTGTGATGATGCTTATCTGAGTTTAGCGTGCAATCGCCGACTGTGGTTTTCTTTTGCTCAGCAGACGGTCGATGCTGTAAGCGCCCGGACCCACCAGACCTAACACCAGGAAGCCGCCGGCAATTGACAGGTTCTTCATGAACATCAGCTGGTTGACGCCTTCGGCAAAGTTACTGTGGAACAGAAACGCCGTCAGGATGGTGAAACCGGCAGTAAACAGCGCGGTAAAACGGGTCAGGAAACCGAACAGAATCGCCAGGCCGCCGCCGAATTCGAGCAGGATAACCAGCGGCAGCATCACGCCAGGCACGCCCATCGCTTCCATATATTGCTGGGTCGCCGCATAACCAGTGATTTTGCCCCAGCCCGCGGTAATGAACAGGATTGGCATCAGGATGCGAGCCAGTAACAAACCAGTATCTTCGAATTTTTTCATCATTTACTCCAGCGCTATAAATATTGCAGGACCGTTGCCCGCAGGGTTTATTCCCGCTGAAAGCTGTGCTGCCATTCATTGGGTTGATAGCTGGAGATGATAGTCGCGGCGCGGAAAGGTTGTAAGCGATATAAACTGTCGATGTTTTTCAGAAATTCTGAAGAAGAGAAGCCGGTCTTTTCAGGACCGGCTTTAAGCAGGATTAACGCGGCGGCAAGGCGGATTTGATCATGCGCCAGGTGCTCCAGGCGCCAAACCCGCGTTTTGCCCAGCGTAACAGCATGTTGGGACTGCGAATCGAGTAGATCGCCAGCGCGCTGCTGCCGATCGCCAGATAGCGACGTAAACTGAGGAAAGTAAACCAGCCGCGGTCGTAATGGGCGGTCCCTTCCAGCCAGTCACGGCGCGCAGCGCTGAGATCAAGCCGCTGCTGCTGCACATGCTTAAGCAGTTCATGGATGCGTTCTTCACGCTCGCGGCGGCTCATTAACGCTGATCCTCAAGTAAGCTGCGGTCAGTATCCAGCTCTTTGCGCGTGTGGCGCAACAGCGTGGACTGACGCGATTTACGTAGCGTCCAGAGTCCGAGGATAATCGCCAGCAGGAACAGCGCCCCGGTGGTGATACCGATGGCCATCAGGCGATACTGTGCATCCACTGCCCAGATGATCAATACCATCAGACTCATCAGGCCAAAAGCGGTGAACAGCATCGTCAGGCCAACCATCAACAGCAGCTGTATCAGGTTAGCTTTCTCTTCTTCCAGTTCCACCACTGCCAGACGAACGCGCGTCTCAACCATACCAACCAGCGTGGTAACGATACGCTGACCTATGTTAATGACCCCTTTAGCCGGGCCGTGGTTATGCTGTGAATCTGCCATAATTAACGACGCGAAATGAGGATGCCCAGTGCGACGCCAATCGCAGCACCGATACCGACACCATGCCATGGATTTTCACGCACGTAGCCTTCTGCTTTCTGCGCGGCTTCGCGGGTGGTGGCAGCGATGCGTTCGCTTGACTCGCCTAAGCGCTCACGTGAGCTGTCCAGCGCCACACGCGCTTTGTTACGCAGCTTATCCAGCTCGCCTTTGGATTTCTCAGTGCTGCTGCTCAGCACCTCTTCCAGGGTGTCAGCAAGGTTTTTCAGTTCAGCACGCAAATGTTCCGATGATGTGTCTTTAGACATAAAATACTCCTTTAACATCAGTAGATTAATTCCGATTAATAGGGCTCCGCCTGTAACTTCTTCAGCTCCCGGCGCGCGTCATCCAGTTTTTGTTCTCGTTTAGCAATCTTCTCCTTGTCATGGCCCTCATCACGCTCTTCCCTGAGTTCGTGTTCGCGCTCAGCAACTTTCTGCTTCTGAGCGTTAATTCTTTCCAGATGCGCAGCCTCAAGCTTCTTGTCAGTACAGTCGGCACGCACCTCGGTCAGTGCACGCTCCAGACCGTTGACGCGACGCTGATTGTTATGCTTCTGCGCCATCTCAATCTCACGCTGAATATCCTGCTCTTTCTGCTGACACAGCGATTCAGCCGCCAGCAACGATCCTGACAGCGAAAACAGCGCGATTCCCAGTAATACTTGATATTTCATCAGGCTTTGTACCTTCCGTTGTTACCTGACCCGTCACCACGCCACGAATCCGCTTGCGCCACGTGCTGAGAATCAACTCTCGGTTAAGCATAGACATCAGCGGTAAAAAGTTCAAAGAACACCGGGAGATAGAGTTCACTTCAGACCGTGCCAGCCTGCGCCACGGTCTGAAGTGTTAACAGCGAGGAAAAGGAGATTACGCCAGCGACAGGCGTTGAGACTGTTCGTGTTGCGCCACAATAAAGCCCTGAGGCAGCAGACGGCGCAGAACTTTTTGCGCCGCCAGACTCTGTTCTTCACTGTCGAAATGAATGATCAGCGCGTCGCCGGCCGGGGTAATGCTCTTAATGCGAATCCCCTGGGCGCTCAGCTGTTGATAAAGGTAGAAGCCGTCGGGCAGGGTAGCACCCGCGTGCGATACGCGAATCTGCACCACCGTTTCATGCCGCATCAGCGTCGGTGCAATGCCAATGGCAATCAGCGCAAAAACGCCAGCAATCAGCCACGGTAACCACCGTTTAGGAATAGCCTGTAGCAATTTCATTACTCAGCTTTCCCGTTTTGATCCGCCTGTCGTTTACGCCACAACACCACCAGCGATCCCACCAGGCCAAACACCAGCAGCGCCAGCGGCAGCATCATCAGGAAGAACATCAGTTCGTCCTCATAACGGCGGAAAATCGGCGTTTTGCCCAGTGCAAAGCCCAGCACGGTTAAAATGACCACCCAAAGGAAGGCGCTGACCCAGTTAAAGAACTGAAAGCGGGCATTGCTCAGGCCGGACAATCCGGCAATGGTTGGCAGCAGAGTGCGGACAAAGGCGATAAAGCGGCCAATCAGCAGCGCCGATAAACCGTGCCGGTGAAACAGGCTGTGGGCGCGCAGATGATATTGCGCCGGCAGGTGTGATAACCATTTTTGCACCGTGGGCGTATTGCCGAGCCAGCGCCCCTGAATATAACTCACCCAGCAACCGAGGCTGGCGCCGGTCGTCAGGACCAGAATGGTAAGTGGAAAAGTCATGGTGCCTTTAGCAATCAGCACGCCGACCAGAATCAGCAGACTGTCGCCGGGCAAAAAGGCGGCGGGGAGCAGGCCATTTTCCAGAAACAAAATCATAAACAGCACGCCGTAAATGGCCCATACCAGCGTGGGGTCGGAAAGCGTTTCGTAGTCCTGTTGCC
>MIEI01000022.1 GCA_002095305.1 Pantoea brenneri
TCTGCTGGCCCCTTAACGGAAGGTTGATCACCACTGTGAGATAAGGCGATCTTTGCAGCCGTTTCCTGAGCAGAGACGGCGGAGGCGGTCAGTGCCAGTGCCAGCGCAACAAGGGTAAGTTTCTTCATAGGGCTCCTTACGAGTTGAGGGACAGAGGTTGATGATAATGACAATGACTAAATGATCTGCCGCGGGTCGTCGGCGTTAAGCGATGCCGGGCAGAACGCCTGCCCGGCTGCTGCGCCATTTTTGTAACGAACCACATCGGCCATGATCGACAGGGCAATTTCGGCTGTCGTTTTACTGCCAATTTCCAGCCCCACCGGCGCGTGGATACGGTCAAGCTGTTCGGAACTCATCTCTGCCAGCCGTGCCAGCCGCGCTTTACGATTAACGCTGTTGCGCTGAGATCCCATCACGCCGATGTAGAAGGCTGGCAGGTTAACGGCTTCCATCATGGTGAGATCGTCGATGCGCGGATCGTGAGTTAATGACAGAATGGCGGTGCCGGGATGACAGCCTTCGCGTTCCAGCCAGGCCGCCGGAAACTGATTAATCCATTCCACCCCGTCATTCACCTCCGCCGCCAGGCTGTTCATCACCTCATCCCGATGCTCACAAACAAAGGTTTCAAAGCCCAGCGCCACAGCAAAATTAGCGCAGTAAACCGCCACGCTGGAAAGACCGGCAATGATCACCCGCGCAGGCGCGCACAGGGTCAGTTCGATCTGCTGGAGGTCAAGCGTCACCCGGGTGCGCCGGGTATACGGGGCGGGTTCAAGTGAATGGCACGCGGCAGGCAGCGTCACTTTTTTGGTCAGCGCACTGGCGCTGTTCAGTGCTTCGATCATCTTCGACAGATAAGCGAGGGTCTCGCTTCCCGGCTGGCATTTTTCAACCAGAATATCCAGCACGCCTCCGCAGGGCAGCGCCCTGTCGGGGGCATAGCCGCCTTCGCCATACCGCACCCGCTGGCTCGCCGCAGAAAAATCCCCGTCACGGATGCGGGCAATGAAGTTTTCTTCAATGCAGCCGCCCGACAGCGATCCGCAATAACGGCCATCTGTGGCAATCACCATCATTGCGCCCGGCGGACGAGGCGATGAACCGTAGGTGCGCAACACGGTGCACAGCCAGATCGGTGAGGTTTCGGCCCAGCGCCGGGCCGTCTGCAGTATCTGAAGATCAGGGCTACGCATGTTGCTCCTGCGCCTGACTCACCAGGCCATAGCGGGCGGCCAGTAGCGCAAACAGTGCCGAACAGAGCAGAACCACCACGCCAAAGGCAAACGGACTCCACCAGCCGGCAGCGTCGAACAGCTCGCCTCCGACGCTGGCGCCCAGCGTAATGGCCATCTGAATCACAGCCACCATTAAGCCGCCGCCCGCTTCAGCCTCTTCCGGCAGCGCCCGGCTGAGCCACAATCCCCAGGCGACAGGCGCAGGCGTGGCAATCAGTCCCCACAGCGCCAGCAGCAGACCGGTGCCCCATAGTGAGCCGCCTTCAACAATCAGCAGCCCGCCGATCAGCGCCATCGCTAGCGGGATCAGCACCAGCCAGATAAACAACCGATGTGCCAGTAACCGGCCAATCAGCCAGGTCCCGACCAGACCGGCAGCACCCAGCAGCAGCAGGATAAAAGAGAGGGCGTCGACGCTGGCACCGGTTACCGATTCCATGAAGGGACGAAGATAGGTAAAGATGCTGAACTGGCCCATAAACAGGAACATAATCCCGGTCATCCCCAGTGCCACATGCGGATGTTTCAGTAACCGCAGCGGCGAGGCGCTATTTTTAGTCGCGGAGCCGGAGAGTGAAGGAATGCTGCGCCATTGCCAGATGAACGCCAGGATAGCGAGCGGAACCACCATAAAGAAGACCCCGCGCCAGCCAATATACTGGCCGAGAAAACTGCCGAGCGGTGCCGCAACCGTGGCCGCCAGCGCATTACCGCCGTTGATCAGCGCCAGCCCTTTTGCCACCGCGTGACGTGGCACCAGCCGCATCACCGTGGCGGTAGACATTGACCAGAATCCGCCGATGGCAATGCCCAGCAGCGCGCGTCCCAGCATAAACATGATGCCGTTAACCACAAACGTCACCACCAGACCGGAGAGGGTCAGCAGCAGCGTAAAGGTCACCAGCACCTTTTTACGATCCAGCTGCCCGGTGAGTGGCGTGTTGAGCAGGCTGGTGAGCACCGCAAAGAAACCGCTGATCGAGATCGCCTGTCCCGCCTGCCCCTGACTGATGCTGAGATCGCTGGCGATCGGGGTCAGCAGGCTGACCGGCATAAATTCTGAGGCGATCAAAACCACCACGCCCAGCGCCATTGAGAACACCGCGCCCCAGGCAGCATGATGTGACTGCGCACCCGGCGCATTAAGGTTTACTGAAGACATTTTCATTCCTGCTAATCAGACAATGCCGCGATCTTATCCCGGAAGGAATAGTTTAATTAATAGCGGTAAACGGGATGAAATTGTGAGTTAAATTCATCAATACGCCGACCAGGCGATCGCGGTTGCCCGATCGGTAACAGCAACCCGGCAACCGCAACCGCAACCGCAACCGCAACCTGCCGGCTTAGCGCATCTGTAAAATAATCACCTCGCTGCTGGCGGGATCGGTTTTCTCACGCATCGCCTTCACCGCCCCGGCGTCCGTTTTTTCACCCTGATTGCCCCACGCACTGCGAATGAAATTCAGCACATCCGCAGTCTGCCGATCGCTGAGCTGTTTACGATAAGGCGGCATCCGGTAGGCATCCGGTATCCCCTGCGACACTACCCGCGCCGAACCGTTGAGCACCACGTTAATCGCCGAAGCGGGATCGACCTGCAGTGAGGTCGCGCCCGCCAGTGGCGGGATCCACGGTGCCTGGCCGCGACCATCCGCTCCGTGGCAACTGCTGCAACGCGCGGTGTAGATCTGGCTGCCGGGATGATCGCTGAGCTGTGGCTGGCTGGTCTGTGTCGGGTATTGCCAGCGCGGGCCGGCGTTGTTACTGCCTGGCGGCAGAGACTTGAGATAGTGCGCAATCGCCCGCAGGTCGCTATCGTGCATAAACTGGGTTGAGTTGTTGAATGCGTCGGTCATCGAACCGAAGACCACGCCATGCTGATTGCGGCCGGTCTTCAGGAAGGTCACCACATCTTCTTCGCTCCAGCGACTGAATCCGCTGTTGGCATCATTGCGCAGGCTGGGCGCATACCAGCCATCCAGTAAGGCACCGGCAAGATAGTCCGGGCTGCTGGCATCCAGCGCTTTTTCATTAAACGCCAGCCCGCGCGGGGTGTGGCAACTGCCGCAGTGGCCCGGCCCCTCTACCAGATAAGCGCCGCGATTCCAGGCCGCATTCTGCTCATCGTTCTCCCGCCATGGCTCACCCGCCGCGAAAGCCGCGCGCCATAACGCCAGCGGCCAGCGCATATTGAGTGGCCAGGGAATCTCGGACGGCGTATTGGATCGGGACGCGGGCTTTACTCCGTGCATCATGAAGGCATAGAGCGCAGCAATATCCTGATCGGAGAGTTTCTGATAGGAGGGAAACGGCATGGCCGGATAGAGACGATGGCCGTCGCGCGCCACGCCGTGACGCACCGCACGATCAAAATCGGCCAGCGAATAGCGTCCGATGCCGCTGTCATCGTCTGGCGTAATGTTGGTGGTATAGATTTTGCCGACCGGCGTGGCCATCGCCAGACCGCCGCTGAACGGGGCGCTGCCTGCCGTACTGTGACAGGCAACACAGTCGCTGAGCCGGGCGACATATTCACCGCGCTGGATCAGGTCGGCCGATGATGCTGATGCCGCTGAACTGACGCGGTCAAACGGCGAATCCGGAGTGTTAAACAGCCAGAGGGCAGCCGCGCCGGCGACCACCACGGCCGCCAGCAGTGTCAGGCTGAGCTTTTTATGTTTCATAATGCATTCCCTTTACGATGTAGCTCAGCTGAAGGTAATCCGGGACAGCGGCATGCTACGCACCCGCTCACCGGTCAGACGTGAGACCGCATTGGCGACGGCAGGCGGAACCGCCGGCAGCGGCGGCTCACCGATTCCGCCCATTTTTGCCCCGCTCTCGACAATGCGGACCTGCACCTTCGCCATACGCGACGGAGGCAAAATCGGGTACATATCAAAGTTACGCGCCACCGGTTGCCCGTGCTGATAAACGCTCTCTTCGATCAGCACCTGAGAGAGCCCGAGCGCCACGGCCCCGTTGACCTGCGCCTCGACGATCGCCGGATTCACGATGCTACCCGGATCGATTGCTTGCCAAATCTGGTGCACTCTGACTTCACCGTTTTCGATAGAGACCTCGGCGATTGCGGCGGCCTCGGTTCCGAACGGTGACGCCATCGCCACGCCTCGCGCCCGACGGCTGCCGTCCGCGGCGGTATACGGGCCGGGTTGCCAGCCGCCGGAAAGATCGGCCACCGTCTGCAACAGCGTGGTCAGACGCGGATTGCCCTGCAGCAGATGCAGCCTGAGCGCCATCGGATCGAGCCTGCCCCGCTCGGCAATTTCATCGAGGAAGCATTCATAGAAAAAGTCATTCATCGAATTGCCGACCGATCGCCAGTAACCCAGCCGCACCGGGCCTTTATGATAAATCTGCGCTATACGAACGTGCGGAATGGCGTAGGCTTTGCCCGATAACCCTTCCACCGCGGTAGGATCCAGCGTGTCGCCGTGCTGACCGGCCAGCCCCTCGGTCGGCCCTTCACAGATGCTGACCGCCTCCAGCGCCAGCGGGTAGCCGTCGGCATCCAGTCCGGCACGAAACCGCACGGCGGCCATCGGGCGATGGGTATCGCGCAGGAACTCCTCTTCACGACTCCAGATCAGTTTGACTGGCCGCCCAACCGCCCTGGCCAGCTGGACGGCTTGTGGCCAGACCATCGCGGACTCATAGAGGAAGTGACGGCCAAAAAATCCGCCCAGCAGCGGGGAATGGATAATGATCTTATCCGGGCTGAGGCCGGTACGCTTAGCCACGTCGGCCTGGAACATTTCCGGTGCCTGATTGGGGATCCACAACTCCAGCGAGCCGTCGGAATTAAAACGTGCCAGCGCGGACGGCGGCTCAAGCTGGGCGTGGTTAAGATACTGGCTCTGGTAGTGGACGCTAAAGGTGCTCTTCGCCTCAGCCAGTCCGTGCTGAAGGTCGCCACGAACCTCAGCGTTTTCCCCGTCGCCAGGCTGCTGCGCCAGCACGGCGGCGAACGCATCAGAGGAGAAGTCAGCGGGCATATAGCTGCCGTCTGGCTTCTCTGGCTCCAGCCACTCAACCTGCAGCGTTTCAACCGCACGTTTCGCCTGCCACCAGCGTTCGGCCACCACCGCGACGGCGCCAGGCAGTTGATGAACCGAATGCACGCCTTTCATCGCGCTGACCTGTGCGGCATTGCGCAGCGTACCCACCGTCAGACCGAGTCGCGGCGCGTGCTGTACGGCCGCGTGCAGCATGTTATCCACCCGGCAGTCGATGGTGTAAATCGCCTTGCCGGTCGATTTTTCATGCATATCCAGTCGCTGAACCGGCTTACCAATCCAGCGAAAGTGAGCGGGATCTTTCAGGCTGACCGAATAGACTGAGGGTACCGGCAGCTCACGCGCCCGCGCAGCCAGTTCGCCATAGCGTAATGAGCGCCCTGATTCGCCATGGATCACCCGTCCCGGCTCAGTGTGCAGGCTGGTAACCGGCACCGCCAGTTCAGCGGCAGCGGCCTCGATCAGCATCTGTCGTGCCAGCGCGCCGAGCCGTCGCATGGTGGTATAGCTGGTCCGCACCGACTGGCTTCCGCCGGTGATGCGCATCCCGTTATCCATTACCTGATATTGCGAACCAGGCGGCGCGTTCTCCACCATGAAGGATGCCGGATCGGCGTCCAGTTCTTCACCGACAATCTGCGCCATGGCGGTGAAAATCCCCTGCCCGCCTTCAATAAAGGGCGACAGAAATTTCACTGAGCTGTCCGCGCGTATTTCCAGAAAGGCTGGCACCCGGGTACCGGCTGGCATTGCGGCCGCGGTGGACTGTGCGCGGCTCTGTCCGACCGGCAACCCGACGCCCAGCACCAGCGCGCCCGCCAGACCGCTGCCCGAAATCAGAAAACGACGCCGGGAGAGATTGACCGGCTGTTCGCCAAACGTCCTGGTATCAGGCGTGCGGCGGCTCATGCTTTCTCTCCTTCACCGGCCAGTCGATGGACGGCAGCATTGATCGCGTTATAAGTGCCGCAGCGGCACAGGTTGATCATCGCTGCAGCAATCTGCTCATCCGTTGGCTGGCGGGTCTGTTTTAACAGTGCCGTTGCCGCCATCACCTGCCCCGACTGGCAGTAGCCGCACTGGGGGACCTGAAGATTGACCCAGGCGTCCACCACCCGCCGGCCCACTTCATCGTCTTCAATGGCTTCAATGGTGGTGATCTGTTTACCGGCGACCTTCTCTACCGGCGTCACGCAGGATCGGACGATCTGGCCATCAACCAATACCGAACAGGCGCCGCATTGCGCCAGGCCGCAGCCATATTTGGTGCCGGTCATCCCCAAATCGTCACGAATCACCCACAACAGCGGCGTATCCGCCTCGGCATCGGTTTGATAGGTTTGATTATTAATGTGCAGTTCCATAGGTTTTCCGCTCCAGAGGGGGTGACATTGCCCGGAAGTCAATTAATCGCTTAGGCGCATTTTGCTCAACGCGCAACAAAAGACGGCAGCAGAGAAAGTGGATGAATAACATGATTAAACGGGCAGATTATCCTGACAAAAATTAAGCGCATGATTAATAGCGCTGGTCTGAATGCCCTGATGAATTCAATTCACAAATAGCGCGGCCTGGTGGCGCTTATTCCCGCGCTCTGCCGACATAGGTATGGATAGCCCGCTGTTAATTCGCCATCGCTACCGTCGGGTTAATCATAAAGGCGATGGTGGTGGCTGATTAGATCGGATAATCTGCATCTGCTTGTGAATATAACTCACAAATAAAGGACTGAACCGATGAATGATATACAGGCATTTATTGCTGTTGCGCGCGAAAAGAGTTTTACCAAAGCGGCGGCGGGTCTGGGCGTCAGCCCGTCGGCTTTAAGCCACACCATCCGTAATCTGGAAGAGCGGGTCGGGGTTCGCCTGCTGGCACGCACCACGCGTAACGTCGCGCCTACCGAGGCCGGAGAACGCTTACTGAAATCTGTCGCCCCGCTATTTGAGCAGATCAATCATGAAATTGAGCGCATCGGTGAATTACGTAATACGCCAGCCGGCAATATTCGTATTACCTGTTCAGACGATGCCGCCGAAGGGTTATTACGTCCGATGCTGCCGGCGTTTCTGGAGAAATATCCCGATATCAGCGTAGAAATCTCGATTGATTATGGCTTCACTAATATCGTGTCAGAACGGTTTGATGCCGGTATCAGGCTGGGCGAATCGATCAGTAAAGATATGATCGCAGTTCGCATGGGGCCAGACTGGCGCCTTTCGGTCGTGGGGACGCCCGGCTATTTTAACACTCATCCATTACCGGTTATTCCACAGGATCTGGCCCAGCATCGTTGCATTAATATTCGCCATTCTCCTGCTGGCAGTGTTTATGCCTGGGAGTTTGAAAAAGCGGGACGCAAACTGAATATCCGGGTAAACGGACCGTTGCTTTCTAATAGCATCATACACGTGCTGAATGGCGCGCTGGATGGCATTGGTCTGGCCTATGTGCCGGAAGCGATGGCCAAACCGCACATCGAAAACGGCACGCTGATTGAAGTGCTGGCTGACTGGAGCCCGACCTTTGAAGGTTTTCATCTCTACTATCCCAACCGCCGCCATACCTCCTCTGCCTTCGTGGCCTTTGTCGATGCGGTCAGATACCGCGGCAAAGCCTGAGGTTGTTTCCGCAGAGTTGTTTCCGCAGATTAGTCGCCGCCCTGGCCGCCGGTTGTCATTCTCAATAGCGCTATCCAGCGCCGGCCGGACGGACTGCCTCAGCTGACCGGGGTGATTACGCCACCCCGCCACGCCGATAATACACCTGCCGCCCATGCCTTTGCCGTTATTCATGAATGGCACTCATAAGCTTATTTCCGACAGCGCGCTTCACAGCGCAGCGTTCTCAGCCCAGACTCTTTTACCGGAACAGGCGTCACTGTTCCCCTGTTTAACAAAACCATTAAGGATCAGCGATGCCGCATTTAAGCCTGACGTTTAATTCGCAGGAAATGACGGACACAGAAATTGACGCCATGGCTGAAGATCTGTGTGCGGTACTGATACGTCATTTGAATATCGATGAGGCCGCGATCTCCCTGGCGCTCACCCGCGTCAGTGCGGCTAACTGGAAAGCAGAAGTTTACGATCCGATTATTTTGCCCAGCCTGGCGAGGCTCTATAAAAAACCAGGCTACTCACTCTGATTCTGATCACTATCCGGGACTAAGATGATTAATTATGACTATCGCGGAAAAGTTGCGCTGGTAACCGGCGCAGCCTCCGGAATGGGTTTTGCCACCGCCCGCGCTTTCTGTGAAGCGGGTGCGGCAGTGGTGATGGCTGATTTTAATCCGCAGGCCTTATCACAGGCGGCAGAGTCGCTACGCGATAAAGGTTATACCCTGCTTGAAGTAGTGTGCGACGTGACCGATGAGGCACAGGTTAAAAATGTGGTCGACCAGGCGGTGACGGCTTTTGGCCGACTCGATGCGGCTTATAACAATGCCGGAATTCAAAGCCCGGTGGCTGAAACAGCCGATGCCAGTGGAGAGGAGTTCGATCGGGTTAATGCGGTGAATCTGCGTGGTATCTGGAACTGTATGAAATATGAACTTCAGCAGATGCGCATTCAGGAATCGGGTGCCATCGTTAACTGTTCCTCTCTCGGCGGACTGGTCGGTATTGCCGGCCGCGGTGTGTATCACGCTTCCAAACATGGTGTGCTGGGTCTGACCAAAAGTGCGGCACTGGAATACGCCGCGCGCGGCATTACGATTAACGCGGTCTGTCCGGGCATCATCAGCACGCCAATGGTCGGGACGATGCTGGAAAAAGAGCCCGAAGCGATGGATGAATTGCTGAAGCTACAACCGATTGGTCGTCTCGGCCTGCCGGAGGAAGTGGCAGCAGCCGTGCTGTGGCTGTGCAGTCCGGGTGCCAGCTTTGTGGTCGGCCATGCACTGGCCGTTGACGGTGGCTATACCGTGCAGTAAATCCGCTGCCCCCTGATGCAGCAGCCGGTACAACAAACATTACTCACCCTGAATCAGTAAGGAACAATAAAATGACTGATATTTTCAAATGTGGCTCTCAGCCTTCAATGGTCGGTCCGGAAGAGTGGTTTACCGGTACCGTGCGTATCGATCCGCTGTTTCCGGCCAACGAATTTGCCCGCGCCAGTGGCGGTGCCGTAACCTTTGAGCCCGGTGCACGGACGGCCTGGCACACCCATCCGCGCGGTCAGACACTGATCGTCACGGCAGGTTCCGGCTATGTTCAGACCTGGGGCGAAACCGCACGGGAAATTAAGCCCGGTGATGTGGTCTGGATCCCCCCGTTTGAAAAACACTGGCATGGCGCGAGTGCAACCACGGCCATGACGCATATCGCTATCCAGGAAAATGAAGAAGGAAAAGTCGTCGAGTGGCTGGAACATGTCACTGACGAACAATACGGCAAAATCCGTTAACGCCCTCTCACCCTGCGGGCAGGCATTCGGATCATCCGGATGCCTGCGTAGCCGTTATCTGACCCGCTTTCAGACTTCACGCTGAACAGTAAGCTGAACATCACCTGAGAATCGCCAGCCTTCATCATCCGAAACGGTAAATAATCGCCGGACGGTCGATCTGGCAGCAGGTGGAATAAAAAAAGCCCGTAAATACGGGCTGAACGCTAACAATTGCGTAAAAATCACATCACGATTTCTTCCACCAAAAGAAGCGTGGATCTTTCCTGACTCCCTTTTCAGGAAATAAGATCATTATCTGAAAACAGTTCTCCTGGGCCGCTAACGTTACTGCCGGCCAAAAAGCAGGCGAAGTGTCCGGTAATAGGTGCGTTCTTCCTCCATTGACTGACAGAGCTCAAGCTGTCTGACTAATTTACAACACAGGGTCTTCCGGTTAATGGCTTCACCCGAGCGCATCAACTCACAAACAAGCACCCCCACCACCAGCGCGTGCGCGGCATCCTCGTCGTTAAGGTTCATTCTATTCAGAAAGTGTTCCAGCAGTTCGCTATTATTATCTCGCATACCGGCCCCAGCACGATAAAATAATTGCCACTGCTCTCTTGCCAGGTATAAGGAAAGCCTGACCCAGAATTTCCGGGCATGGTTTATCTTAATCTCGTTAAATTAACGCTTAAACTTACAGCATCAGGATTTTCGATCTGAGACTTTATCCGGCGGCTTTTTCCGCAGGCGGCCTGCGGCTCACTTTACCCCCTAGTCGACCCGCCTCAACCGCACGCTCCGGATTATTCTTGAAGTTTCCGCTACTTATCTGTCCGCCTTTGCGTCCCGCCTCGCGCGCCCGCTCCGGATTTTCGGCAAAATTACCCGATCCACCACGCCGTTTTTGTTGTTGCATAATTTCACCTCAACTGAATGTACACAAATAAACAAATACCCCACCAGAACAATTTAAATATTAAAACTGAAGTGATTATTTTCAAGAAAAATACTTAATCAAATAAAGTCATTTTGCCGTTTGGCTTTTTGACTAAAACTGTCATAGCAAAATTAAATTTAATTACATTTCAATTATTTAATTTATAAAACTGTACAGTAATTTCACAAAAGGTATAAACTTCTGAAATGTGAAATATGTGATCAGAATCACATTTTAACCAAATTGAATAATCAGGAATAATTTTATTTAACTTTCGTTTAACAACGAATTCTGGCGAATAAAAAGCCATCGCCTGAATATTATTCAGAAATTAAGCGAAGCGATATAAAAAAATAAATGTGGCCGCATGTAAGATGATTAATTATAAGCCAACCGTTAGAGGATTCGCTGGTAAGCCCAGCATTAAATATGAATAAAAAACCGCTAGCCTGACTATTCAATAGGATAGCAAGGCGTCATGCACTTTAATATGGTACTACGCTTAATGACCTGAAGGGTAACTCACTGGGGCCTGCCGGTCGGGAAACTACGCCAGCCCGTGAAGCCGGCATTCGGTTAAGGAGGTGCTGACACCTTACAGTTGCTGCTTTCTTCGCTCAGCAGAGATGTCAGACTACCGGGCTGCCGCTGCGTGGTATTAACCCACCGCAACAACCGTTAATGCGCCATTAATCACCAGAGGCTACCGGGAATATTTTGTCGCTGACAACCCCTAATCTGACTCAGGTGAAGAGGCCTTAGCATTGTCTTCAGCAGGCGGCGAAAGGGTCTGTTCTGCCCGCCTGCCTGCGGTCTGGCTAATCGCTGAGCAGGTTTTTTGCCGAGGTCAACAGAAAGGCGGTCACCGAGGTAGCGTCAGAAATCTCTCCCTCGAGTATCATTTGCCTGAATGCGGCTATTTTGATGCTTTTTACCTGCAGATCCTGCTCTTCCTGTTCGAGCTGTTGCCCCTCAAACTTGAGTTCTGTCGCCAGAAAAATATGGTAACCCTGAGAAGAGTACCCCTGTGCCAGTTTCTGGTAGCCGACATAGTCCAGCTTTCCCGCCACCAGACCGGTCTCTTCACGCAATTCGCCAGCAGCAATTGACGCCGGGGCGGCATCTGGCGCGTGCTCCCAGCTTCCCTGGGGCAACTCCAGCGTGCGCTTCCCCAGCGGATAACGGTACTGTTCGACCAGATAGATTTCATCATCCTGCACCGCAACGATGACGACAAAATCGTCTTTCTCAATCACCGAATAGATGCCCTGGCTGCCGTCAGCCCGCAGAATTTGATCTTCTCTGAGCGTCATCCAGCGGTTTCGATAAATTTCTGTCGATTTGACTGTGGTTATTGCTGCACGCATCACTGTCTCCTTGATTATCAGAATGCTTTTACCATCGCGTTTAACTTCTCAAGCACAAACTCAGCCGCGCCGTCGAATCCTGCATTCTGAGCCACCACCTGCAGTCCCTCAAGCATCAGGGTGATCTCTTTGGCCGCTGTTTCCGGTTGACTGGCACCGGCTTCGCGACAAAGCGCCACCAGCCGGTGAAATTGCCGCTGCTTATGGGCAAATATCAGCGCCCTGACCTCAGCATAATGCCCGGTTGTTTCCGCCAGGGTGTTAGTAAACGGACAGCCACGCTTCAGCGTCCCGCTGAGGTTGGCGGCGATAAACTCGCCAAATCCCCTAATCCGGGCGGCCGGATTGTCAGGAAACTGCTCAGCAAGCCGATCAAAGATCTGACTGTAATCTTCAATCAATCGCCCTATCCACGTCAGAACCAGCACTTCTTTAGAGGCAAAGTGGCGATAGAGCGTCATCTTGGTCGATTCTGCCTCTTCTGCTATCGCATCTACCGTCACACGGTTAATGCCTTCCTGATAGAAAAGCTTTTCAGCAGCCTGAAGAATGCGTTCTCGCGGCGGCAATCGCGGTTGGATCTCTCTCGTCACTATTCACTCCTTGCAACGATACTAATTAGTATACTACGATACCGATCGGTATCACTCGATACTAAACAGTATACACGCACAGTCGCTGTTCGTCTTGTCAGCCACTAACCGGACCCTTATGAAACTTTCAGAATACACCGCCTGCGATGCTACCGGCCTCGCTGAGCTGATTAACCAGGGCGACGTCACGCCCGCAGAAGTCAAAGCCGCCGCGATTAACGTCATCAATAAGGTTAACGCTGAGGTCAATGCCGTGATTGAAATCTGGCAGCAGGAAGAGAGCCAGCCGCACGGTCTGTTTCAGGGAGTGCCGATGCTGGTCAAGGATCTGGGTATTTCCGTTAAAGGTCGCCGTAACGAACTGGGCAGCCGTCTGGCGGCCGGTCACGTTTCGTCTCACGATTCCAACCTCGCGCACCGCATGCGCCAGGCCGGTCTGCTGTTACTGGGACGTACCACCACCCCTGAACTTGCCACCAGCACCACCACCGAATCGCGTTTTCAGGGTAAAACCGCGACGCCCTGGAATCCGGCCTACAGTGCGGGCGGCTCAAGCGGCGGCTCGGCGGCGGCAGTGGCGGCCGGTATGGTGCCGGCAGCGCATGCAACCGACGGCGGAGGATCGATTCGGGTTCCGGCTTCAGCAAACGGATTGTTTGGCTTAAAACCGAGCCGTGGCCGCATCAGCATGGGACCGGATGTTGATGAAGTCTGGTCCGGGCTTGCAGTGCATGGCTTTCTCAGCCGCACGGTGAGAGATAACGCGGCGTTACTGGATGCGCTTCAGGGCAACCAGGCCGGCGATCCCTTCACCATTCCCGCCTCCGCGCAAAGCCTGCGCGCCTGCGTCACTCAGGATCCCGGCCGGCTAAAAATCGGTGTCATGATGCATCCGCTGAATGGCGCCCGCACTGCGCCGGAAGTCGCTGGCGCACTGGAAAAGACCGTCGCACAGCTTGTTTCGCTGGGCCATCAGGTTGAAGAGGTTTCGCTGGAAATCGGCAGCTGGGGGGCGTTTGTTGAAATGAACAGCCGCTTCTGGGCGGCAAATACCGCCGCCTGGATAGATACACTGGCGGCCGCGATGAACAGACCGGTCAACCACGAAACGCTGGAGCCAGCCAATCTGGCGCTGTGGCAACTGGGCCATAGCCTGACGGCAACGGATTTCATCGAGGCGATGCAGATGCGTAACAGCGTCACGCAGAAGATGGCGCAGTTTTATCAGCAGTACGACCTGCTGCTGACGCCGGTACTGCCAACGTTACCGACGCGACTGGGTGAGTACAATCAGCATCAGCATCAGCTGGATGGGCGCGGCTGGATGCATCACGTGTTTGATCACTCGCCGTTTACCGCGCTGGCTAACGTGTGTGGCACGCCGGCCATGTCGGTCCCGCTGGGATTCAGTCCGGCAAATCAGCTGCCTGTTGGCATGCAATTTATAGCCGGTTTTAATCAGGAGGCGGTGTTACTGAAACTGGCAGGTCAGCTGGAGCGCGCGTTTCCCTGGCATCACCGAAAACCCGCTATCTGGGCCGGGAACGACTGCGCGGGATAAGCCGTTAGCTCTCTGCTGGCAACAGCGGCGGTGTCAGGCAACAGCGGGTAAGGTCAGAGAACGACGCGGATAACTGCACAGCAGAAGCAGCCTGATCGCTGCTTCTGCTGGTAATGGCAGGTTAGTTTAATGATTTTGCTGCGCCTTCGATGATGGCGGCGATTTTTTGCGGCTGTGACGCGTAAATCGCGTGGTTTCCTTTCAGTTCGGTCACCTTGCTGTTAGCCCGCTTAGCCATGAAGCGCTCCAGTTCAGGATTGATCGCCCGATCGGTGCTGGCGACCACCGCCCAGCTTGGTTTGGTTTTCCATGCCGGTTTGCCTGCAGGTGCATTAAACGCCGCGACGGCTGGCATAACCTGGGAACGCGCCAGCAGATCGGTTTCTTTTACCGGTAAATCCGCGGCAAAGTCAGCGTGGAACGATTCAGGTTTCAGATAGAGAAAGTGATCGTCGGTTTCCGCGATAGAGTGCGCAGCAGGCGGATATTTTTTCGCCAGGCTCAGTAACGAGTCACCTTCATCCGGTTCCATCGCCGCGATATACACCAGCCCCGCCACCGAAGGATCGTTACCCGCCTCGCTGATAATCATCCCGCCGTAGCTGTGGCCCACCAGCAGGGTTTTTCCGCTCTGCATTTTCAGCACGCGCTGGGTCGCAGCGACGTCATCCGCCAGTGAGGTTTGCGGTTCCTGCACAATCGAAACCTTGTATCCCGCTTTGCCCAGTATTTTAGCGATCGGATTCCAGCCAGAACCATCAACGAAAGCCCCGTGGACCAGCACAATATTTTTTACCGGCTCCGCCAGTGAGGACGCTGCATACACCGACATAACCAGACCTAACGCGATTGAAACCATTGATTTTTTAAACATGTGATTCACCTTATCAGTTTTGAATGCGATTCTGCGGCGTAACGCGTCCTGCCGGAGCGGGTCATCGCCAGCGTATTGTTTAAGCTGAATAATCTGTACCGCGCGTCGGATCGGACGGCATTAACGGCTAGCAGACCGTTAGCTGCCGTAACCGACGCGTCCCGGATCACACCGGCTGTTTAGCCCAGACTGCCTGCGCATTGGTAAATTCCCGCAGGCCGAAATGGGAGAGTTCGCGACCGTAGCCACTCTTTTTCACCCCACCGACCGGAATGCGGGCATTGGTGGCGGAGAAACCATTGATGAATACGCCGCCGGTTTCCATCC
The DNA here is from genome assembly GCA_002095305.1 of Pantoea brenneri. Taxonomy (GTDB): domain Bacteria; phylum Pseudomonadota; class Gammaproteobacteria; order Enterobacterales; family Enterobacteriaceae; genus Pantoea; species Pantoea brenneri. Next base: position 15,342 of record MIEI01000022.1, read on the forward strand.
GGCGCGCCAGCCGCTGTCCACGCGTCACGTCACCGGTCCAGAGATTGCCGCCCAGCCCGTAATCACTCTGGTTCGCCAGTTCAATGGCGTGCTCAGCATTTTCCGCCACGCTGATGGCGGCGACCGGACCAAAGGTCTCTTCATCAAAGGCCGCCATACCCGGCACCACATTCCCCAGCACCGTCGGAGCATAAAAATTGCCGCTTCCCGCCAGCTTTGTTCCGCCCAGCAGCAGCGTGGCACCGGCTGACAGGGTGCGTTCAACCTGATGATGCAGTTCATCGCGCAGATCTTTTCTGGCCATCGGCCCGATATCGGTCTGCGGGTCGAGCGGATCGCCCACTTTCAACGCGCTGACCGCTTTAACAAACTTTTGGGTAAATTCGCTGGCAATCGGGGCTTCCAGAATGAACCGCTTAGCGGCCAGACAGACCTGCCCGGCGTTCTGGAAACGGGCCTCAACGGCTGCCTTCACCGCCAGGTCGATATTGGCATCGGCCAGCACAATAAAGGCATCCGAACCGCCCAGCTCAAGCAGACTTTTTTTCAGTGCCTTACCGGCGATGGCCGCCACCGCTGAACCGGCGCGCAGGCTGCCGGTTAAGGTGACCGCCGCCACACGATCGTCTTCGATGACCCGCGCAACGGTGTCATTGTCAGCAATCAGATTAGTGAACAACCCCACCGGGAAACCGGCGGCTTCATAAGCGTCCTGCAGGGCATAAGCAGAGCCGATAACGTTCGGGGCGTGCTTCAGGATGAAGCCATTGCCGGAGAGCATAATCGGACCTGAAGCGCGAATAACCTGCCATAACGGGAAGTTCCACGGCATCACCGCCAGTACGGTGCCAATCGGCAACCAGGAGACATACACCCGATCGTCGTTATCAACAGCCACCGGTTCGTCGGCCAGCACCGCCGGACCATTTTCCGCCAGCCATTCAAGGGTGACGGCGCACTTCTCTACTTCTGCCCGGGCAGCCTTCAGGGTTTTGCCCATTTCTGCGCTGATCAAGGCCGACAGGTTGTCAGAACGCTGACGTAGCACCACTGCGAGGCGACGGTAAGCCGCCACCCGCTCACGCAGCGGAGTGGCCCGCCAGATGCGAAATGCTGCTGCATTCTGCTCCAGCAACTGCTCTATCTGTTGCGCCGTCTGGCCGGCATAGGTCGCGATCAGCTCATCGGTTGCGGGATTACGTGATACCGCCAGCGGAGCGGAAACTGAATCGGGTCGGGCTGATTGAGATGACATATTGACTGCCTCCTGAAAGATGAAATGCAGCGCGGTTGTGCTGCGTTAAATCCATCTTAGGCATCTCATTTCAGCCCAGGAAGGCGTGTTGTTATCCTATTACTGGCAGTCACTGGCTACGTGTCGGGGGATATAGGTGACCAGAGACAGGTCGGGTCTGCCCTCAGGAGTTAACGCCACGTAGGTGAATTCGATGTGTCCGGAAACCGGGTGCATCAGGCGCTTACTTCCTTCGCTCATGCCCTGCACGTCGGTGTCCTGCCACCATTCGTGGAACTCCGGTGCGTTGTCTGACAGCTCTTTGATCAGCGCATCAAACGGGGCTTTGTTCTGAGCATGCGCCCGGGAGGCGCGAAAAACCGAGATCATGCCGCGCGCCATCTGTTCCCAGTCGAGGATCAGGGTGCGATAGGGCTGATAGAGAAAAAGCAGCCGCAGCGTATTGCGTTCGTGCGGCTTGAGCGAGCCGTAGTCGATGAACAGGTCGGCAATGGCGTCATTCCAGGCGAGGATATCCAGCCGGGCATTGCGCACGTAAGCCGGAATAGGATCGATGGCCCTGACCAGCATATCGAGACCTTCCGTCACCCCCGAATCGGCCTGACGCGGCACCGGTTGTTCCCTGGGAGAGAGCGCAAAAAGGTGAGATGATTCGACCCGGTTGAGTTTAAGCACGCTGGCGATTCGCTGCAGCGCGTCGGCAGAGGGCTTAATTTCGCGGCCCTGCTCCAGCCAGGTATACCAGCTGACGCTGACGCCAGCCAGAATCGCCACCTCTTCGCGGCGTAGGCCGGGCGTCCGGCGCGCGCCTTTCGGCAGCCCATATTCCTGCGGATTTAACCTCGCCCGCCGGCTAATCAAAAAAGCCCCTAATTCACGCCGTTGCTCTGGTGTGGTTTTTTTTACCATCTGGCATCCCCTTTAACATTTTTATTGTGGTTCTGCGAACAACTGACACGTCCCGCTGTTTTTATATCAATACGGTGTTTTTATTAAAGCCTTCGCTCACGCTTACTTACACTCTTTCGCCCCCCGCCGGGTGACGGCAGTGCGCCGGCGTGAGATATGGCAACAAGGCGACGTTAGCCATAATCTGTAGCGGACATCCCCGATTAAAACGGAAGTGGATAAGATGACTGAAGAGAAAACCTCGATTACTGAGCTGGCAGAACTGGAGCGGATTTACGGCGCGGTGGCTACACCTTCACTGGCCAAGGTGACTGACCATATTCATCCGGCTTATCGTCCCTTTATCGAAGCCTCCTCGTTTGTGGCGCTGGCGACCTCCGGTCCGGACGGACTGGACGTATCACCGCGCGGCGATCCGGCGGGCTTCATTGAAATCCAGGATGACCGCACGCTGCTGTTGCCCGACCGGCGAGGCAATAACCGCATCGATAGCCTGCGCAATATTCTGCACGACAACCGGGTGGCGCTGCTGTTTCTCATCCCGGGGATTGGCGAGACCTTGCGGGTCAACGGCAAGGCGACAATCAGCACCGATGCTGCGCTGTTGGCCCACTTCGCCGTCAATCATCAATTCCCTAAAACCGTCTTGCGCATTGCGGTAGAGAGCGTCTTTTTCCAGTGCAGTCGCGCCATTATCCGCGCCAGATTATGGGACCCGGCGGTCCAGATTGAGCGTCAGCAACTGCCCAGCACCGGCAGTATCCTGAACCAGATCGCCGGTAACGCGATTGATGGCGAGGCGTATGATAAAGCCCTGCCGGAGCGGTTGAAAAACACGCTGTACTGAGTGTTTCAGCATGCTGACACAGTCAACCGCTGGCCAGCGATGGCCGACGCGCCACGCCTTGCTGCCCGGTTAATGTTGTGGAGAGTGCGGTAACCGGCGTTGTCACGCCAGCAGCACTGTCGATATGCTGTTTCAGCACGGCGCTGCTGATTACCTCCGCCGCTGCATGCTGCCAGCCATCAAAAAAACAAATTCGAAAAAGTGAATATGTTATTGACCCGGCGTGGCGAAAGCCTGACACTGCATCGCTACGGTCACAGGATGCTATCATGTCGCAAATCACCCCGCTTCAACTGTTCAAAAACCTTTCTGACGAAACCCGACTTTATCTGGTGTTATTACTGCGTGAAAAAGGCGAGCTGTGCGTCTGTGAGCTGGCGTCGACGCTGCAACAGCCCCAGCCGAAAATATCCCGTCACCTGGCTTTATTACGGCAACACGGGCTGCTTATCGACCGGCGCGACGGCAAATGGATCCACTATCGTTTGTCTCCCCATATGCCTGCCTGGGCCGCCATGATTATCGAGCAGGCTTATCTCAGCCAGCAGGATGAGATCCGACTGATTCACCAGCAGGCCGAGCGCGACAATGCCACCACCAACGGCAAGCCGGTCTGCATCTAAAAATTTTGTCCTTACATATTCGAAATAGCGGATATGTTTCGATTCAGTATCTACAGCCCGGCTGGCCGGGTGACGTTATTCAACAGGAGAAGCTATGTTTCTGGCGAGCGCGATTTTCGTCCTCACCCTGGTGCTGGTTATCTGGCAACCTAAAGGATTAAGCATTGGCTGGAGTGCCACGCTCGGTGCCGGCCTGGCGTTGCTGAGTGGTGTGGTGCAGATAGCCGATATCCCTGTGGTCTGGCACATCGTCTGGAACGCCACCGCCACCTTCATCGCGGTGATCATCATCAGTTTGCTGCTGGATGAGTCCGGCTTTTTTGAATGGGCCGCGCTGCACGTTTCACGCTGGGGCGGCGGCAGAGGCCGTCGGCTGTTCGCAGCGATTGTGCTGCTGGGGGCGGCAGTCGCTGCGCTGTTTGCCAATGACGGGGCGGCATTGATCCTGACTCCGATTGTGATTGCCATGCTGCTGGCGCTGGGTTTCAGCCCCGCCGCAACGCTGGCCTTTGTGATGGCGGCAGGCTTTATTGCCGATACCGCCAGCCTGCCGCTGATCGTCTCAAACCTGGTGAATATCGTCACGGCGGACTACTTCCGGCTCGGATTCAGTGACTATGCTGCGGTGATGGTGCCGGTTAACCTCGCCTCGGTTGCTGCCACCCTGGTTATGCTGCTGCTGTTTTTCCGTCGGGATATCCCGCACAGCTATGACCTGAGCAAGCTGAAGTCACCCGGCGAGGCGATTCGGGATCGCCGCACCTTTAACGCTGGCTGGCTGGTTTTGATTCTGCTGCTGGTCGGTTTCTTCGGCCTGGAACCGCTGGGAGTGCCGGTCAGCCTGGTGGCGGCGGTGGCGGCAGCTATCCTGCTGGCCGTGGCCCGTCGTGGTCGGGTGATTGATACCGGCAAGGTGCTGAAAGGCGCGCCCTGGCAGATCGTTATCTTCTCGCTTGGCATGTATCTGGTGGTGTATGGCCTGCAAAATGCCGGCCTGACCGACTACCTTTCTGCCGTGCTGAACCGCTTCGCTGAACATGGCCTCTGGGGTACCACGCTGGGAACCGGTTTGCTCACCGCCCTGCTCTCTTCAGTGATGAACAATATGCCGACGGTGCTGGTGGGCGCGCTCTCCATCGACGGCAGCAGCGCGCAGGGCGTAGTCAGAGAGGCGATGGTCTACGCCAATATTATCGGCTGCGATCTGGGGCCGAAGATCACCCCGATCGGTAGCCTGGCGACTCTGCTGTGGCTGCACGTTCTGGCGCAGAGAAACATCACCATCAGCTGGGGATATTACTGCCGCGTGGGGATAGTTATGACGCTGCCGGTGCTGCTGGTTACGCTGACGGCGCTGGCGCTGCGACTCTCTTTCTGACCTGACAAGCGGAACGTGCCAGTGCCGTTCCGTAACGGAGAATGCTTTATGCGAGACATCACTATTTATCACAACCCGGAATGCGGCACTTCGCGTAATACCCTGGCCCTGATCCGCAACAGTGGGGTCGAGCCGGCAATCGTGCTCTATCTGGAGACGCCGCCAACCCGCGAAACACTTAAAAAACTGATCGCAGAGATGGGCATCAGCGTGCGCGCCCTGCTGCGGCAGAATACCGAGCCCTACCAGCAGCTGGGGCTGGCGGATCAGCAGCTGAGTGATGATACGTTGCTGGACGCGATGCTGGCTTATCCGCTGCTGATTAACCGCCCAATCGTGGTGACGCCGCTCGGCACCCGGCTCTGCCGTCCTTCTGAGCAGGTGCTGGATATTCTGCCGGATCGGCAGCAAGGTGCGTTCAGCAAAGAGGACGGAGAAGCCGTCATTGATCAGCAGGGTAACCGCATCGGTGATTAACCACATTCTGCGAAGTTAACGATGTTCAGGCAACGGCGCGGCAGAGAATAACCGGGAATCTGCCGCACCACCGTCATCGCGTTAGCTGTTGCAGAGGTTTACCGGCGCGGCGCGTTCAGGCGAAGGGGGGCTGGTGGGGTGCGCGACGATCCGCCCCGTTAAACCGGCTGATCCCGGCAGTCAGCCGGGATCACTGTGCCATCTTAACCAGCGCTGCCCGCCATTTTTACCAGCAGGCGGAAGGCATTCTCAAACGCCGAGGGCGTGGCAAGATTTTGCCCATACAGGTTGTAGGCGGTGCCGTGGTTGGCGGTGGCAATCGGGACCGGCAACCCACCCTGAACCGTTACGCCGCGCTCAAAGCCCAGCATTTTTAGCGCCGTGGCGAACTGGTCGTGGTACATCGATACCACCGCATCCAGCTTACCGGTCTCCACCGCTTTATAGGTGGTATCCGCCGGGTAAGGCCCGTAAACGTCAATCCCCAGTGCTCTGGCCTGCGACATCGCCGGCTGGATAATCGTCTGCTCCTCATCGCCAAACAGGCCATTCTCGCCGCCGTGCGGGTTAAGCGCCTGCACGGCAATTTTGGGCGCGGCGATGCCAGCCTGACGCAGCGTACGATCCATCAGTGAAATCGTCTCCACCACACCGTTAACGCTGAGATTTTTCACGATATCGCGGAACGGAATGTGCGACGTCGCGCGTCCCGCCCAGAGATCATCTACCACGTTAACCTCACAGCAGAAGTCGTCAAACTTCAGCAGCTCAGCAAACCAGTGCAGCTCATCGCGATGCTTCAGTCCGCCCATGTGCATCGCCTGCTTATTCAGCGGCGCGAAGCAGATCCCCTGGGTAATACCCTGCTGGGTTAATTCGACGGCACGGGCCAGCGTCTCCAGGATATAGACGCCGCTTTGTTCGCTGGCGCTGCCATAGTGGAACGGCGTACGTCGGGACCAGTCGTGATTGAGCAGCAGCGGCCGGTCGGCGGTGAACGCAATTGCTGTGGTATCGGTGATTTCGTCATAGTCGAAACGCTGACCGGCAATGGCCATGCCTTTTTCCAGCTCATGGCGGTCCGCGATGATAATCACGTTAGCCAGCGCGCGCAGCGCCGGCTGTGACAGCACTTTCGCCACCAGCTCCGGACCAATACCTGCTGGATCGCCCAGCACCAGTGCAACAGAAGGTTTTTTCATCAGGGGTTCCTCAGTGATACGCATTTTTAACCGGCTCAACCGCGCCGCGAGAAGGAGCATCTTCAGACAAGGGAATATCTGGACGCATAAAGAAGGTCAGTACGATGCCCACCATCAGCAGAACCACCGAGCCGTAAAACGGCAGGCTCCAGTTACCGGTTTTGTCGATGATGATGCCAAACAGAATGGGCGAGATGATGCCTGCCACCGCCGAACCGGCGTTCACCAGCCCACTGGCGACACCGACATATTTAGGGGTGATCTCCATCGGTACCGCCCAGATCGGACCAATCGTCAGTTCGAGGCAGAAAAAGGCCAGACCGAGGCAGACCGTAATCACGGTCATATCGGTGGAACCGATCACCGGTATCAGCAGTAACCCGGCGGAAAGAAAGCTGAAGATAATCACGTTACGACGCGCAGCGACCACGTTGCCGGTGCGTTTCAGGATCCGGTCGCTAACCACCCCGCCGACCGTGTTGCCGACCACGCCGGAGAGAAAGACTGCCGAGGTAAACAGCGCTGACGATTTGAGATCCATGCCACGACCGTTCATAAAGAAAGTGGGCAGCCAGGTAAAAAACAGCCAGCCGGTCCAGCCGTAGCAGAAATAGACGCCCATGGTCGGGCCAATGCGTTTCAGCAGTGCCTTCCACGGCGTTGGCGCTTTAACCGTCAGGCTGGCATCCGGTTTTGGCAGGATTTTGCGCTCCTCCTCACTCATGTCGGCAATCAGATGTGGGTTGTCGCGGAAGCCGGCAATCCAGAATGCCAGCCACACCGCAGTGATGACCCCTAAGGCAATAAAGGAGAAACGCCAGGAGTGCAGCATCACCAGCAGCGCCACCAGTGACGGTGTCACCGCATTACCGAAGCGGGAGAAGGAGTGGGTGATGCCCTGGACGAAACCACGTTTTTCACTGGAGAACCAGAACGTCATGGCCCGTGCCTGGGAAGGCAGCGCGGCGCCTTCACCAATGCCTAACAACATCCGTGACAGAAACAGAGAGGCGAAGCCACCAGCAAAGCCGGTACAAACGGTAGCCACCACCCAGATGCTGCCGCAGATAATGATGGTTTTGCGGGCGCCGTAGCGATCGACAAACCAGCCGCCAACAATCTGGAAAACTAAATAGGTGTAAGCAAAAGCGGAAAAAATAAGTCCAAGATCGGTGTTGTTAAGGCCTAAATCCTGCTTAATCAGCCCGGCAGCTGTCGACAGGTTGACGCGATCGACATACATCAGAAATGACAGGGCGCAGAAAAGCGCCAGTATTTTCGTACTGTATCGGTTTTTCATAGAGGAACCTTGTGTGTTCAGGTCAGAGGTTGAATGTCGCTATCAGGCGGCGCAACGTAACGGGCAATCTATCCCGTAGGGGGAAGCGGTCTGCTACAACCATCGAAGCGCAGTGTGTGAGCTGGCATAGTCGTCCCTTTTTCTATTAGCGTTAACAGCAGAGGTTACTGCTTACGTTCATATGAACGGATGTTGTTCATTTGTTATATTTTATCGCCTATTTTTTGCCTGCTCATTGTGAGTACAATCACAATTATCCGGCTTTATAAAATTCATCGCTGGGGTTGTGAAGTCTGTCGCAGCAAAGCCGCCCAGGGATGAACATATGAACAATCAAAGGGTAAGCCACTAACAAAAGCTCAGCGGCTTTTTTAGTTTCTATGTTCGCGATGTGTGCAGATGCACGTCGTATTTTTGGCGGCTGGCGGCTGGCAACCGGCGGCTGCCGCAGGCAAACTGATGCGGCCCGGTAAAAGGTGTTCCGGGCCGTAAGCGGTTTGTTTTATTCGCGGAAAGGATATATTTGATTAATGGCACTGCCTGCCTGACCAGCCTGCGCTGACCACCACCGCAGCACAGGTCCGGGATAGCCGCCGCGTGTTTCGCCTGCTGATACGCACCGGGTGAGCGGGTTTGCCGCATCCGGCTGGCAGCTCACTGATTAACGAGGAAAACTATGCTCTGGCTGGTGTCAAAATATGCGATAACCGCATTTATGGTGGTGCTGATTTCCGAAACGGCCAAACGCAGCGATCGGCTCGGCGGGCTGCTGGCCGCCCTGCCGTTGGTCACCGTGCTGGTGCTGGTGTGGATGAAGCTGGAAGGCCAGACGGCGGAGAAAATTTCTGCCCACGCCTGGTACACTTTCTGGTATGTGGTGCCAACCCTGCCGATGTTTATCCTGTTTCCGTTTCTCCATCAGCGTTATGGCTTCTGGCTGACGCTGACCCTCTGCTGTGGCCTGACGCTGCTGCTGTTTGCGCTCTGGGCGATGCTGTTAAAACGTTGCGGCATTGCGCTCTGGTAACGCTCCGCCAGGTAGCGGCTGAAAGGCGATTGCGGGCTGCCGTTTAGCGACCCGCAATCGCCAGGCTGATCTAAGCGGTTCCGTTGCCGATCTGCCAGATAAAGGTCGGATCGCTGCCGTTAACCTGCCAGTCACCGACATTTCGCATTTTGTAGATCACCGGATTATGTGACGACAGCGTGCGGGCATTGCGCCAGTGACGGTCCAGCGCCTGACTGACGCGGGTGTCAGAGGCACCCAGCGCATTAAATAACTCACTGGCGGCGCGGGTGATCAGATCAACCGCAATGACCTGCGCCTGGGCTGATTCGACTTCCGCCAGCACATTAGCCGCGTGGCGTTGTACCTCATCGGCATCACCTTGCTGCAACACAAACGCCTGCTGCAATGAGTGGGTTGCGCGCGCCACCGCCGCCTCTGTCGCCCACGCCCAGCTGCTGATCTGACCCACCACCTGCAGCACCTGAACATCCTGCTTAACCTGGCCGGCATTACCGTGACTGTAGATTCGCTTACGCTGTGCCACGCCCTGCGCCACATCATGTACCACCGCCCGTCCAATGCCTGCCAGCGCGGCCAGCAACACATGCTGATAGAAGGCGGTCTGATAGCGAAAACGCTCGCTGAAGTCATAGACGTGTGGCTGTTCTACCCGCGCCTGATTAAAGCGCGTCGTCCCGCTGCCGGTCAGGCGCTGGCCAAAACCATCCCAGTCATCGTCGCGATCGACGCCTGTCTGATGGGTGCTGACCAGCGCGATAACATCGCGGCCGTTGTCGCTGCGCCGCGCATAGACATCAATCCAGTCAGCATACAGCGTGCCGGTGCTGTAAAATTTCTCGCCGCTGAGCCGCCAGCCCTGCTCCGCTGGCGTCACCCTGGTATTGACCTCACCCAGCTTAACCGCACCGATTTCACTCCAGCCACTGCCGACCAGTTCGCCATCAATAAAGCGACTAAACCAGCGACGCCGGTCGTCACTGTCCGGCTGATTCAGCCGATCCTCCACAAAGGCAAAGTGCGCCCGCAGCGCCTGCGGCAGGTTGGAATCCGCTGCGGCCAGCTCAGTCAGTAATTCGAACAGCTGCGGCAGCGAGACGCCGAATCCCCCCTCCGCCACCGGAATGCGCAACGTGCCAAATCGCGCCTGTTTCAGCCAGCGGATCGGCTCATCCAGCAGCACCCGATCGGCTTCGCGCGCAGCGGCACCTGCCGCAATGCGGTCGAAAACCGGTCTGAAACGGTGTTGCAGTGCGACGAAGTCGTTGTGGTTTAATTCAGACATGCTTTTCTCCTGATTCAGGTTGCGCATCAATGTCCTGTCGGGTGGGTTCAAAACGGATAACTAACAGGAAAACGATCGGAATAATGGCGGCGAGAGAGACGATCCAGAACAGATTGGTGCCGTAACGCGCCTGCAAAATTGGCAGGATAAACAGCGCCAACGCACTGCCAATCCCCGACAGGGAACGGCCAAAGCCAACACCGGTGGCCCGGATATGGGTGGGATAAGAGAGCGCCGGATAAATCATCATCTGCGCGCCGGGACCAAAACCTTCGGCAAACAGCCACAGGCCCAGCATCAGTACCGCAATCACCACCCCGAGCGTTGCCTGCGGATGGCCAATTAACGCCAGCGAGACCAGTGCGATAAACTGCAGTGCAAAACCGGCAATCGCGACATGCCGTGAGGGAAATTTCCACGCCAGCCGCATCCCCAGCAGCCCACCGGTAAAGGCAAACAGCGCATTCAGTCCCAGCGAGGCGGAAATGGTTTCAAATACGCCGGCACCGAGGAACTGCGCCAGGATCGACGGCAGGAAAAAGGCGATGGCGGTGTATTCGAATGAAATACAGATGTTCATCACTGCGGTGACCAGGGTGCGCTCAAGGTAGGGCTTCTGAAACAGCACCCGAAAACTCACCTCAGGCACCGCCGCGTGTTTCATCACCGGTTCAGCGGCTTTTTCTTCATGGGCGATAATGCCGTACGAGTCACGCAGAATGCGCACCGCGCCGCTTAAGTCGCCCTGATTAGCCGCCCACAGCGGCGACTCGTTCATAAACTTGCTGCGCACCGCGATAATCAATAGCGCCGGCACCGCACCGAACAGCAGCGAGGCGCGCCACAGCCAGTCGATATGCTCAGCCGGCAGCAGGAAATAGAGGGCGAAAATAATAAAGAAACAGGCTGACGATGCCGCGTACCACATCGGGCACCAGGCCGCGAGACGGGAGGCTTTATTTCCCTTGCCCGAGAATTTTGAAAACTCCGCCAGATAGGCCATGGCCACCGGCAGATCAATCCCCACCCCAATGCCCATCAGAAATCGCGCACCAATCAACACCCACACGTTGGGTGCCAGCCCCGCCGCAATAGCCGATACCACAAAGAACAGCATGTCCGCCATAAACACCGAATAGCGGCCATATTTATCGGTCAGCCATCCCCCCACCAGATTACCCACAATGGTGCCGATCATAATCGATGAAGTTACCAGGCCGGTGAGGGTCGGCGTCAGACCAAACTCCTTCACCACATCATCGATACCGTAAGAGAGCGTGGTCAGATCGTAGGCATCGAGAAACACGCCGCCCAGCGCCAGAAAAACAATCCAGCGCGCGTAGCTGTTTTTTTCGGCACGGCTATTGATCAGTTTCGCCACATCACTCACCGAGCGCACCGGTGCCGAATGTGGTGGAGGGACGTTCAGGGTGTCGTCAATATTCAGTGTACTCATGATATCCTCGTTATTGTATTCAGCAGGTGACCCGGTGTTTATATGAATTAACCGGACGGTAAACAAACAACAAATACAGATAACTATTTCATTTATATCAATAACTTAAACATGAATTTCAGGCAGCAAAAAACCCGGATGAATCGTCCGATTCACCCGGTATTTTTAAAACATGAATCTTTTTATTCAGCCGAAACCGGCACCAGCACACCTTTTACCAGCGGATCCTGGGTCTGTTTTAACCACTGCTGCAAACGCGGATCGGCAAAAGCTTTTTTCAGCCTGATAATATTGTCGTCCGACAGCCAGCGGGTGCCAATCACCAACTGTGAGGCGAAGGTTCGTGGCGCGGGCGGAAATAAGATCCCTTTATCGCGCGGTACTTTTCCGGCATCAAACTGCGAAACATAACCAATGGCGGCATCCACTGAATTCAGCGCGCGAGGCATGGTTAATAAATCCAGTTCCTTAAATACCCACTGATGCGGATTATCTTTAATATCCCGCAGTCTGGCGGTCCGTGGCTCTATCGACGGATCGAGTGTCAGTAACCCGATGCGCTGCAACAGCCACAACGCCTGCCCCTGATTAGCCCCATCGTTTGGCACTACAATCACCGCGCCTGGCGGCAGATCGCTGATGGAACGGTAACGATCGGAGTAAATGCCGAAAGCCCACTGGAACAGCGGTTGGGTTGCCGTCAGCTCAAACTTATTTGCCTCGACAACCTGTTTAAGCCACCACTGATGCTGATAAACCGTGGCAGCGTATTGCCCTTCGGCTACGGCGCGATCGGCCTGCACCGGATCCTGCAAACCGGCTGCTTCCAGCTTAATGCCATAGTCAGGCGCAATATGTTGCGCCACATACTCGATTAGCCGTGCCTCACCGGCCATTGCCGGCTCAAAATGGACCTTCAGCGTGCTGCCAAAGGTCACCGCCCGGCTCTGGTGAGCAAAGGTAAACCAGGCAATGCCGGCGATCACCACCAGCACCATCGCGGCAACTGCCCACGGCCATTTTTTCTTTTGTCTGATTTCAAAGTCGTGATGTGTCATAACCGATGTTTTCCCTGATGAGGTTGCAGTGCCGCAATAACACGGTCACCCAAAAACTGAACCAGCTGGATAGTGACAATCAGCACGATGATGGTGGCAATCATGATGTGTTGATCAAAGCGCTGATAACCGTAAACCACCGCCAGATAGCCAATACCGCCCGCGCCGATGGTGCCGGCGATAGCGGAATATTCGATCATTGAGATCAGATTCAGCACCACCGCAGCGACGATAGCCGGCAATGCTTCACTGAGCTGGGCGCGGGTAATGATTTGCCAGACTGAACCGCCCGACACCAGCCCAACAGCCGTCACCTCGGCGGGCAATTCCCGTAACGCGTTTTCGACCAGCCGGGCGAAAAACGGCGTGCCGGCAATGATCATCGGCACTACCGCGGCCGGAATACCGATGGTGGTGCCGGTCAGCCAGAAGGTAAAAGGAATGATCGCTGCCATCAGCACCAGAAAAGGCAGCGACCGGCCGATGTTAACGAGGCCACTCAGGCTGCGATGAAGCATCGGCTGCGGAAACAGCCCCTGCCGTGAGCTATTAAACAACACCACACCCAGCACGCCGCCGAACGTCACCACAAACAGCATGACGATGATGACCATCAGCCAGGTTTCACCATAGGCGGGCAGCATCAGCGCAGGGAGCTGGCTCCACGGCGTATCCTGGCTGATGACGTCGGCGGGCTTCATACGGCCTCCCGCAGGAGCGGACGCTGATCGAGCAGCCCGGCATGAATGCCAAATAGCCCAAGCTGTTCAATCAGCTGAGTCGGCGTGACGGCGCTGTGCGAAAAGCGGATCGCCACCTGCATTCGCCCGGCCAGCGCGCCACCCACCTGCTCGACGTGCGCCGCCAGCAGATCGACCTGCACGCCAAACCGCTGCGTCAGCTGGCTGATCCAGTCGGGAGCGATCGGACGATCGCCGTAGGTGAGCTGCAGCAGCAGGTCGCCATGGCCGGCGAGCGGCCGTAGCGGGAACAGCTGTTGTCCGAGTGAGGAGTCCGGGCTGGCGAGCAAGGTGCGTAACGCACCCTGATGCACCAGCCGGCCCTCGGCGATCTGCGCCACCGCGTCAGCCGCGCGCCGTACCACATCCATCTCATGCGTAATAAAGATGATCGATAAGCCGAACTGGTCACGCAGGGTTTTGAGTAACGTCAGAATCGCGCTGGTGGCGTCGGGATCGAGGCCGGAGGTCGCTTCATCAGCCAGCAGCACCGACGGTTTAAGCGCCAGTGCACGGGCGATCCCCACACGCTGACGCTGGCCGCCTGACAGCTGCGCCGGATAAAAGTCCGCCTTCGCACTCAGGCCGACGCTCTCCAGCAGCGTCCCGACGTGACGTTTGATCTCACCCGGCACCACGCCGAGCCATTCCAGCGGCAGGGCAACATTCTGCCAGGCGGTTTTACGTTGCAGCAGAGCCGATGACTGAAAGACGGTGCCAATCGCCCGGCGTTTGCGGCGCAGCATTTCCCCGCTGTAGTGCGACAGATCCTCACCATTGACCCGGATGCTGCCCGAGGTTGGCTTCTCCAGCAGACTGATGCATTTCGCCAGCGTCGATTTGCCCGCACCACTCGGCCCGACCACAGCAGTGATCGAACCGGCGGGCACGCTCAGGGTAATCGCGTTGAGCACCTCAATGGTGCGATTGTTCGGCGCGGCGTAGCTTTTGCACAAACCCTCGATCTCAATCATGAGGCCTCCGCGCTTTTAATCCGTGCTTCTGCCGCAGCAGGCCAGCGATAACCGGCAGCCGGATGTGGTAACGCCAGCCGCGGCCCCTGACCAAACAGCTTTTCACGCAGCGTACCCGGCTGATAATCCTGTTTGTAGACGCCACGCCGCTGCAACTCCGGCACCAGCAGCCCGACCACGTCGGTAAAAGTTTCATGCGTCACGGCATAGGCGAGATTGAAGCCGTCAACGTCCGTCTCCTCTACCCAGCTCTGCAACTCATCGGCAACCGTGGCGGCACTGCCCACCAGCAGCGGACCAAAACCGCCAATCCCGACCCAGTCTGCCAGTCCCTGCACCGTCCACTGACGATCGGGATCGGCGGTTGAAAAGGTCTCCACCGCCGACTGAATGGCGTTGGTGTGCAGATGTTTTAATACCTGATCCGGCTGATACTGGCCGAAATCGATACCGGTCCAGCCGGAAATCAGCGCCAGTGCGCCTTCGTAGCTGACATAGCGTTTGTATTCGGTCCATTTGTCCTGCGCCGCCCGATCGGTCTCGCCGACAATCACCGTTTGCAGATTAAAGATCAGAATCGATCGCGGATCGCGTCCCGCTTCGGCCGCCCGTCGCCGGATATCCGCCACGGTCTTTTTCAGCAGCACTTTCGACGGCGCGGCGACGAAAACGCACTCGGCATGGCCGGCTGCGAAGGCTTTACCACGGCTGGAGGCCCCGGCCTGATACAGCACCGGCGTGCGCTGCGGCGACGGTTCGCACAGATGAATACCCGGCACCTGGAAGAATTTGCCTGATGATTAATCGGATGGATCTTATGCGGATCGCTGAAGATACGGCGTTCACGATCGCGCAGAATCGCGTCCTCCTCCCAGCTGCCCTCCAGCAGCTTGTAGATCACCTGCAGATATTCGTCGGCATAGTCGTAGCGGGCATCATGATCGGTTTGCGTCTGGTGACCGATATTGCGCGCCCCACTTTCCAGATACGAGGTGACGATATTCCAGCCGACCCGGCCTTTGGTGAGATGATCAAGGGTTGAGAGGCGACGGGCAAACGGATAAGGATGCTCAAACGACAGCGACGCCGTCAGGCCAAAACCAAGATGTTCGGTGACCAGCGCCATCGGAGTGATTAACGCCAGCGGATCATTTACCGGCACCTGCGTGGCCTGACGAATCGCCGCCTGATTGTTGCCGTTCAGCACGTCATACACGCCCAGCACGTCGGCAATAAACAGCCCATCAAATTTGCCACGCTCCAGCAGCCGCGCCAGATCGGTCCAGTATTCCAGATCTTTGTACTGCCAGGATCGGTCGCGCGGATGGGCCCACAAGCCGGGTGACTGGTGACCGACACAGTTCATATCGAAAGCATTAAGGCGAATTTCACGTTGCGATGGCATAGCGACTCCTGAGCGGATGCGGCAATTGCTTGCCGCCCACGTTTAATTATCGATTGGGTTTACAGGTTAGTTTTAGTGCGTGAGTGAGCCGGGACATCGCTCATGGTGAGGAGAATGGGTGCCCGCTAGCAGGTGCTGCGCCACGGATTCCGCGTGTTCGGCCACCTGCGGCAGTCCCATCAGCTCGCCAAAATGCCCGCGCGCCGCCGGTCCGGCCACATAGAGCTGCGGGTTGGCCGCGCCCTGCGCGTTCAGGGTCTGCGAAAGTGCGTTTACGTGGATACCCAACGCCAGCGGATCGGGCTGGATCACCCCGTCAGCCTGCAACTGATGCAGTAACGGGCTGCTGCTCAGCAGCGCGCCATGAGCCGGTCCGGTAGTGACAATCACTTTATCGACCCGAATCGTAGTGGCATCCCCGCCCCGCAGCCCCAGCGTCAGGCTGAGCTGCTGTTCGATGACGTCGGCGGCTAACAGGCGGGCAGCCAGTACCGTCAGCTGGCCGCTGGCCTGCTGCTGACTGAGTACCGCGCTGACCTGCGGCGCAATCCGGTAGCGGTGTACGTCCCACCACGGCCGCAGATGCTGCAAAAAGCGCCGCTGTTCCGCCAGCGAGAGGCTTTGCCAGATGCGCTGTCCGTTGCGGCGGATATCATCCAGCACCAGCTGCCACGGCAGGTTCTGCACGGCGGCTAGCCTGATCTCCTGACGGATCCGGTGCAGCCAGCCACGCGCCGTCGCCGGCTGTGGCTGCGCGTAGTCCAGCGTCAGGTTGTCATAACTGCCGCTGAGGTTCGGGCGTGGCAGTTGTCCGCGCCGTGAGAAAACGGTGAGGGTGCCGTGGTGCCCCTGACGATGCAGTGAGGCCACCACATCGGACATGGTTAAACCCGAGCCGATAATGGCCACGCGATCGCCCGGCGCAACCTGTGCCAGCGCATCGCGTTGCCACGGATTCGCGATCACGGCCGGATGATGCAGCAAAGGTTGCAGCAATGCCGGCAACGCGGGCGGCGGATGACTGATCGCCAGCACTACGTGGTCGGCCTTTAGCTGCTGGCCGGAGGCGGTCGTCACCACGCCATCACGCAGGGTAACGGCCCGATCACACAGGTGGCTGAGCTGCACCGCAGAGTCCGCCCGCGCCTGGTTAAACTGCTGGTTGACCCAGCGGCCAAACTGACCGCGCTGCGGGTAAACATTGCCATCCGGCCACAGCGCATCGGGATCGGCCTGTACGCCAGTCGAGGCCCGGAACCAGCGATCGAAAGCGCCGTCCGGGTCACCGGCTAGCTGCATCCGGGCGGCGGGTACGTTGATGCGGTGGGCCGGATCGACCGTACCGTACGCCACACCCTGACCAGGCTGCTCGCGCGGTTCAATCAGCGTGACCCGTAATCCCGCCGGACCCAGCCGCGCCAGATGAATCGCCAGCGCGGTCCCGGTAAATCCGCCACCAATAATAACGATGTGCTGTTGTGACATACGTGGCCTTTTCCTCTGTTAACGCGCGCTGGCTGGTTTATCCGGACGACGGTCGCCACCGATGGTTTCACCAAACGGCCCGGTATTCACCCGACGCTGCTGTTTATCGGTGTTCGCCGCCAGCGGCAGCAGCGGCATCACCAGTTCGGCGAAGCGATGGGCCTCCTCAAGGTGCGGATAGCCGGAGAAGATAAAGTTCCCGATGCCCAGCGCCTGATATTCACGAATGCGATC
This sequence comes from Pantoea brenneri, assembly GCA_002095305.1. Taxonomy (GTDB): domain Bacteria; phylum Pseudomonadota; class Gammaproteobacteria; order Enterobacterales; family Enterobacteriaceae; genus Pantoea; species Pantoea brenneri. The sequence goes on from MIEI01000022.1 coordinate 32,997, forward strand.
GGCTACCTGTTGTGGATTGCCCACCAGCGCGGTACCGGCACCGCCACGCACCAGCCCGACCCCAGCCCACAGGTTCGGCCCGATGCGCAGGCTGTCGCGTGAGCCCTGATGCAGCGCACTCATTCGCGCCTGGCCGGCTGAATCCATCCGGGCAAAAATTTTCTGCGCTGCTGCGATGGTCTCTTCATCCAGGTGAGCGATCAGGCGGTCGGCGGCGGCCCAGGCTTCCTCTTCAGTCTCACGAACAATGACATGCAAACGAATACCGTAAGAGAGTGTGCGCCCCTTTTCTGCGGCGCGCTGGCGCACCACGGCCAGCTTCTCAGCCACCTGCCCGACCGGCTCGCCCCAGGTGAGATAAGTATCGATCTGCTCAGCCGCAACGTCGATAGCCTCGTCCGACGATCCACCAAAATAGAGCGGAGGACCATCCTGCTGCACCGGCGGAAACAAAATTTCAGCCCCTTCAACCCGAATGTGCTCGCCGCTGAAATCGACCTTTTCGCCCTTCAGGAGTCGCGAATAGACGGTCAGAAATTCCCGGGTAACCTGATAACGCTCAGCATGACTGAGGAAAATGCCGTCACCTTTGTTTTCCACTGGATCACCGCCGGTCACCACATTGATCAGCAAGCGCCCCTCTGACAGGCGATCGAGCGTGGCCGCCATCCGCGCCGCCAGGCTGGGCGGCTGCAGGCCGGGACGAACCGCCACCAGATAACGCAATTTTTTCGTCATTGGTGCCAGCGCAGCGGCCACCAGCCATGAATCCTCGCAGCTTTTGCCGGTCGGGATTAATACGCCGTAGTAGCCAAGGTTATCCGCAGCTAACGCAACTTGTTGTAAATAGGGTAGATCTACCGCTCTTCCACCCTCGGTGGTGCCAAGATAACGTCCGTCACCATGGGTAGGCAAAAACCAGAACAGGTTAAGGTTTGCGTGTGTTGCGTCGCGCATTAGCAGATTCCTTTATAACGATATTTGAATTTAATACATAGCAGCCATTCATTTGGTTATATGTGGTTTAGCAGAGAACGTGCCAACCGCGCAGTTTATATTATTACTTTTAATTCAACGGCTTATATTTTTCGATAATCAATAGCCTCTGTTGCCAATGCAACAACTGCGGTGACAGGCTGCTGCATTGGCAACTTTTTGCCGTTGGCAGCCTCTCGTTTCCGGCCTGCTGTCACGCTATCGTCATGGCTGGCTTTTCTTGCAGGGGAATGAGATGCAGATTTCCGGTCCGGAGCTAATTGATCCCGCCTCACGTGCGTTTAAAAACGTGCTTGATCAGCTCGCACCTACCGATGCGACGGTTCTGATTATTGGTGAAACGGGCACCGGCAAAGAGGTGATGGCGCGTTATCTGCATCATCACAGCCCGCGCAGCCAGCATCCTTTCCTGGCGGTCAACTGTGGCGCGCTGACCGAAAGTCTGGCCGAGTCAGAGCTATTCGGTCATGAAAAAGGGGCCTTTACCGGTGCCCAGGATCGGCATCTGGGCTGGTTCGAAGCCGCAGAAGGCGGCACGCTGCTGCTGGATGAGATAGGCGAACTGAGTCTGCCGTTACAGGTCAAACTGCTGCGGGTGTTGCAGGAGCGCGAAATCATCCGGGTAGGATCGTCAAAAGCGGTCAAGGTCAACGTCCGGGTGATTGCCGCGACCCATGTCGATTTAGCGGTGGCGATCCGCGAACGGCGTTTTCGCGAGGATCTGTTCTACCGGCTGAATGTCGCCAGTGTGACGTTGCCGCCGTTGCGCCAGCGCTGTGAGGATATTCCGCTACTGGCCGGTCACTTTCTGCAACTTTATGCCCGGCGTCTGGGACGTCCGCAGTTGCGGCTTAGCGAGGACGCCATCGACACGCTGCGTGACTACCCGTGGCCGGGCAATATCCGCGAACTGGAAAATACGCTGCATAACGCCGTGCTGCTGAGTACTGGCGCCCTGATCACGCCGCAGCAGTTGCGGTTAGGGCCGGTTGCCAGCAGCGAGGTGCCGCAGGGTGAAGAGGCACTGAGTCGTTTTCTGCGCCAGCAGATGCAGGAGAGCGACAGCCCGATCTACCCGCGCGTGATCGCCGCGCTGGTGAAAAATGCACTGGAGCTGAGCCACGGCAATCAGGTACAGGCGGCGTCGCTACTCGGCATCAGTCGTCATACCCTGCGCACCCAGCTCGGGCACCTTGGGGTGATAAAGCCGCGCCGCAACCTGATGCGTCAGCGCGATCCGTCGCTGCTGCAACCGGTCCGACCGGAGCGGGAACTGCGTATTGGTTATCAGAAATTTGGCAATCTTGGCATTCTGAAAGCGCGACAGACGCTGGAGAAACAGCTGGCGGGCCAGGGCGTGAGCGTATTGTGGAGCGAGTTCCCGGCCGGACCGCAGCTGTTACATGCGCTGAGTAACCATGAGATCGATTTCGGCACCACCGGTGAGGTACCGCCGCTGTTCGCGCAGGCCGGCAACAGTCCGATGGTGTATGTCGCCTGGGAGCCCGCTGCGCCGCAGAGCGTGGCGTTGCTGGTCACCCATGACAGCCCGGTGCGGCAGATCGCGGACCTGCGGGGAAAACGTATCGCAGTCAACCGGGGATCTAACGTTCACTATCTGCTGTTACAGATTCTGGATGAAGCCGGTCTGGCGCTGGATGAGGTACGCATCGTTTATGCTCCGCCAAAATATCCACTGACGCCCAGCGATCTGAACGCGGTTGATGCCTGGATGATGTGGGATCCGCTACTCAGCGATGCGGAGAAATCGGGCCAATTACGGGTGATCGCCGATGGCGTCGGGCGGGTCAACAATCATCAGTTCTACCTGGCTGAACGCGGGTTTGCTGCCCATTCGGCCGATCTGCTGCAACGGCTGCTTGACGCGCTGGAGCAGACCGGGCGTTACATCGATGCAAACCGTCACGAAGCGGCTGAACTGTTATCCGGCGAGCTGGGCATCCCGACCGCCTCACTGCAGCATGCGCTGGCGCGGCGCAGTCATCAAACCCAGCGGATGAACCTGGCGATTATTCGTGAGCAGCAGATCATTGCTGACCGCTTCTATGCGCTCGGCCTGTTTAATCGGGCGATAAAAGTGCGCGACACCGTCTGGCAGCAATAACGTTTTTTAGCTAAGCATAGAATTTTTCATCGCTAAGCGCTTTAAGCGCCGTTTGTTATGTTGCGCTGATTACAACCAGACTCAGGAAAGAGAGATGAAAAAAGTTTTACTCAGTGCGCTTATTGTCGCCGCGCAGGCGGGGATGATTTTCACTACTCAGGCTGAACAGTCACCGCAGACGGTTAACATCGGCTTTCAGAAAGCCAATATCTTCGCCCTGCTGAAGTATCGCGGCACGCTGGATGAGACCTTCAGGAAACAGGGGATCGCGGTGCACTGGGTCGAGTTCCCGGCCGGGCCGCAGATGCTGGAAGGACTGAACGTGGGCAGTATTGACCTTGCCGCCACCGGCGATGCTCCGCCCACCTTTGCGCAGGCGGCGAATGCCGATCTGGTTTATCTGGCGCACTCCCCGGCCAATCCACAGACTGAAGCCATTGTGGTGCCGGCTAACTCCCCCATCAAAAATGTGGCGGATTTGAAAGGTAAGCGGGTGGCGCTGAATAAAGGGTCGGACGTCAACTATCTGCTGGTGACGGCGCTGGAACAGGCGGGCCTGAACTATAAAGATATCACTCCGGTCTATTTACCGCCGGCGGATGCGCGCGCGGCATTTCAGCGTGGCGCGGTCGATGCCTGGGTTATCTGGGACCCTTACTATGCTGAAGTGGAAACCAACGCCAACGCCCGGCTGATAAAAAATGCTGAAGGGCTGGTGCCGCATTACACCTTCTATCTTGCCAGCCGTAAGTTTGCTGAAAGCTATCCGCAGACCGCACTGCAGGTAATCGACCAGCTTGGCACCCTCAGTAGCTGGGCCAATCAGCACCCGCAGGAGGCAGCAAAAATCATGTCCTCGTCAACCGGCCTGCCGCAGCCAATCTGGCAACGTGCGCTGGCGAGAATGCCTTACGGTGCGCAGTGCATGACGCCGGAGGTCTTTACGCAGCAGCAGGCGCTGGCCGATAAATTTACCGGGATTGGGTTATTGCCGGTGAAAGTAGACGTCCGCAGCGCGACCTGGTCGCTGGATAAAAAATAAAGCGCCAGTCTTCGAATCAGCGCTGCCGACTGGCCGGAATGCAGAATGGCCGATCGGCAGCGCCGGTGAGATTTATTTCTTCTTCGTCAGCATCGATTTTAAATCGGCAAACGGATTATAGGTTGCTGTGCCCACATCATCCTGCGCGTCCTCTCCCGCCACCACGTTGGTGCCGTACTGATCGGCTTCGGTGTACTTCGAGTGCTCGTGGTCGTGACAATAGAGACACAATAGCTCCCAGTTGCTGCCATCTTCCGGGTTATTGGTGTGATCGTGATCGATATGGTGCACGGTTAATTCACGCAGGTTCGAATAAACGAACTCGCGTGAGCAACGTCCACACACCCACGGATAGATTTTTAACGCTTTTTCACGATAGCCACTTTCCAGCCGCGTGTAGTTTTTCGGGATCAGAGCCATTGCCGATGTTACCTGTTAACAAGAGTATTTTAGCGGGTATTTAAGCCAGCCAGTCTGCTTAACAAGGTACATTAAGTTGCAAATTAAGTCCGCATTTCGCCGCCAGCGGTGAGGCAAATCCTGCGCTGCCGGACGCCAGTCAACAAAGCAACGCGGGCACGTCAAACCCCTATCTGCGCCTCAAGGCGCTGCAGGCCAATAAAATTAATGCACTGGAAAATAAACAGCGCCAGCACTCATTGACGCTCTACCGGCTGCGACATCTCCTGGCCAGACACGGTAGAGAAGATCCTTTCAGCATTATCGCAACGATTCTGGATTCCTGCTTAACCTGTAATACCTGCCCACTACGGCGGGCCCGCTCTTCCTTCTTACCGTGACTTATCTGGTATTGCCACCGGGAGTATTGTGCGTTATTGTGTTTACATATTGTGAACTACTGAAGGGAATCACTTAATGCACGTCATTTCAAAAGAGCCACTTGAGCAAGCGGCACGGCTCTTTCCAAACGATGCCTTAGCCATAAAGGCGCTGTATCGTCTGGTTCGCGAAACAGATTTCAAATCGCCGGATGAACTGCGTGCCGCCGTGCCAAGCCTGGATAATTTTAAGTACCGCAACAAGTGGTGGGTTTTAGATGTAGGTGGCAATAACTTACGAGTGATCGCCTACATCAACTTCGTGAATAAGCGCTTTTACGTGAAGCACATCGCCACCCATGCTGAATACGATAAGCTGACTCGCTACTATCGGGAGAATAAAGAATGATCGTCGACACCAATAAAGCTATCGAGGCAACAAAACAACTGGTCGCCGCCGTCCCTTTCCTGGGGGGCAGTGTCTCCGAGAAGGACTACCGTGACGCACTGGCGCTGGTAGACTACCTGATCGACCACGACGACGAAAACCCGCTGATTGACTTCCTGGCGGCCAAAATCGCCGACTATGAGGATAACAGCGAGCGCTTTGCCGAGTTTAATAACTCAGTTGATGAAATGCCGGTGGGCGTCGCTCTGCTGCGCACGCTGATTGACCAGCATAAGCTGACCTACTCCGATCTGAAGGAAGAGATTGGTTCTAAATCCCTTGTAAGCCAGATCCTCTCCGGCCAGCGTTCCCTGACGATCTCACATATCAAGGCGCTTTCAGCCCGGTTCGGCGTGAAGCCGCAATGGTTCCTCTAACCTTCGCCACCAGCCCGCTTAACAGCGGGCTTTTTATTTCCCACAGAAAGATGCGTTGACCCGCAACAAGTGACTTTCTGCACCATCGCCATAAGCCCGGGGCTGAAGAGACTCTTTTCAAACTTCCCCGGACGGCACAAGCCAGCGCACCGGGCTACTCTTCTTTTAGTGAACAAACCGCCCACCAGCGATTTTTTCTTCTCAGAGGTTCCGAGGGATAAGAAGATCTGCGCCGTGGTTCTGACTGTGGGCAAGCCCGCAATGATGACCGTCTTCTGGGTTAACGGCACGTTATCGAACGCGTAAGGCGCTGCGCCATGCCCGCCGACTTTATCGCCGCCCAGATTAGGTTGATCTCGTTAAACGCCAGCATTGAAGCAGCCCGGGCAAATGTTCATAGACGAGGCTTCCCGGTCATTGCCAGCGCGATCCGCACGCTGACGCAAAGAACCGCTGACATCACCGGCCAGATTTGAGGGCTTCAGAGACAAATCAAAAATTCAGCTGACGAGGCAGATAATGGTTAAGACTGCACCGTGCAGTCTGTTAGGCGATAAGGCTTACGCTGCCAGGCTCGATAATCAACCTACAGGTTGAAACGCACGCGCTGGCATAGCAACATCATTGCAAGGGTAAACCGCAACATGGAGGAAGCATGACACCACAGCTTGAGACTCAACGGCTGCTGCTCGAACCGCTTCAGCGTCACGACGCAGCAGCTATTCAGGTACTGTTCCCGCAGTGGGAAATTGTGCGTTATCTGACGGCTGCCATACCCTGGCCCTACCCCGACGGCGCCGCGCAGGATTACGTCGATAATATCGCATTACCCGCGATGCAGGCCGGACAGGCCTGGTGCTGGACCATCAGGCGGCAGGAAAAACCTGAACAGCTCATCGGTCTTATTGAACTGCGCGATCAGGAAAATGATAACCGGGGTTTCTGGCTGGTGCCGGAATGGCAGAGGCACGGCTTTATGACGGAAGCGTGCCAGGCGGTGAACGCTTTCTGGTTCAGGACGCTGGGCCGGCCGGTGATGCGGGTGCCGAAAGCCGCGATCAATAGCGGCTCGGTATCAATCTCACGTCATTCCGGAATGCGGTTGATTGAAACCGGCAAGAAAGCCTATGTCGCCGGTCTGCTGGACTATCAACTGTGGGAGATGACGCGCGATGAGTGGTGTATGCGGCAATAAAATACCGCTCTGGCGGGCTTTCTCAGGCGGCAGGCCGGGCTTTTAGTCCGACTGGCGTATCGCCAGTGTCGGCCCGATACCGCTGATGGCCGGTTGCCCAGCCCGCAGGCACATTGCCCACCGGACAACCTGATAACTGCTCCTGTTCTGCCCACTTACATCGCCATCTGCTGAGCGGACTTCAGATGCTGCTCAACTACCGGAATGTGCGCGTCAGCCAGCGCCTTCACATCCGGATCCTTGATCTTACTGGCGTCACTTTGCAGCTTCGACAGCACCATCTTGTGATCCATGGTGCCGGCATTTTCCATGTACATCTTGTCAAACGCGCCGCCGCTCTGCTTTTCCAGCGTGGCGGCCATCGCCGTGTGTTTGGCGTCCGGCTCCGTCGGCAAGGTCACACCCTTTTGCTGGGCGACCATTTGTACTTTGCTCAGGGCGTCGCCATGGTCTTTAACCATCTGCTGGGCAAACGCTTTGACTTTGCTGCTTTCAGCCTTAGTCAGGGCGATCTTTGCGGCGGCAATTTCATTGATATTGGCCTGTGCCATGTCTTTCAACGCTTTTTCGTCGCCGGCGCTGAGCTTAGCCTTCGATCCATTCTGCATAGCAGCGTCCGCAGCGCTGGTCGTTGTCTTTGCCTGCACGCCGACAGTGCTGAACATTGCTGCGAATAGCGATACGGCTATCAGACCTTTAAGGGTTTTACTCTTTTGCATTTTGTTCTCCCGATCGTCATGGTGAGGTCAGTATTAATTCATTAATCGTGAACAGTCTCGTCGTGAAATAACAACTTCACTGGTCAGTATAGTGGATCAATGATTTGAGCCAGCCAGATGCGCTATTTTCTTTAACCGGGACGGCAGAAAATGCCGAAAGCAAAAAGCGGGAATCGCACCAGAAAAAATTTAAAGCGAAGGGCGGAAAGATGGTGTTTCACTCACTCGCCCGCACTACTGATTCAGAACAATCATTCTGCCGTATCGCTAAAAATGCTATTCATTCGGGTATACGATTCTGAATATCGGTCATAATAGCAGCAGTAATCAGAGCAAATCTTTGAAGCATATTAACGTCCGCTTAAGGCCAGACGCGGACGCCGATTGGTATATTCACAACAAAGGTAAAGTTGTACGGTTTCGCTTAGCCGGGCGAACAGATAATTATCTGTTCTGACTGAATGACAAGCCGACCGAAACAATGCAATGTCGCTGATAATGCAATGTCGCTGATGACGCACTCCGTTTGTTTGCCGCAATGAAATCCTTTTTTCTGGTAGCTCACGGCACGACAAGCGGCGGACAATTTTGTGCAGAAGTGGCGGCAGCAACCGCACACTCTGTTTTTTCTGGCGCGTAACACTAACGATCCCGCTTCTGATGCCGATAACTCCCTTTCTTACACTATATGAAGGAACATGTATGTACTGTGTACGCCCTTTAATCCGGCCACTTTTTTTTCTGACGCTGCTGCCCTTTTCTCTGGTTCAGGCTGCGGATAATCCTGTATTGACCGGCGGCAAAACTAACCCCTTTTCGGTCACCAAAATCCACGATCGTGTGAATTACATGGTGTCGTTAAACTTCAATAATGGAAAAACAGCTCAGCAATGGCGATCCGTTGATTGTAAGCACGGCACGGCACAGCTTCTGTACAAGGATTTATTGAATGAGAGCGGGCTTACTAAAGCTCGCTTTTACGGCAATAGTTACCTCCGCTATGCGCCGGCACAGGATGACAGTCAAATGACGGCAGAGGATATTCGCAAGGTTTGTCAGTTACCCATAAAAGAGGCACGCTGGGAAAAATTATCAGCCACGTCTGAGTACGGTACTACCAACCTTGTCGATGTGAATAGCATTGAGCATATTGGTGATATTTTATCGGTGCGCATGGGATATGACTTTGCAGATATCATCTGGGAACCGCCTTATGACGCCCCGCTTGAATTAAAAATTGAGCATTACCTGTATAACTGTAAAACCCATCAGGGTGATGCTGTGGCTGCAATGAACGTCGACAGTGAAGGCCGCGTTACCGATTCACTCATCACTGCTGATATCATTCGTCGCAAGAGTAGCTTCAAAATTGACGGCCAAATGACCCAACGCTTTGAGCAACTCTGCCAGTTACCCGCAGGGAAAACTTTCAGAGCCGAAGGACACTTTGTCCCTGCGGCTAATAAGCCAGCATCAAAGCTGATGGGGCCAACAATGCCCGATCTGAGCAATAATAATCCGCAGTGGCTGAGTAAATTCCCTCTTTCAGCAGCCATTGAGCATCAGGCACAGTCACTGATTAAACCCTGGGCGCTTCCGCGCTTTAAGCAGGTTCGCTATACCACGGTCAGCGCTCTGGGTAAGGTTAAAGTACAGCTGGATGCACAAGCAGATGGTTATATACGCAAACTGGAAGACTATGGTATCTGGACGGTGCAACGTTTAACGCTGGCTAATCAGCTACAGCTGAAGTTCACAATGTCCATCAGTAATGGTGCTTCGCGGCTTAACACGTTGCAGACGGATCTGCGTTTCCCGTTAGTGACCGGACAACACTATCAGGCGAAATGGGAAAGCATTGATGCCGATAAGAAAGTCACTGCTTCAGCGTTACGTTGCGACGTAACCGATCAGGGGGATGCGCATGAAATTTCACCTGAGTTTAGTGGGAAATATCTGCTGGTTAAGTGTGATGAAACTGACGAAGGGCAACCGGGTAGCAGTGATAAATTTGCCTGGCTGCAGGACCTCAATATTTTCGTCCCGGTCGCGACGCAAATAAGTGGTAAACCTGAAAGCCTGGTCACGCTGGAAGATGTCAAAGTGATGCGTTAATAATAATCAGGCTCGCCGCTTTAATCGGTGAGCCTGATAGTTGAATAATCCCCTGAGGGTTAAGTCATGCACTCTCGTGGAAAAACCAGCGATCGGTCGATTATGTGTCACAGAGGCAGCTAGAGGTTATTTCAGGGTGGCACCTGCTGTAAAAGAAAATGACGGAGTTCAGCTGTTAATTCGTCTGGTGCCTCTTCTGCCATATGGTGACCGCTCGCGATGGCTTTACCCGTGACATCGGCTGCCCAGTTTTTCCAGATCCCCACTATATCGCCATATAACGCCTCCAGATCGTCATATTTTGACCATAAACAGAGCGTCGGGCATGCAATCATCCGTCCGCTCTGACGGTCATGAAGTTCGTGTTCTTTGTCTATACCCAGACCGGCGCGATAGTCCTCAATCATCCCATGTACCGTTTCCGGATCGTGGATGGCTCGTCTGAACTCACTGTATTCTTCATCTCCCATGGTTTCGGGCTGGCCTCCATACCACTTGTCCGGATCGGCGAGGATCGCCCGCTCTGGTTTTTCGGGTTGAGCAAAGAAGAACCAGTGGTACCACTGCCGCGCAAATTTCTCATTACAGCGGTTCAGGGCTTCGAGTATGGGAATGCAATCCAGTACGACAAGGCGAGTGATTCGGTCAGGATAATCCAGCGCAGCTCGGTAGGCTGTATAGCTTCCTCTGTCATGTCCCACCAGCGCAAACTGCCTGAAACCCAGCTGGTTCATCAGTTCAATACAATCTTTTGCCTTGGCTCTTTTAGCAGAGCCAGCATGATCAGGCTGGTCAGCAGGCTTTGAAGAGCGGCCGAAACCACGTAAATCATAGGGCATAGCGTTTGATTGTTTGTTGTTCAGGAAACACCTGATGATATTGCTGCTGCCGTACCGGGAGTTTTAAGAATCAGGTCACTGCCCAATGAGAATATTCCGGCAACGTGGCAAAATATCCTGCTCCCTGACTGTTCCCGGTCGTGGTCCGATAATTAACGGCCAAAGCACTATTATTCGCGTATCTCAGCTCCTGATATTAAACAGCATAGCCAGACAGGGAACCAGCAGGCGTCAGGCTTGTCAGATTTGGCTCAAAAGCGATAAGGCGCGGCCTGAGCCTGTGCCCGGCGTAATTTATTATAAAGCTGACTGGCATCGTTTAAGGCCTTTAACTTCAGGCAGTTACCCAAGAGCAACAGGACGTTAAAGGCCACTTCAGCGATCCGGCTGTTAATACGAAATTAAGACTCAATAGAATAATTTTTAATACAGCCTGAGTTGATCAATAATATTTTCTCTCTTAATTTATCTGGCACTAAATATTCTTTTCGGGGGTGATTAACTTCGGATAAATAAAGTAAATCGGGATATTTATTTATAAGAATGATCTTATAGCCACCCTTCTGTCCATTGCTTAAAGTGCGCGCCCAATTTCCACGGCAGTGTTTATTGAAGGTGTCATGGATGCACTTAAGAAATTTAGTTATAGGGAATTAACCTTGTGTCACCGCGTTATTCATTACCGCAGATCTGGTTGCACTGGATCTCCGCCATTATTATCATCTGGCCACGCTCAGTGGATTCTATGTTGCATTATTTCATCACTCTCCGCAGTGCGCACGCTGGATTGGATTTATCAATGTCTCCGTTACAACAATTTATATCCCTCTCTTCATATTAAGGATCTGGTTTGCATGGCGCCACGGAAAACCTGGCGATAATCTCCTCAGTCATAAAGAAGAAAAGCTTGCTGCAGCCGGACACTTCCTGCTTTACAGCAATATTGCTTTAGTCCTGATTACGGGCGTAATGATGATGGAAAAACCGATTAACGTATTTGACCTGATTGTGTTACCGCAACCGATTAATGACCCCGGGATTACGACCGTTTTTAATCAGGTGCATATTATTTCCTGCATGATGTTGGCGCTGCTGGTAATCGGACATATTTTAGCCGTCGTTAAGCATCAGCGTAAAGGTAAGCCATTACTGCGGCGCATGGGCTGGTAAGTCGATATCGTTTCACAAATGCGCCTCAATTCACTGTGATTATCAACCTGACATCAACACTGTCAGAGGTCTGGTATTAGCAGAGAATGGGGCGTGAGATTAATGCCTGACGGGCGTGAAGCCTGTCAGGCTGCAGCAAATAATCCAGCCGTTCACACGGTGATGCTCGTCAGGGAGGGGGGAGCAATGAGTCGTTATCATTACTTGCTGGCTTCGATCCCGCCAGCCGTACCAAACCCGCCTGCGTCTGGTATCCTTATCAGCAGCTAACCTGCCGTCAGCAGTGTCCACCGCCGCCTGACCGGACCGCAAATACCCGTAAAAACCCCCTTCTCAGCCAGCAAACCAGACGTCTGAATTAGCGCTGTCCCTCACCTTTCTGTCCGGCTGAAAGACGCCATACGACGCCTTCTGTTAGTGCCAGAAAGCGTCACAGCCTTGCCCGAGGCACCGAATACACCTACTAAATACATGGTTGTATGTCGACGTCGGGTTGATATAGGGTATGTGAAAATTCAATGACGCATTTATTTATGAAATACAGAAAAATTCTGCTGGCTGCCGTCATCTTTCAGCTAAGTGGCTGTGCAGCGCACTCTCCCTCGGTCAATATTTTGGGCGCGTACTTCCCGGATTGGTTATTTTGCATTTCCGGTGGTTGCCTGATCTCAGCGGCAATATACCTGTCACTAACCCGGTATGGGAAAAATGCGTGGCTCACACCTTATATCCTGACTTATCCGCTGCTGATCACCCTTTTCTCAATGGGATTGTGGATCCTGTTTTTTTATTAATCTCAATTTGTTAACCATGGAAAACAGATGTCTATTCAGTTAAAAAATGGCGCGGGACAGCGGCGGTTTATTCTGGCGCTGTCAGTGCTTACGCTGGCAATATTATTCTGGTTAATCTGGGTATTTGATCAGACACCCGGCACTGATGATGCCTATGTTTATGCTGATACCATAACCATCGCCCCTCAGGTTAACGGGGTGATCATAAAAATGCCGGTGAAAGAGAATGATCTTGTTCGTCAGGGAGATATTTTATTCGAAATAGATCCTCGTCCCTATCACGATGCCTTAATACGCGAAAAGGCAAACCTTGCCCAGCTGGAGCAGCAAATTATTCTTACCCAGCGCGACGTCAGTGCGCAGCAGTTCAATGCACAGGCGGCAGTAAAACGGGTTGATGCCGCCCGCGCTACGGCTGAGCAGGATGCGGCTACCCTGCGACGAATGGACGCGCTGCGCGGACAAAACTACGTTTCCGGGGAATCTCTGGATCAGGCGCGAGCCCGGCAGCGTGCATCGGCGGCGCAGTTACAGTCAGCCAGACTGCAAGCTGAACAGGCTAATGCTGCGGTCAGCAGCGTAGCGGCATTGATTGCGAAACGTGAAGTCATCAAAGCAGATATCTCCACCGCCGAATTTAATCTGGAACATACCGTTATCCGGGCGCCGTTTGAAGGCCGTGTCACCTCATTAAAAACCACCAGCGGTCAGTACGTCAGCACAGGACAGGCTGTTTTTACCCTGATTGACAGTAAGAACTGGTACGTGGTGGCAAACTACCGCGAGTCTGAACTTAAACATATTCACAACGGTGACAGCGTCGATGTTTATCTGATGAGTGATACCGGAAAGCATTTTAGCGGAACCGTAGACTCCATTGGATATGGGGTTTATCCCGATGATGGCGGGTCGTTACAGGGTGGTTTACCGAGTGTTGCCCGCAATATTAACTGGGTGCGTGTTGCCCAGCGCTTCCCGGTACGCATTCGCATTACAGCTCCTGACCGTCGGCTTTTCAGAATGGGAACCTCTGCGGTAGTGAAAGTGCATTCCGGCCGTCTGCGACATGAAAGGAAGGGTATTGCAGCATGACAACGCCAGCCATCACCGGCGGAAAAACCAGTGCTCTGCTTCGTTTTTTGCAGCAGGAGTTAAGGGGATTCCCCGGGCGTTATAATGCCATGCTGCGGTATCTGCTTTCTTCCGTCATCGTCATCATCACTTCGCTGACGCTGGGCGTCCCGCAGCTTGCCTATTCTCTGTTGGTGGTTTTTTTTGCCACCCAGAAAAATATTGTATTAACCCGGATGATATTTCCGCTGTTCCTGCTGGTGAATACCGCGGCAGTCGCGGCGGCGATCCTTATCCTGAAATTCACCATTGATGTGCCGATGCTCCGTCTGTTGAGCGTCTCTGTTGCGTTGCTTATTCTGCTGTATCAGATGCGATCTTCCAGAAAATGGGGCTTTCTCTATTTTGCCGTCGCTATCACCATCACCTACGCACAAAGCTTTGTCGATCTCAGTTCAGATGGCGAAATGTTGCTGCGTAACTGTCTGTGGTCGTGGGTGGCCGGCTGTTATGCCACTGTGGTGGCGCATATCGTTAATACGCTGCTGCTGCCGGTGGAGCCGGTCAGACAGTTGCAGCAGGAGCTGGACAGGATCATGACGGCGACCCGCCGGGCGCTGGAAACAGCAGCTGCAGGCAAGCCAACGACGCCAGCCACGCTGGAAGAGATCCAGACCAGTGTGCTGACGTTACACAGCTGTCTCAAGTTCTCCATCATGCGGTCGCAGCCGTTTCGCGCCAATAAGGAAAAGCACCTCGCCGAAATCGCCACCGCTGAACGGCTTTATTCTGCCTCACGTCAGCTGGCCAGTCTGCACGGCGGCTTAACCGACACGGCCTCCGATCACTGCCGCAAACTGGCCGTCGAGTGCCGTTCCTTTCTTCAGTGTTTGCGGGACAACCGGCGCTATCTTCCTGAGCCGGCGGATCGGTCGCAAATTGACGCCCTGCCAGCCTGTCTTCAGGAAATGTACAGTGCGCTACGCAGTGTCTCCCTGCTGGACGCACAACGCAGCGAGCCTCAGCAATCAGGTGACACGCTTCCCGCGACTGCCCGGCCGAAAGCAGCGCTTTCATATGACTATATTAAATACGGCATCAAGACATTACTCGCAGTTGCCCTCTGTTATATCTTTTATACCAGCGTCCAGTGGCCTGGCATTCATACCTCGATGCTCACCTGTATCATTGTTGCCGTACCCGGCCTTGGCGCCTCAGTTCATAAAAGCCTGCTACGGATCGGTGGCTGCCTGGTCGGCAGTCTGCTGGCGTTATTCTGCACAATCTTTATCCTGCCTCACATCGACTCAATAACCGGGCTGCTGCTGATGGTGATACCCGCTATCGCTCTCAGCGGCTGGGTGACGGCCGGCTCCGAGCGAAGCAGCTATGCCGGGGTTCAGATTTTGTTCGCATTTTCGCTGGCCATGTTTGCAAGCTTTTCTCCCCACCCGGACCTGTCTGAGATTCGCGACAGACTGGTGGGTATCTTACTGGGCATTACGGTTTCGACCCTGATACACAGCCTGATCTGGCCGGAAACGGAGGGAAGAACACTGCGTCATGCCCTGGCGGGCTTGTTTGAATCTATGGCGGCAAGAATGAGCCTGGTGGAAGGGAAAACCAACAGCCAGGCTGAAGGCTGGTTTAAACTGGATGCCACACAAAAATTACTGGCCCAGGTGGCGCTCGAACCCAACTGGCGCAGCAACGATAATGAAGA
The DNA here is from genome assembly GCA_002095305.1 of Pantoea brenneri. Classification (GTDB taxonomy): domain Bacteria; phylum Pseudomonadota; class Gammaproteobacteria; order Enterobacterales; family Enterobacteriaceae; genus Pantoea; species Pantoea brenneri. The sequence continues at coordinate 48,390 of MIEI01000022.1, forward strand.
TCTGACGCTAGCCTGTCAGACTTTGCTGGGTAAACTGCGTGAAATCCACGTTGCAATTTCCAGACTGGAAAACGAGTATGCGCGGTCTGCCGGCGATGCTGATCAGCATGAGGCGGTTACGCTTGCCCGTCGTCTGCTGCAGAGCCTGTCAGCCGGGATGACGCGCTATGCCAGGGGATTGCAAAGTGAACCGGGCTCTGCACCGGCTATCGCTACACCGGTAGATCCGCTAATGGCTGATATGCAGCAGAGTGAGGTGGAAAGTGACGCGATCCTGAACAGTCCCCTTCTGCTCAGGACCCGTGAACTGGTCAGCCTCTGCTGCTCTGTGCCTGCCTGGCCGTATGACAACAAACTGAATGTATCCGGAGTGTAATGCTGATGAAGATGGAGATGATCCGCCGTAATGCGGATGAGACCAAAAAGAAACTGTTAGCTGCGGCACGAGATATCCTTGCTGAGGAAGGTTATGTCGCTTTCAGTGAGAATAAAATTTGCGAACTGGCCGGCGTCACTCGTGGTGCCCTGCGTTATCATTTTCCCACTGGCCGATATGATCTCTTAAATGAACTCATCCCCCTGCTTTTACAGCAGATACCGGCCAGTACCACCTCAGACTGTAAGACACGTATCCTGGAGTTAATCCAGTTTATGCAGCAACAGCCGCTGCACAATCCGCTGGTTCTGATCATGGAAATATGGCAGGCGACGTTTGCGGATAAAGATCTGCGGGAGTCAGTGGGACAGACACTCGATCAGCGATTCCAGGTATTTTTCAATGTCAAAACCCTTGAGGAGCTGCCCGAAGAGATTACGCCATACCGGTTAATGTTCTGGGGATCGATTTTGTCGCTGCAATATCATAAAAATAATAATAACGGTTTGCAGACAATCATAGAATTCATGAAAGCGCATTAATACTGTCAGATGTCGTCTCTCAGCACGTCTGTTTAACAGGCTATAATTCTGTACAGGCCCGAAGGTAGTTTATTCTTTTGGGCTTGTCTTTTACTGATACAGACAAACCTATCGATGCCATATTTATTATAAATATTCATGCCTGTGCAGGTTTAATTTTACAGCCCATTATGCAATAGCGAAGAGCCGAAGAATTCAGTCTGTAAATATAACATTTACCGGCCTAATCCTGTTGCTGTGTCGCTATGTCGCATGGAAATAGCAGGCTGTTTTGAATACGTGTACATCAGGGAGCTTAATATGATGGATAAACCTCTTCTTATTGTGATGACCGAAAATAACTGGTTATTTGCGGGTCTGAGTGACCTGTTGCCAGAGATGACCTGCCTGAGGATGGACTATGCTAGCCAACATATGCCACGGGAGGTGAAGAAAGCCCGCAACATCATCGTTGCCGTGGACAGCCTGATATTTTTCCGGGGCGAATGGCTGACGTTCAACAGCCTCCGGGCCTGTCGGGAAGATATTTCTGTGGTCTGGCTGACTCAGGAACATACCGGGCGGGTTTTCCCGGCAACGAGCCGGGGTGACAGGATCCTGTCACAGACAGAGGATATTAGCTCGCTTGCGCAGATGATCAGAGAAATTGCCGAGCAGTCGGTATCCCGGATAAGAGCAGATCGTGTCAGACCGGTCAGCCTGACGCTGACGGAGCGTCGGCTGCTGCCCTTTTTTATCGCCGGTGTCAGTCTGCCGGACCTGTCCAGACAGCTGGGTTGCGCGATAAAAACCCTCTACCACCACCGTCATAGTATCGTGACCAAAGCGGGATTCAGGCAGCCGGTATTTCTGGAGTACGTGTATAAATCTAATCCGGGATTTAGCGGTATATTCAGTCCGGAATCAACCGCGTGGAAAACAATATGGCATGAGGAGCAGAAACAAGGCCTGTCCGTCGATGGATAATCTGGCTTATTACAGGCCTTCGTATTGCGGTAAAGCTTCCCGACCCGCATTCACACCGGCCGGGCAACGACAACTTTCCTGCCTGATTTATTTTCAGCCAACGGAGCAAGTGAAACGGCAGGATAGAGCGGACGACACGACAGACCTGTGCGGGTTTCCAGGTGATGATATTGCTCCGGTAAGGTTTTTGCCAGCCAGGTTTACTGAGGCCGCTGATTGTTACCGGATTAATAACACTGTCGTTCCTCAACGACTATTTTTACAGCGATGACAACCACGTAGATTAGTCGCAGATGAATCGGGTTTGCGCTCTGCGCTACCCGTAAGCTATCCCGCTAACTGACGAGGTCTGAAAATGTCTAAAGTTGTTACCTTTAACCGCACCGGTGGTCCCGAGGTTCTGGAAATTGTTGATGTACCGGTGCCGACACCGGCTGCAGGAGAAGTTCAGATTCGCGTAAAGGCAATAGGTGTTAACCGGGCGGAAATTATGTACCGCACTGGTCAGTATGTGATCGAACCCGAATTCCCGGCGCGTCTGGGTTATGAAGCGGCTGGCGTGGTTGAAGCAGTCGGTGAAAACGTCGACGGTTTTACGCGCGGGGATGCAGTCAGCGTGATCCCGTCGTTCATGTTCAGTGAATACGGCATGTATGGCGAACGGGTTAACGCACCTGTACATGCGGTGGTGAAACACCCAGAAAATCTCTCCTTTGAACAGGCCGCCGCAAGCTGGATGATGTACGTAACCGCTTACGGTGCGCTGGTTGAGTACGGTAATTTACAGGCCGGACAGAATGTCATCATCCGCGCAGCCTCAAGTAGCGTTGGGCTGGCAGCCATTCAGATAGCCAATATGCTGGGCGCAAATCCTGTGGCCCTGACCCGCACCAGCGAGAAGCGTGAGATGCTGATTAAAGCCGGGGCAGCCGCCGTTATCGCCACGGCAGAACAGGATATGGTCACTGAAATCAATCGCCTGACGAATGATCAGGGTGCCCATATTGTCTTTGATCCTGTAGGCGGCCCGGACGTGGCAAAGCTGATGCAGGTCATGGCTCCCCAGGGACTGTTCTTTCAGTATGGCGCGCTCGATAGCCGTGATATGCAGGTACCGGTGTTCGAACTTCTTGGTAAACACCTCACCCTACGTGGCTATGAGCTGTTCGAAATTACCACCGATCCGGAAAAAATGGCGCGAGCAAAGAGCTTCGTCACCGACGGCCTGCGTTGCGGCAAACTTAAACCGGTAATTGATAAAACATTCAGGTTCGATGAGATTGCTGATGCGCACCGTTATATGGAAGCAAACGGTCAGGTAGGTAAAATCGTTGTCACTGTTGAATAAAGCGTCTGCTGCACGGCTCACCTGCGGGGCCGTGCAGTGACTGCAGCCTTTTAACCAGACGTGCAGGGCCTGACCGGGATCCGGCGGCCATGTTTTTTAATGATTTATCCGCCCAGTCAGAACACAACCCCATATATAAAAAGACGGCAAACAGCCTGGATGCTGATGGCTGTGACAGGTCTGTCTGATGTCAGGACTATGCGAACCAGGATCAAGGTAAACGTGGCGGTCCTTACAGATTTTGAATCTGTAGCCGATCTGACATATTAAAAACTGAAACAATATACAGCTAAACTGATTATAAAATGATTAATGGAGAACGGATGCTTTATGCGAATCCCTGATTATCCCTCCCAGGACTCAGAAAGATGGACACAAGTCGACGCCTGGTTTGCTGAAAAGCTTGCCCCTGAAGATTCAGACTTAAAATATGCGCTCGCCAACAATGCAGAGAAAGGGCTACCGACACACGATGTATCTGCATTACAAGGCAAAATGCTGGCAGTGTTCATCCGGATGACACGTGCTGTACAGGTGCTTGAAATTGGTACGCTTGGAGGATACAGCACGATCTGGATGGCAAGAGCGCTACCCCCAACCGGAAGCATAACGACCCTTGAGTTCAATAAGCATCATGCTGAAGTTGCCGGTCAGAATATAGATAAGGCAGGACTTACTGAGCGCGTTAAACTGCTCACGGGTGCTGCACTGGATCTCTTGCCCATGCTTAGCGGCCCCTTTGATCTTATTTTTATTGATGCCGATAAAGTGAATAACCCACATTATCTGGAATGGGCAATCAAACTGTCGAAACCTGGTACGGTTATTGTTGGCGATAACACGGTGCGTAGCGGTAAAGTCCTTGATGCCGATAATGAAGATCCTAACGTAAAAGGGCTCCGCAAGTTTATTCAAATGATATCGGAGGATCAGCGCCTCGAAGCCACCGCCATACAGACTGTGGGCGAAAAGGGATGGGACGGCTTTGTCATAGCTATCGTTAAGACCCTGTGATTTTAATATCCGCCTGGACAAAACTCATTGATTATCAGCCGTAAGCTAACGGATGAGAAATGCTTTGCTTCAGATAAATTGACGACAATAATTTCAACCTTAATCGCCTGGCCGCTTAATCGCGTCGGCGGGTTTAGAGCTATCCGATCCTTTGCAGGTTGTTTATCAACAATGCTTCAGCGAGTATTGTCGATAATAACCATCAGGGAGGAAAACTATGAAGATAGCTAATATAGATCATATACATGTCTACGTTGACCATATTGAGCACGCAGAGCGCTGGTATCAAGAGATCCTCGGATTTTCACGCGATAACGCACTCGCCTTCTGGTTCAAACAGGGTGGACCGCTGGTGATAAGAAATCACGGCGCATCGCTTTCTCTTTTCCTCAGAAAATCTCAGCATCCTGGCCATACGATGGCGTTCGGCGTGGAAGCCACCTTTTTCAGCACCCTATTACCCCGCCTCAAACACAATGAAATCCCTTTCACCATAAATGACCACGATATCTCTATGTCGGTGTACTTTAGCGATCTTAGTGACAACAAGATTGAAGTGACCTCTTACGATTACATTCAGGCAAAACAGATACTGAGCAACGTTGCCTGAGAATGTCGCTGTTAGCTCTTCACAATGCCAGGCCTGCCTCTACTCAGCAGCCAGCAAAAAACAGCGTCGAGCAGCTCACCTCCGTTCCAGACACATAGCAGCAGGATGAGGGAAAAATGCCAGGTTTGGTGGCAAAAATGGATACGGGTCAGATGAGGGTGCGTTAAACTCCGGGGCGCAGGTGAGTCCCGGTCGCCTTTATGTCCGGCGCTAGCAGTATGGCTCTCCTGTGTTTTAATCACGCGAAAGCAGCAGAGGGAGCAGGCCATGGCGGCTTTCTACCAGACTGAAGCCACTACCACTGTCGTCATTGACCTTGCCGTAAAGCCTGACGTCATAATATCTGCTGCTCGCCACGCCTCACGGCGCGTGCAGCATCGCACGGCGTTGCAATGTCGACGTCAAATAATTCTGCTTTGAGGATGCCGTCATGACCCCTTTTCATCAACTGACTGCTACCAGTCTGCGTGGCCAGCCTGTCCCGATGGCCGACTACGCTGGCAAGGTGGTTCTGGTGGTTAATACCGCCAGCCATTGTGGCTTCACGCCGCAATACGCGGGCCTTGAAGCGCTGTATAAGAAATACGCCGATCAGGGTCTGGTGGTGCTTGGTTTTCCCTGTAACCAGTTCGGAAAGCAGGAACCCGGCGGTGCCGATGACATCGCGCAGACCTGCCATATCAACTACGGCGTGAGCTTCCCGATGTTCGGGAAAATAGAGGTTAACGGTGCCGCCACGCACCCGCTGTTTCGTTACCTGAAAGATGCGTTGCCCGGCGTGCTGGGTGGTCGGATCAAGTGGAACTTCACCAAGTTCCTGATCGGACGCAACGGCAAACCGCTCAGGCGTTTTGCACCGATCACCCCTCCGCAAAAAATGGAAGCCGCCATTCTGGCTGCACTTGAAACTGACGCAAAACCTTAGTGTCAGCTCTTCGCCTTTCGATGCTTGCGTCACGCTGATTCCGGCCGGGTGAGGTTACCGCTCGAGCCTCACGCAAAGCGGACAATGCCAGAGGTAACCCGCGGCCCAGCGAACGCCTGCTATTGCGTAACGGTAATCGTATTAGCGTCACGGCGAGATAGTTGCCCGATCTTCAGGCAACATAAATCGCTTATCGGGTATCACCTTAACGTTATGCCATGACCTTTTGTTGCCCTGTTCCGTTCTTCCCCTAATCAGACGTTGCGTCAGTTTCAGATCCTGGCGCACAGGCTTTTCCGCCATCAGGACCGACCGCTTTATGCCCATGCTGAGTGACGAATCTCCTTCAACACTCCTGCCCTGGCTGGCACAGTATGGTTAGCGACTCAGGGTGGCGTTTAATGCATCAATTGAGGTTTGTAATCCGGCCTCTACGCTCATAGTCAGATCTTCCATTTCCAGCGAGACATCACCGTCATAGCCGGTCATGCGTAACACTGAAAAGAACTCTTTCCACCATTTCAGATCCTGACCGCATCCTACCGCCACATAGTTCCAGCTGCGCGTTTTCGTCGCAGTGACCGGCTGATACTCGAGCAAACCATCAATGTCGGCAAGGCCGCGCTCAATACGCGCATCTTTGCCATGCACGTGGAAAACTGCACCTTCGAGCTTACGGGCAGCGGCGATGGGGTCGGCACCCATCGCTATAAGATGAGACGGATCAAGGTTGATGCCAATCATATCGTCCACCGCATTACGCAGGCGCAGCAGTGTCGAAGGATTGTAAACCAGCTGGGACGGGAACGCCTCGATAGCAATCTGCTCTACACCGTGCTGTCTGGCATGCTGTACAAACTTTTTCCACCAGGGAATGGCGACTTCATTCCACTGATAATCAATCACGCCGGGCATGTAGTCTGGCCAGGAGACAGTGGAAGTGATCCAGTTAGGCACCCGATCATCGGGGCCACCGCCCGGCAGGCCACTCATCATCACAATTTTCTTAACGCCCAGCTTGCCCGCCAGTTCGACCGCCCGGTAGCTGCTTTTAGTATGCTTTTCTCCCAGTTCACCTGGCGCTAATGGATTACCTGAACAGTTAAGGGCGACAATGCGGATTTCACGCTGTGCCAGTTGATGTCTGAATTGTTCGAGTTTCGCTGATGATGCCAGCAGCTCCTCAGTTTTCACGTGCGGACAGGGTGACCAGCCGCCTGCTGTCATCTCAATACCGCTAATACCGTAGCTTTTAACTTTATCCAGCATGGCCGTAAAAGGTAAACCGGCAAGAACATCGGTACATAGTGCGAGTTTCATGATTAAATCCTTCGGCTGTTATTAAGATCAGGCTTTCTCAAACTGTTCGATGAATTGCTGTTTTGTTGTAGCCCTGGCTAATAAGGTCGTTTTCACTTCATCACCCAATAGATTCGCCATACCCGCCAGCACATCAATATGTTCATTTGCTGTCGCCGCGACGGCGACCACAATGAAGACAACCTTGCCGCCTCCCCAGCTTACGCCGTTGGGAAACTGAAAAACCTGGAAGCCGGTTTTAATAACCAGATCGAGGTTCTCCTTTGCACAATGAGGAAACGCAATTCCGGCACCTATATAGGTCGGGACACTCCTTTCCCGGGCCATCATGCCATTAAAAAAACCTGGTTTAACGTAACCCGATTTTTCTAATGCTTCTGCCGCAATCCTTATCGCTTCGGTTTTATCCGCTGCCCGACACTGTAAATGCAATGCCTCTTCCGTCAGTCGTAACATGGTTCAATCCTCACTTAGTTGCGCGCAGGAAAGGGTTAACGATATACAACCGGCCGTTGCGGAATAAGCACATCATGTTTTTCCCCGTCTTTCAGAGACGCCAGGCCAGCATCGCAGACCAGGGCAACGACGTAGCCATCCCATGAGGAAGGACCGCTCATCTCTTTACCTGAATGAATGTTATCGATGAAGTGCTGCACCTCGCGATCATAGGCTGTGGTAAAGCGTTCCATACAGGACTGAGCGATATGTTGCGCATGCCCCTTTAGCGAACGGGTGGCGATGAGCTGTTGTTCGTTCAACGCAGCAATGGCATTTTCACCGATCACTTCACACCGGATGTCATAACCGTAGTGACAGTTCACAAACAGTTCGTCGTCCACGTGCACCCCTGATTCCGTCTCAAAAATGACAATAAGCGGATCCTGTAAATGTGGCAGCGCACGGCGGGTTTTCTTGCGCGGCTTATCGACCCGAACGGATATGATATTCTCATTCAACAGATAGCGAACAATGTCGATTTCGTGGGTGGCGGAGTCATTAATCGCCATTTCGAGCGTATAACTTTCAGGTACTGAGGGATTACGGTGCGCGCAGTGAATCAGCATGATATCGCCGAGTTCACCGCTATCAATTACCTGCTTCAGCGCCTGATAACCGGGGTCAAAACGGCGCATAAAACCAAGCTGCAGCAGCCGTTTCCCCGCTTTAACCTCAGCATCAATAATTTCTCTGGATTCGTCCGCGGTTGGCGTCAATGGCTTTTCGCAAAATACCGGTTTACCGGCGTTAAAAGCCGCCAGGATCTGTGCTTTATGCGCCGGACCAATTGAACAGATAAATACCGCATCAACCTGATCAGAATTAATCATTGCCTCTGCATCATAAAACGCAGTCGCGTTATATTCACTGGCAATCGCATCGGCAGCAGCGTGGTTAATATCACAGACGGCGGTAACTTTCGCGCCGGTAATAATATCGTTAAAACGTTTCAGGTGGTCGCGGCCAATCATACCCAACCCGATTAATCCGATTTTGACAGTCATTGTTCAATCCTCTATTACAGTGGCGTTAAAAGCGAAATTTCTTTTCAATCTGTTCTAATGTCAGGCCACGGGTTTCGGGCAGATATTTCACCAGCAGGGTCAGCATAATGACGTTAGCCGCACCAAAGAAGCCGAAGGTCATTCCACCGCCGTAATGACTTAACAGGTAGGGGAATATCGACTGAATCATGAAATCAAACATCCACAGACCAAATACCGCGAACCCCATGCCTGCGCCTCGCATTCTTAACGGATAGATTTCTGCTAACATCAGCCAGAAAACGGGCGCGATCCAGCCCTGCATAAATACCAGGAAAAGCAGCATCAGGCCGAGAATAATGTAGGGAGCATGCGCAAAATTAGCCTGCAGGGTTTCGCTTCCATTGATGGTTTCGGTATGAAAAAAAAGCTTAAACGCAACGCCAATCAGTACCAGACTGACGGTCACGCCCGCCTGACCGGTAAAGAACATTTTTCGACGAGAGTGTTTACCAATTAACGCGATACCCAGTAACGTCGCCAGTACCGAAATAACGCCGTTAGCTACCGCCCCCGTCACGGCGGCGGCGTCACCAAGGCCGGTCGCTTTAAGAACCGTAGGGGCGTAATACATGATGGTGTTAACACCCGTGACGCGCGTTGCCAGTACAATCATTAAGCCAATCAACACCAGCTGAACCACCCAGCGATGTTTTAATTCGGCGAATAGATTGAATTTCACCTCATCGGCTTTGACTATCTGTTGTATCTCTTTTATTTCGCGTTCCACCTCTTCCGGCAAACGTAACGTTTTGAGGACTTTTCTTGCTTTATCCGTCTCGCCCCGCCGGACAAAAAATCGTGGGGATTCCGGCATCATCAGCATTCCAATCCACAATAAGGCGCCAGGAAGTGCCGGTATGGCTAACATAATGCGCCAGTTGTGCTGCATTTCAGGATAGAGATTGACGATGGCGGCATTGACCGAATAGGCAAGGAACTGACCGGTGACAATCATCAGTTCGTTGACCGTAACCATTCTTTCTCGCTGATCGGCACGTGCCAGTTCAGATATATATATTGGTACGGTTACCGAGGCACACCCGACGGCTAATCCCAGAATAAACCGCGCCACTATCATTGACGGCACATCCCATGCAAAGGCAGTCCCTAATGCACCAAAAATAAAAATGATCGCAACCCAAAGCAGGTTTTTTCTGCGGCCCTGTTTATCGGAGAGATAGCCACCAAATAAGGAGCCCAGCGCTGCACCGAATAACAGAAATGAGGTAATAAAACCCTCCTGAGTCGGAGTCAGGTTTAAATCATATTTCATGAAGAGCAAGGCACCGGAAATTACGCCCGTATCATAGCCAAAGCACAAACCACCAATGGTAGAAACGACAGTTATCATCCTCATTCTTTGAGGGTTTTGCAGGTGAGTTTTATTGTACATATCTGTTCCATCTGGTTGTAAGGTAAGCCACTGCAAGCCAGTTAATGACCCGCGACAGGCTCATAATATTTAGCTGAATATCAGTGAATATTTTTTAATACAGAGAAACGTTATTTTTTCATGTCTATGAATCAAATATTCGACACACCTTTATCGTTGCCATGAAGTTATATCAAACAGAATTTTAAATACCAGCAACCTTGAGATACTGCATTCTGCCACGTGCGGAGGATCAAAAATTGCGAAGGAAAAACCCTTTTTCAGGTGACGATTGTCACAACCTGTGGTTTATACGTTGACATAGCAAGAATGAAGAGAGTTAAAAACATTCCCTGAAGAAACTTTCACGCTGAATTAATAGAATAAAAACATCTTTATTCACTACCAGCAGATTAGAATAAAGCCTCGTGTTAGCTGGTCTGCTCGTCAAATAATGCGGCACGCTTAGCAATAGCAAATTTCATGACTTTTTATTTTTTTGTCTGTTTAACCCCTGTAATTAGTAGGGTTTTGACAATTCGGCACAGGCTCCCGTTTTTCGCCAGGCCTGGCTACAGTGCGATTTAAACTGTGACGAAGATCAACCTGATATTCAGCTTTACACCGCTGGATCACAACAACCTGCAGTTGCATGCCAAAAAATATTTAAAATATATTATTTATCAGTAAGTTAATTTATTGTAAAAAGCAACATTGATGATTACGGGTTCGCTCAGTAATGTAACAATAGCGATCTGATAACAGGAGCATCCTATGCTGACCTTTTGCCTCAATGAACATTGTTCTTCACGCGGGTTTGAAACCGGTCTGCGACCTCGTCTTACATTTATCTGTAAAGCTGAAGGGAGTGAGGCGGCGATTCCACGGGTGATGCACAAGCACCACGACCGCTTCGAACTCATGTTCATTCGTGGCGGCAGCGGTGTCTATAACATAGACGGCCGGGGTTACAGCGTTAAAAAAGGTGACCTGATAGTGTTTAACGCCAATGTGTTGCATGACGAAACCCCAACAGCAACGGAAGACTTATTGATTTATAGCTGTGGCGTTGAGCAATTGAAAGTAGACGGTTTACCTGTGAATGTTCTCACGCCCCGCACACAGTCGCCGGTAATACCTTGCGGTGAGTTTTATGATGAGATAGGTCAGCTGTTTGATCTGATGTGGTCGCACGTCAGCAGCAAGCAGTTGTACAGCGCTGAAATTGGCAATAATCTGCTGGGCGTCTTGATTTTAATCTGCCGGAATTTATGGCTGGAGCATAAACACGAGCAGGAAACGCCTATTATTCTGCTGGGACAGCGCGTTAAAGAGTATATAGATAACCACTATAAGGAAGATATTGCGCTGATGTCTATAGCCACTACGTTGAATATGAATCAGTTTTATTTGTCCCACGCCTTCAAAGACTATTCTGGTTATTCTCCGAAGCAGTATCAGACTCGCCGTCGTATTGGTGAAGCACAAAATTTATTATTAAGTACCGAGTCCGGCATAACTGAAATAGCTAACGCTGTCGGTTACGATAATGTCAATAATTTCCATCGCATATTCCATAACCTTGTCGGCATACCGCCGGCTCGTTATAAAAAATTCTGGCTGACCGGTCAGATTAAAACCTGACCGGATGACAAAATGATCTGCATAGGTCTATTGTTTCCTGCAGCACCGAAATACCTTCACTGGTATGATCAAGAATAAATTTTTACGATGGTGTTCGGTATTAGTGTGGGTGCGATTAGCTGCCGCAGTTCAGCCCCTTTTTTCTGCTATTCCTTGCTGCAGTCTGGCTTTATGAAATAACAATCGCTTCGAGAGTTATATGAATGATCTGTGTGGCGGCATCTCTATAATCACCCCGGCGTTCATAGAGATGCCTGCAAAAGCACAACTTAAGTGGGCAATATAATACACCTCTGGAACAGTTCGTTAATATTAAGTAGGTTTTATCTTTAGTAGCCAGCATACAGAATACAGCACGCAACACCCAATAATAAGTATATGAATGTTGTGTGCTGTACAGAAATTTCAGTTGGATTTTATAGCTCTGGATAAAACGCCTGTTCACCCGACTCAACTATGTTCGGATGATTTCCTGACATACTCATTATGCAGGACCTATAGTACTTTTCACCTCAATACAGTTTTTACGTCATATTCATTACCGACTACAGCGTAAGGCAAAATTCTTTTTCAAAAAGAAAGGACGAAGATAAGCAACAGAATTGGATAGTGGAATGACCTCCTCACTGAGGTTAATGCCCAGTTCTTCACGCAGGTATTTTCTGCGCGTTTCAATACGATTCCACATTGACGGGTAAGCTTTCCGGATATCCTGCTGGAGCTGAGCATCTGCTAGTGCAATACATTCTTCGGCACTGACACCGGTATATTCGGGAACAGACGGAATGATATCAATCTGCATAATCATGCCGCTTTTAAGCTGCTCTGAGGAGCCATAAAAAATGGGGGATGACATCCATTCCTCATCAGAAACGAGGTGCCCCGGATTCAGATGCCAGCCGTAGCGTTCTTTAGGATAAATCTGCTGAATGAGATCGTAAAGCGCGCCGCCGGGCATGCCTATTTTGATATTTTCCAGCCAACCGACAACCGCTGAAAAGTACGGCTTTGCCATGCGTTCCAGATAGTCCTTCTGCGACTCCGGCAATTCACTTTCTTCAGCGATCACAAAGCCAGTACGGCTTGACAATCCACCTTTGAATCCTGTGGTAATCGAAAGCTGATCGCCCGACTGGACCTTTTTATATGTCGGATAAATATTAGCTTTATCAAAACGCTGGCCTGTTGCGGCAATCGTGACTACGGTATTGTACTGACCTTCAGATGCGAGAAGAGCCCCCAATTCTACTTCTCTAATGCCAGGCTCAACAGCGTTGAGGGCGTCAAGAATACAGTTAGATGAAAGGTTGGCACCATACTCATAATGGGCAATTTCATTGGCATTACAGGTTGCTCGTGCCCCGCTGTGGCCGCCAATAAAAAGGTGAACAGCATTTTCCAGCACCGCCTCTTTATTGAGTGTTTTTTTTATTGCATCCACAATAAAGTACGGTAGATCGAAATAATCACGCCCATTTCCGGCGGCTGGCGTAAACATTTTCCAGCCTGCCAGACCCACTTTCTTATTGGTATTGAGACCGGCATTGCTAAAAATGGTTTCCAGTGGTACTTCATTCTCCATGGGCTGGTTTGGCAGGGAAAAGAATGGACTGTGCACCAGTGATACCGGAACACGCGAGAAGCGGGCTAGCTTCAGGTTCTCGTTACCGAGAATCACCGTGCAGTCACCTGATTTATCCAGTAGCAGCAGACCTTCTTCGAAGCGAGGAATGAAGCCGGTCAGATATTCGAAATTCCCCCCGTGCTCCTTGTCTGCATAAATTATCAGAGTATCGAAACCTTCATTCTCCATGCCTTCCAGAATTTTCTCTTTCCGCGCCAGAATTGTTTCATCAGACAGAAAGACAGGTTCAACTTCAGTGAATTTAACAGGTGCAGCTGTCGGCCCGTACTGGATTGCCCTTGAAACCATGTTGTACTACCTCACGTTTAAGTATTTGTCAGTATCAACTCGACGTTATTGTCCTGCAGCGACTGGATAAAACTGCTTTCCGGCAATTCATCTGTCACCAGATAATTGATCCACGATAAATCACAAACTTTGAAGAATCCCGTTGTGTTGATTTTGGTGTGATCTGCAACTGCAATAACGGTTGTGCCCTGCATAACCATCTGCCTTTTGACGAGACCTTCTTCTTCTGTATGAATAAAAAGCCCTTTATCGGAAATGGCGAATACGCCAAGCAAAACGTAATCAACGTGATACTTTTCAATTTTCTGTATGGTTTCGCTTCCGTACAGGAACATTTGTTCTTTATGAAGGTTTCCCGGCAATATTTTGATGTCGCATTTTTTATTTCTAGCCAGCCGGTTCGCATTTGTAAGCGAGTTGGTAACTGCCAGGATATTTTTATCGCTCAGATGCGGAATTACTGTCTCCACTGTGGTGGATGAGTCAAAGATCACGCTGCTGTTATCGTTGATGAGGC
>MIEI01000023.1 GCA_002095305.1 Pantoea brenneri
CCTGCCAGCCGCTGGAAACCGGCTGTCCGAGGAAGCGTAACGCCGCGACTAACAGCGGCCGGGCATCGCCATCCGGCAGTGACGGCGCATGATTCTGCTTCGACAACTTATTGCCGTCGTGATTCAGCGCCAGCGGTAAATGCAGATAGTCAGGGACCGGCCAGCCAAACTGCTGATAAAGCGCAATCTGCCGCACTGTCGGCTCAATCAAATCCGCCCCGCGAACGACTTCGGTGACGCCCTGAAAATGATCGTCGACCACCACCGCCAGGTTGTAGGCAAACAGGCCATCGCGACGGTGAATGATAAAATCTTCCTGCGCCAGTCGCGGGTCCGCCTGCACGTGGCCGCGCAACCGATCGTCAAACGCCAGGACCGGGTTATGCTGCCGCAAACGCAGGGCGGCATTCTCCGGCCCGCGCTGCCGATCGCGGCAGTAGCCATCATAGAAACCGCCGATCTGCTGAATGCGACGACGGGTACAGGTACAGAAATAACTCTGACGATGCTGCTGAAGCCAGGCCAGCGCGTCGCGGTAAGCCTGATGGCGCTGTGACTGCCACAATACCTCGCCATCCCAGGTTAACCCGTAATGTTCCAGCTGATGCAGAATACGCGAGGCTGCGCCCGGCACTTCACGTGGCGGATCGATATCTTCAATCCGTACCCGCCAGATACCCTGCTGAGCACGTGCGCTCAGGTAGCTGCCTAACGCAGCAATCAACGAGCCGAAATGAAGTTCACCAGACGGAGAGGGGGCGAAGCGGCCAATGCAGGAGGCGGTCATAGGCGTTAAACGTGACCACGCAGCGGAAAAACCGGTTGGTGTTCCACTGCGTGGCAACGTGCTGGACGCGGCATTAGCCGGCCATTTGTTTCTCACGAATTTCTGCTAACGTCTTACAGTCGATGCAGAGATCGGCCGTTGGACGCGCTTCGAGACGGCGGATACCGATCTCAACGCCACAGGAATCGCAATAGCCAAAGTCGTCATCTTCGACTTTCTTCAGCGTCTTCTCGATCTTTTTGATCAGTTTACGTTCGCGATCGCGGTTACGCAGCTCCAGGCTGAACTCCTCTTCCTGCGCGGCACGGTCAACCGGGTCCGGGAAGTTGGCAGCTTCATCCTGCATATGCGATACGGTACGATCGACTTCGTCCCGCAATTGATTACGCCAGGCTTCCAGAATCTTGCGAAAATGGGTCAGCTGCGCGTCGTTCATATACTCTTCGCCCGGCTTCTCCTGATAAGGCTCCACCCCAGCGATGGCGAGAATACTCAGGGACGATGTTTTACGGTTTTGCCCTTCTTGCATGTTGTTTCTCCTGGATAACACGCACTATACCCTTCGACTTTCGTCTTGCAGGTGCGTTGCTGCTAGCCTGCTGTTTGACATCTACGGGGTACATCGATCCCCCATTGGGGAAAAAAACAGGCCGCTATAAATAACAGAAGCAGTCAAGGTTGGCAATTATTCGTGAACACACCTTGACAAGCCTGTGAGGAACAGCGTAATCGGGCCTTAGCATAGAACATTCTTATCACATAAAATTGCAAAAGATATTACAAGCTTACGTTAAGCGGCGTTTTAAGAAACATGCCCGCTGCGGATAAGTCCGCCTGATACGCTAAAACCTCCACGCCTTCCCGCTGCGCCTGGACCAGTTGCTCTGCGTAAGCCACGTCAATGTGACGCGCCGGGGAAACGTCCTCAATCCCCGAGTGCAGAACGGCAAACAACAAAACGGCCCGATGACCTTCTGCCGCGACCATAGCCAGCTCGCGCAGATGTTTCTGTCCCCGAACCGTCACCGCATCCGGAAAATAACCTTTTCCTTCATGTAAAAGGGTTACGGATTTCACCTCAATATAGCAGTTGCGTCGGTCCTGCGCCTTGAGCAGAAAATCAATTCTGCTTTTTTCACTGCCATATCTCACTTCTGCCTGTCGCTGCTGATAACCGGCCAGTTCGGGCAGGCGTTGCTGATCGAGCGCTTCAGCCACCAGCTGATTAGCGCGCAGGGTATTGACGCAGATCCAGTGGCCCTGTTGTGTCTCGGTCAGCTCCCAGCTGTGCGGGTATTTTCGCGTCAGGTTGTCTGAGGTGGAGTACC
Organism: Pantoea brenneri; assembly: GCA_002095305.1. Taxonomy (GTDB): domain Bacteria; phylum Pseudomonadota; class Gammaproteobacteria; order Enterobacterales; family Enterobacteriaceae; genus Pantoea; species Pantoea brenneri. The sequence goes on from MIEI01000023.1 coordinate 2,116, forward strand.
AGATCCGATCGCCTGGCGTGGCGCAGCCGGTCATGGCACCGGTATTGGCGCAGTGAATCGTCAGGATCTCGCCGGAGGGGGTTTCGACATCGGCTAGAAAACGCTTGTAACGGGCGATCAAGCGAGCGGGTTTGAGGGGCGGAGAAAAATCCATAAGCGTCCTGATTAAGGCTGTAACGGCCAGCTGGCCAGCGCACGATAGCGGGTCCGGCCCTGAGCGAAGTCAGAGGCGAACAGGGAAAACTGCGCGACGCGAAAGCGCCAGTGAAAGCCGCGTGGCGGCAGGGCGACCGGCTGCGTTGCCTGTCGCAATAGCGTGATGTGCGGATGAAACGGCTGCGGGCTCTGATGACAGCCGTGGCGGGCGGCCTGCGCTCGCAACAGGCTGGCCAGTTGCAACAGACCGCGCGGCGCGCGCTGGCAGCCGAGCCACACCACGCCGGGACGTGGCCAGTGACCGGCGTCATCCAGATCAAGATCAAACGCCGGCTGTACAATGCGCGACGCCAGGGTTTGCAGCCGCTGTGCGGTCTCTGGCGTCACCTCGCCAAGAAACGCCAGCGTCAGGTGCAGATTGGCGGCGGCTACCGGGCGGCCCGCCTCGGCGGAAAAGGTATCGGCCCGCCAGCGCACCAGCTGTTGCTGCATCGCGTCAGGCAGGCTGATGGCAAAAAATAAGCGTTGGGTCGACATGGCGCTCTCCGGCAAATATCACGGATGGATGCTACAATGCGCGCCATCTTAGCACAGGCAGAAGCGGAGTTTGCTGTGAGCGATTTACCGGTCAGCGCGGTGCTGCCTGACATCCTGGCGGCACTGAGCCGCGCCTCACAAATCCTGCTGGCGGCGCCGACCGGCGCGGGCAAATCAACCTGGCTGCCGCTGCAGCTATTGCAGCAGGCGGATCTGCCAGGCCGGATCATCATGCTGGAGCCGCGTCGGCTGGCGGCGCGCAACGTGGCGCAACGGCTGGCGGAGCAACTGGGTGAGCAGCCGGGGGGCACGGTCGGTTTCCGGATGCGCGGCGAAAGCTGTGTCGGGCCGCAGACCCGGCTGGAAGTGGTCACCGAAGGGATGCTGACGCGGATGCTACAGCACGATCCGATGCTGGACGGGGTTTCGCTGGTGATCCTTGATGAGTTCCACGAGCGCAGCCTGCAGGCCGATCTGGCGCTGGCGTTGCTGCTGGATGTCCAGCAGGGGCTGCGCGACGATCTGAAGATCATGCTGATGTCAGCCACGCTGGACAATGCGCGGCTGGCGGCGCTGTTGCCAGACGCGCCGCTGATCGTGTCGGAAGGGCGCAGCTATCCGGTTGAACGGCGCTACGCGTCACTGAACACAACCGTGCGTTTCGAGGAAGCCGTGGCGCGTGAAGTGGCGCAGCTGCTGCGCGATGAGTGGGGATCGTTACTGCTGTTTTGCCGGCGTGGCGGAGATCGAACGGGTCAGACGCGAGCTGGAATCACGCATTAGCGATGACGTCGATCTGACGCCGCTGTATGGCGCACTGCCGCTGGCGGCGCAGCGTCGGGCGATCCTTCCTGCGGCGCAAGGACGCCGGAAAGTGGTGCTCGCCACCAATATTGCCGAGACCAGCCTGACGATAGAAGGGATCCGGCTGGTGGTCGACAGTGCGCTGGAACGCAGCGCGCTGTTTGATGCCCGCAGCGGCGTGACCCGTCTGCAGACCCAGCGCAACAGCCAGGCCTCCATGACCCAGCGCGCCGGACGTGCCGGGCGTTTAATGCCGGGCATCTGTCTGCATCTGCTGCCACAGGAGCAGGCGTCTCGCGCGGCGGCACAGAGCGAGGCGGAGATCCTGCACAGTGATTTGTCATCGCTGTGGCTCGATTTGCTGCAGTGGGGCTGTACCCAGCCGCAACAGCTACAGTGGCTAGATCTGCCTCCGGCCAGACATCTGGCGGCGGCACAGCAGCAGTTAACCCGCCTTGGCGCGCTGGACAGTCATGGACTGCTCAACACGCTGGGACGGCGGATGGCAGCGCTGGGCTGCGATCCCCGGCTGGCGGCCATGCTGTGCGCCGCCGGTCAGGATGCCGATGCGGTCGCTACTGCCGCGCTGCTGGTGGCGATTCTGGAAGATCCCCCGCGCAGCGGCAGCGCCGATCTGCGCGATGCGCTGCACCGGCCGCAACCGCAGTGGCTGCGTCGGGCGCAGCAGTGGCAGCGACGGCTTAAGGTCAGCGGCGGCCGGGTGGACGACGACCGTTTTGCCGCCTTACTGGCGGTGGGCTTCGGTGATCGGCTGGCGCGCCGGCGTGACGAGAGCGGCCGCTATCAGCTGGCCAACGGCCTGGGTGCCATGCTGGATCAGCAGGATGGTCTGACGCGCAATGCGTGGCTGATCGCTCCGGCGTTGTTACAGGGCAGCACCACGCCGGATGCGCGGATGTTGCTGGCGTTGCCGGTCGACATTGAGGCGCTGTGTCAGCAGCAGCCTGCGCTGATTGAGCGGCGGACTGAAGTCGAATGGGATGAGGAGAAGGGCACCCTGCGCACCCTGCGACGTGAGCAGATTGGCGCGCTGGTGCTGAAAACCCAGCCGCTGGCCCGTCCGGAACCGGCGGTGCTGCAGGCGGCTATTCTGCGCTGGGTGGCGGAAAAGGGGCTGTCGGTGTTGGGCTGGACGCCTCAGGCGGAGCAGCTGCGCCTGCGCATCCAGTGTGCCGCACAATGGTTGCCGGAAGAGCCGTGGCCAGCGGTCGATGACGCCGCGCTGCTCGACAGCCTGCCACAATGGTTGCTGCCGCAGATGTCCGCCGTCCGCGATCTGAAAACGCTGCAATCGGTGGACCTCGTCAACGCGCTATTACATTTACTCACATGGTCACAACGCCAGCGGCTGGATAGTGCGCTGCCAACTCATTACACTGTGCCGACCGGAAGCCGGCTGCCAATCCGCTACCATGCGGACAAGCCCCCGGCACTGGCGGTGCGGATTCAGGAGATGTTTGGCGAAGCCACTAATCCCGCCGTCGCTGAAGGCCGGGTGCCGCTGGTGCTGGAGCTGTTATCGCCGGCGCAGCGCCCGTTACAGATTACCCGCGACCTGGCGGCATTCTGGCGCGGTGCATATCCGGAGGTCCGTAAAGAGATGAAAGGGCGCTATCCTAAACATCCCTGGCCAGACGATCCGGCCACCGCCTTGCCGACAAGGCGCACCAAAAAAATGTCCCCGCAAGGTTGAGGCCGCTGGATCGAATTCAGAGGGTTCTGCCATGCGGAACACCAGAAAGCAGTTAGAGTAGCGGCGCAGCCGTAAGCTATGCCTGGAGAATAAAAGCAATGTCTGGGAACGATCGCGAACCTATTGGGCGCAAAGGTAAACCGTTGCCGCCGCGCAGCAGTGCGCGCCGGGGACGCCGCAGGGATATCGAACAGGATATCGATCAGGATGATTTTAATGATGACGAGGAGGAAGCGCCGGTGCCACGTAAAGGTAAAGGTGGAAAACCGCCGCGCGGCAAACGCCGTTGGCTGGGATGGTTAATCAAGCTGTTCCTGGTGTTTGTTGTGGTGATGGCCGCATGGGGCGTCTACCTCGACTCGGAAATTCGCAGCCGGATTGACGGAAAAGTGTGGCAACTGCCCGCTACCGTCTATGGCCGTATGGTCAGCCTGGAACCGGGCATGGCCTACAACAAAAGTGAAATGGTGGCGCTGCTCGAGGGCACCCAGTACCGCGAGGTGTCACGTATCACCCGCCCTGGCGAGTTTTCGGTTAAAGGCAATACCATTGATTTGTTGCGTCGTCCGTTCGATTTCCCCGACAGTAAAGAGGGGCAGATCCACGCGCGCATGAGTTTCAGTAAGGATGAGCTGAGCGAGATTAAAAACCTCGAAACCGGCCGTGATTTTGGCTTTTTCCGCCTCGATCCGCGGTTGATTACCATGCTGCAGTCGCCAAATTGCGAACAGCGTCTGTTTGTACCGCGCGCCGGCTTCCCGGATCTGCTGGTCGATACGCTGATTGCCACCGAGGATCGCCACTTCTACGAACATGACGGCATCAGCCCCTATTCGATTGGTCGCGCTTTCCTCGCCAACATCACCGCCGGTAAAGCGGTGCAGGGCGGCAGTACCCTGACCCAGCAGCTGGTAAAAAACCTGTTCCTCACCAACGAGCGTTCGCTGTGGCGTAAAGCGCGTGAAGCCTATATGGCAGTGATCATGGATGCGCGCTACAGCAAAGATCGCATTCTGGAACTCTATCTGAACGAAGTTTATCTCGGTCAGGCCGGCAGCGATCAGATCCGCGGTTTCCCGCTGGCCAGCCTCTACTACTTTGGTCGCCCGGTTGATGAGCTGAGCCTCGATCAGCAGGCGATGCTGGTCGGCATGGTGAAAGGAGCCTCGCTCTATAACCCATGGCGTAACCCGAAACTGGCGCTGGAACGCCGCAACCTGGTGCTGCGCCTGTTGCAGCAGCAGAAAGTGATCGACCAGGAGCTGTATGACATGCTGTCGGCGCGTCCGCTGGGCGTACAGCCTAAAGGCGGAGTCATTACGCCGCAGCCAGCCTTTATGCAGATGGTGCGTAATGAGCTGCAGGCGAAGCTCGGTGACAAGGTGAAAGATCTCTCCGGCGTGAAGATTTTCACCACCCTCGATCCGGTCTCGCAGGATGCGGCAGAAAAAGCGGTAATCGACGGCATTCCGACGCTGAAAAAACAGCGTGGCCTGAAGGATCTGGAAACCGCGATGGTAGTCGTTGACCGCTTCAGCGGCGAAGTGCGCGCCATGGTCGGCGGTGCCGATCCGCAGTATGCCGGTTATAACCGTGCGCTGCAGGCGCGTCGTTCTATCGGTTCGCTGGCAAAACCGGCCACCTATCTGACCGCGCTGAGCCAGCCGAACAGCTATCGTCTTAACAGCTGGATTGCCGATGAGCCCATCGCGCTGAAACAGCCGAATGGCAGCGTCTGGAAACCGATGAACGACGATCGTCGCTTCAGCGGGAAAGTGATGCTGGTGGATGCGCTGACCAACTCGATGAACGTGCCTACGGTTAACCTGGGGATGACGCTGGGTCTGGATGCGGTTGTCGATACCTGGAACAAGCTGGGCGTGCCGAAAGAGCAGCTGCACCCGGTGCCAGCGATGCTGCTGGGGGCGTTAAACCTGACGCCGGTTGAAGTGGCGCAGGCGTTCCAGTCGATCGCCAGCGGTGGCAACCGCGCCTCGCTGTCGGCGGTGCGCTCGGTGATTGCTGAAGATGGCAGCGTGCTGTATCAGAGCTATCCGCAGGCGCAGCGCGTTGAGCCGGCTCAGGCCGCTTACCTGACGCTCTACACCATGCAGCAGGTGGCCGATCACGGTACCGCACGTGCGCTGGGCGCGCGATTCCCGAATGCACATCTGGCGGGGAAAACCGGTACCACCAACGATCTGGTCGACAGCTGGTTTGCCGGTATCGATGGCAAAGAAGTGGCGATCACCTGGGTTGGACGGGATAACAACCAGCCGACCAAACTGTACGGCGCCAGCGGGGCGATGCAGCTCTATCGTCGTTACCTCGACAACCAGGCGCCTATGCCGTTGCAGCTGACGCCACCGGAAGATGTGTCGCTGATGAATATCGACTCGGCCGGTAACTTTGTCTGCGGCACCGGCAGCAGCACCTGGCGTTCGCTGCCAGTGTGGGCGCTGGACCCGAATGCGCTGTGTCAGCAACAGCAACAACAGGTTCAGCAGCAGCAACAGCTGTTTGATCAACAGCAACAGCAGCAACAGCAGCAGCAACCTTCCCAGCAACCGCAGGAGCAGAAAGAGAGCGACGGCGTAGCGGGATGGATAAAAGATATGTTTGGTAAATAATTTTACAGACTGGTTAAAAAGGGCGCTTCGGCGCCCTTTTTTTGTGCCTGATCAATACCGGTTAATCGCGCTGCAAACGGCGTCACGCCTGGGATTTATCCTTGCAGTCGCGACATCGTTTCGCATATTATTCGACCGTTATAATAATCATTATCGTTTCGATTCGCCTGCACATCCTTCATAGCTAAGAGACACCTTTATGAATGCGCGAACGACTTCAGTTTGTTGTACTAAGAAACACTTTTACCGCCAGCCTTTGGCAATAATGATTGCGCTGGCGCTGACCAGCCTGAGCAGCAACCTGTTCGCGGAAGAGACCCTGGTGGTGTCAGCAGACGGCGGCGCTGGCGTGGCGGGCGAAAGCGCATGGGGACCTGCGCCGACCATTGCGGCGAAACAGAGTGCCACCGGCACCAAAACCGATACGCCGATTGAAAAAAATCCGCAGTCGGTTTCCGTAGTGACGCGTGAAGAGATGGAGATGCGTAACGTCACCAGCGTCAAAGGGGCGTTTAACTATACGCCTGGCGTGCTGACCGGGAACCGCGGCAGCTCTGACGTGATTGATGCGCTGTCGATTCGCGGCTTTAGCGAAACCAATACCAACCAGTATCTGGATGGCCTGAAACTGCAGGGCGATAACTACTCTGAGTTCGCTATCGATCCTTACTTCCTGGAGCGCGCGGAGCTGCTGCGCGGGCCGGTCTCGGTGCTATACGGCAAGAGCAACCCTGGCGGGGTCGTCGCGCTGGTCAGCAAGCGGCCGGTGCAGGAAACGCTGCGTGAAGTTCAGTTTCAGATGGGTAACGATAACCTGTTCTCGACCGGCTTTGACTTTGGTGGCGCGCTGGATGATGACGGCGTCTACAGCTACCGTCTGACCGGCCAGGCGCGCAGTCAGGATGCGCAGCAGGCGATGAACAAAGAGAAGCGTTACACCCTCGCCCCGGCATTCAGCTGGCGTCCGGATGATCGCACCCGCGTTGATCTGCTGACCTATTTCCAGAACGAGCCTGAAACCGGCTATTACGGCTGGCTGCCGCGTCAGGGCACGGTAGTGCCGATTACCCGTGCCGACGGCAGCGAGTACAAGCTGCCGACCAATTTTGATGAAGGCGAACAGAGCAATAAGATTTCGCGTAACACCAAAATGGTCGGCTATAACGCCGAGCACAGCTTTAACGATACCTGGACGGTGCGCCAGAACCTGCGCTATGCCGACCTGCGTACCGATTACCGCAGTATTTATGGCAACGGTTTCCTGCCGGAAACCCAGCAAATCACGCGCGGTTCGGCGGTCTCTGAAGAGAAGCTCAATCAGTTTGCGGTCGATACCCAGGCGCAGGCGAAATTCGCCACCGGCCAGCTCGATCATACGCTGTTGCTGGGGGTGGACTTCCAGCGGACCCGTAACGATATTGATGCCCAGTTTGGTATGGCTTCCAGTCTGAATGCGGTCAATCCGCAATATGGCAACGACAGCGTGACCCCCTATGACCAGCCTTATCAACATCTGGATAAGCAGCGTCAGACCGGTTTATATCTGCAGGATCAGATGGAGTGGGATCGCTGGGTACTGACCCTTGGCGGCCGCTATGATTACGCCATGAACTCCGTCTACGATCGGGTGACGAAGAGTGTCGATCGGCAAAACGATCAGGCCTTCACCTGGCGCGGCGGCCTGAATTATGTGTTTGATAACGGCATCGCGCCTTACTTCAGCTACAGCGAAGCCTTTATTCCTAATGCCGGTTCAACGTTAAACGGCGAAGCCTTTGACCCGTCGCGGGCTAAGCAGTATGAAGCTGGCGTGAAATACGTACCGAAAGATCGTCCGGTCGTGCTCACCGCCGCGGTTTATCAGCTGACCAAAACCAAAAACCTGACCGCCGATCCTGACAACGTTCTCTTTAGCGTACAGGGTGGTGAAATCCGGTCGCGCGGTGTCGAACTGGAAGCCAAAGCGGCGCTCAACGCTAACGTCAACCTGACCGCGTCATACACCTACACTGATGCGGAATATACCGAAGACACGTTGCTGAAAGGCAAAACGCCGGTACAGGTACCGAAGCATATGGCCTCCTTGTGGAGTGATTACACCTTCCACGAAACCGCCCTGTCAGGGGTGACAATCGGCGCCGGAGTTCGTTACGTGGGGGAAAGCCAGGGGCTGTATGCTGAGACCCCAGCTAATAGCGCTGCTGGACTCTCGAACCAGAACTTTAAGGTTGCCGGTTACACCACGGTCGACGCCGCGCTGAAATATGATCTCGCTCGCTTCGGTTTGCCCGGTTCGTCAGTCGGCGTCAACGTCAACAACCTGTTTGACCGCGAGTATGTTGCCAGCTGCTATCGTGACTACGCCTGTTACTGGGGCGCGGAACGCCAGATTGTCGGCACCGCCACCTTCAGATTTTGATTTAGCCGGGCGCTGCGGCGCCCGTTCACAGGGATTACCATGTCGTATCCGCACGCAGAAGACGTGACCTTTGCCCTGGATAACGCCAGCTTCCAGGTGCCGGGCCGTACCCTCCTTCAACCGCTGTCGCTGACCTTTCCGCCAGGCAAGGTCACCGCGCTGATCGGCCATAACGGCTCAGGCAAATCGACGCTGCTGAAAATGCTGGGTCGGCATCATCGCGCCAGCGCCGGACAGGTGCTGCTCAACCAGCAGCCGGTTGATCGCTGGAACAGCAAGGCCTTTGCCCGTCAGGTCGCCTATCTGCCGCAACAGTTGCCCGCCGCGGAAGGGATGACGGTTCGCGAGCTGGTGGCGATTGGTCGTTACCCGTGGCACGGTGCGCTGGGGCGCTTTGGTCAGGAAGATCGCGATCGGGTGGATGACGCCATCGCACGGGTCGGACTGAAGGCGTTTGCCGGGCGTCTGGTCGACAGCCTGTCGGGCGGCGAGCGTCAGCGCGCCTGGCTGGCGATGATGGTGGCGCAGAATAGCCGCTGTCTGTTGCTGGATGAGCCGACTTCCGCGCTGGATATCGCCCATCAGGTTGAGGTGCTGGCGCTGATTCAGACGCTAAGCCGTGAGCGTGGGCTGACCGTCATCGCGGTGCTGCACGATATCAACATGGCGGCGCGCTACTGCGATCATCTGGTGGCGCTGCGTCAGGGTGCACTGATCGCCGAAGGCGGGCCAGAGACGATGATGCAGGCTGAGGTGCTCGGGACGATATATGGCATCCCGATGGGCATTTTACCGCACCCGCAGGGCGGTGCCCCGGTCAGTTTTGTCTACTAAGGATGGCTTCATGCCCGATCTGTTACGCCGTCGGCTGATGCTGGCACTGGCGGCTGCCCCGTTGCTCCGCAGCCTGCCGCTGCAGGCCGCCACGCCCGACCTGTCGCGCATTATTGCCCTGGAGTGGTTACCCACCGAACTGCTGCTGGCGCTTGGCGTTACGCCCTATGGGGTCGCGGATCTCCACAATTACAACATCTGGGTCGGTGAGCCGTCACTGCCCGCCGGTGTGGTTGACGTCGGCCTGCGCACCGAACCGAACCTTGAGCTGATGGCGCAGATGCAGCCTTCGCTGATCCTCTGCTCCAATGGCTACGGCCCTTCAAAAGAGAAACTGATGCGCATCGCGCCGATTATGGGGTTCGACCTCAACAGCGGTGATGGTAAACCGTTCAGCACCGCGCGCGCCTCGTTACGTCAGCTGGCTGCGCAGCTGGGGCTGAGCCGCAGGGCAGAGCAGCACCTGCGCGCGGTCGACAGCGAGCTGGCCGCAGCGCGTCAGCGTCTGGCACCTTACGCCGGGCGGACGCTGCTGCTGATGTCGCTGCTCGACAGCCGTCATGCTATCACCTTCGGTAAAAACAGCCTGTTTCTTGAAATCATGACCCTGCTGGGCCTGAAGAATGGCTGGCAGGGCGAAACTAACTTCTGGGGCAGTGCGGTGGTTGGGATCGAACAACTGGCCCCGCTGGGCGATGTGGATGTCATCTGCTTTGATCATGATAACGAGGCAGATATGCAGCAGCTGATGCGCAGCCCGCTGTGGCAGTCGCTGCCGTTTGTGCGTGCCGGACGCTTTCAGCGCGTACCGGCGGTCTGGTATTACGGTGCGACGCTGTCGGCACTGCACTTTGTTCGCGTGCTGGAACGCGCGCTGGAGACGCACTGATGCGCCATGCTCTGTTCCCTGCGGCGCTGCTCAGCCTGCTGTTTCTGCTGGCGCTTGGCCTGACGCTGGTTAACCTGCAGCAGGCGTTACCGCTGGCGCAGTGGTCACAGGCGCTGTGGTCGCCTGCCACCGATAACGTATCGCAGATGGTATTTCACTACAGCCTGCTGCCAAGGCTGGTGCTGGCACTGCAGGTGGGTGCCGGGCTGGGATTAGCCGGCTTGCTGTTTCAGCAGGTGCTGCGTAATCCGCTGGCCGAACCGACCACGCTGGGCGTCTCCTCTGGCGCACAGCTCGGCATCACCGTGGCGACCTTGTGGCAGTTGCCCGGCGGCGCGGTGACCCAGCAGTTTGCTGCCCTGATCGGGGCGGTGGTGGTTGGCGTGCTGGTGTTTGGCGTGGCGTGGCGCAAACGTCTGTCGCCGGTCACCCTGATTCTGGCTGGCCTGGTGCTGAGTCTCTACAGCGGCGCGGTGAACCAGATTTTCGCCATCTTCAATCACGACCAGTTGCAGAACATGTTCCTGTGGAGCACCGGTGCGCTGAATCAGATGAGCTGGGAAAACGTGCTGCAACTCTGGCCGCGTCTGCTGCTGGCGCTGTTACTGACGCTGGCACTGCTGCGTCCGCTGACGCTGATGGGGCTGGATGATGGCGTGGCAAAAAATCTGGGACTGGCGCTGTCGCTGGCGCGAATTGGCGGCCTGACCCTGGCGATCCTGCTCAGCGCACAGCTGGTTAATGCCGCCGGTATTATCGGCTTTATCGGGCTGTTTGCGCCGCTGCTGGCGAAGCTGCTGGGTGGCCGGCGGTTACTCAGCCGCATGCTGCTGGCACCGCTGATCGGCGCGCTACTGCTGTGGCTGGCGGATGGGTGCGTGCAGTGGCTAAGCGTTCACTGGCGCGAGATTCCGACCGGTACCGCCACCGCGCTGCTGGGGGTGCCAATTCTGCTGTGGCTGCTGCCGCGGCTGCGTACCGGTTCGGTGCCACCGGCGCTGGATCAGGGGGATAACGTTCCGGCCGAGCGCCAGCATCTGCTGCGCTGGGTGCTGACTGGCCTGCTGGCGCTGGCGCTGCTGGCGTGGGGCGGCCTGGCGTTTGGCCGCAATGCCCAGGGCTGGATCTGGTCTGCGGGCGATATGCTCCATCAGCTGCTGCCGTGGCGCGCGCCGCGGGTACTGGCCGCGCTGGTGACCGGCCTGATGCTGGGCGTAGCGGGCAGCCTGATCCAGCGGCTGACCGGCAATCCGATGGCCAGCCCGGAAGTGCTTGGCATCAGTTCCGGTGCCGCCTGTGGTGTGGTGGTGATGATGTTCCTGGTGCCCGGCGATGCGCTGATGTGGCTGCTGCCAGCCGGCGCAATCGGCGCGGCGCTGACCCTGATGGTGATTATGCTGGTGGCCAGCCGTGGCGGTTTTTCACCGGAGCGGATGCTGCTGGCGGGGATGGCGCTGAACAGCGCGTTTGTCACGCTGCTGATGCTGCTGCTGGCCAGTGGCGATCCGCGCATGGGCGGCCTGCTGAGCTGGATCTCCGGCTCAACCTACAATATCAGTGCCAGCCAGGCGATACAGAGCGCTGGCTGCGCGCTGCTGCTGGTGGCGCTGGCTCCGCTGGCCAGCCGCTGGCTGACGCTGCTGCCGCTCGGCAGTGCCACGGCACGCTCAGCTGGCATGGCGTTAACCCCGGCCCGCCTCAGCCTGCTGCTGTTGGCAGCCGCGCTGACGGCCAGCGCCACGCTGACCATCGGCCCGCTGAGTTTTGTCGGATTGATGGCACCACATATGGCACGGATGCTGGGCTTCCGTCGGGCATTACCGCAGTTGCTGCTGTCAGGCTTGCTTGGGGCGGGACTGATGGTGCTGGCGGACTGGTGCGGGCGGATGCTGGCGTTTCCGGATCAGATTCCGGCCGGGCTGATGGCGACCTTTCTCGGCGCGCCTTACTTCATCTGGCTGCTGCGACGTTCAGGCTAAAAAAGACCGGCCTCAGCCGGTCTTATACCCATTTTACAGCTTCGCGAAGCAACGACGTGCGGCGTCGATGGTGCGCTGAATATCTTCCTCGCTGTGGGCCAGCGACATAAAGCCAGCCTCAAAGGCCGACGGAGCAAAGTAGACGCCTTCTTCCAGCATCAGGTGGAAGAAAGTTTTGAAACGCTCAACATCACAGCGGGTCACGTCGGCGTAACAGGTCACGCTGTCAGCATCGGTGAAGAACAGGCCAAACATCCCGCCAACGTGGTTGACCACCAGCGGAATATTTTGCTGCTGCGCCGCATCACGCAGGCCAGTCGCCAGTTTGCGGGTCAGGGCATCCAGCGTCTGATGGGTGCCGGGCTGCGCTATCTGGGTCAGACAGGCATAACCGGCTGCCATGGCGATCGGGTTGCCCGACAGCGTGCCAGCCTGATAGACCGGACCGGTCGGAGCCAGCGCCGCCATCACCTCACGACGACCGCCAAACGCGCCAACCGGCATACCGCCACCGATGATCTTACCGAGGCAGGTCAGGTCAGGACGGACGTTGTAATACTCCTGCGCACCGCCCAGCGCCACGCGGAAGCCGGTCATCACTTCATCAATGATCAACAGCGCGCCAAACTCATCACACAGCGCCCGCAGGCCCGGCAGGAAGTCTGGCTGCGGCGGAATGCAGTTCATGTTGCCGGCCACCGGCTCAACGATGATCGCGGCGATAGCTCCGGGTATTGTTCAAAGGCGGCGCGGACCGAATCGAGATCGTTGTAGGTGCAGGTCAGGGTATGCTTAGCGAAATCGGCCGGGACGCCTGGCGAATTGGGCTGGCCGAGGGTTAATGCGCCCGAACCCGCTTTGACCAGCAGATGATCGGCGTGACCGTGGTAGCAGCCTTCAAATTTGATAATTTTATCGCGGCCGGTAAAGCCACGCGCCAGACGAATGGCGCTCATGGTGGCTTCGGTACCGGAGTTGACCATGCGCACCATCTCCATGCTCGGCACCAGTTCGCACACCAGTTGCGCCATGGTGACTTCCATCTCCGTTGGTGCGCCAAAGCTCAGACCGCGCTCAGCGGCCTCAATCACCGCGTTGCGAATCCCGGCGTTATTGTGCCCCAGCACCATCGGGCCCCATGATCCGACATAATCAATGTAGGCTTTGCCATCGGCGTCATACAGGTAGGCACCGTTGGCGTGTTCGATAAACAGCGGAACGCCGCCCACACCGGTAAATGCGCGTACCGGCGAGTTTACGCCACCCGGAATCAGGCGTTGTGCCTCGGCAAACAGTTGTTCGGACTTACTCATTTTCGGCTCCAGCGGTTCATAAAAATATCGCGCCATTCTACGGAAGAGGCGCAGCAGACGAAAGCCGGTTTCACCAGCCGCTATACTTAACCTTAGTGAAAGCGGCACAGAGTGCGAAGGGCAGAGCTTGATTGCGCTGAGGTGCTGGCAGATAATAGCGGTATTAAGGTCGTTTTCTGACCTGGACGTTTAGCGGAGTAAAACATGAGTGATGATGTAGCAGCACTGCCGTTGCAGTTTACCGACGCAGCAGCCACCAAGGTGAAGAACCTGATTGCCGACGAAGAGAACCCGGCGCTGAAATTACGCGTTTATATCACCGGCGGGGGTTGCAGCGGCTTCCAGTACGGTTTTACTTTTGATGACCAGATGAATGACGGCGATATGACCATTGAGAAGCAGGGCGTCTCGCTGGTGGTCGATCCGATGAGCCTGCAGTATCTGGTGGGCGGCTCGGTGGACTACACCGAAGGGCTGGAAGGATCGCGTTTTATCGTCACTAACCCGAACGCGAAAACCACCTGCGGCTGTGGTTCTTCTTTCAGTATCTGATGACGCAGGCCGTCTTCCTGACGGCCTCGTTTACCACTCTATCGTTACCAGCTGATGGTTCCGTCTCTGATTCCCCTCTGATTGAATGACACTGCGTGTCACCCGCGGTTGCGCGCTTGCCTGTCTGCCGCAATCGATCTGCGGCACAGCCTGCGCATCAGGACTGTGAATTTCACAGCGTGAAAAGATGACAAGCCTGACGCCAATAGAGCCGGTGACCGATCCCGCCAGCGTGTACGCCGGGATCAGCAGCCCCATCGCCAGTAGCAGTGCTCTGGTCATGTAAAGTTCCTGGTGTTGTTCAAAAAGCGCTAAGCGCTAAAAAGGACGGCGAGCATACGTGGCGCGCGCGTCTCATATCTTGATTAACGGCAAAAAAGGCTGTTTCTTTAATCGATTAGTTGGATTTTTGTGCGGGATGCAGCGCAGCGCACAGCTGTTTTGCCGCCAGTAACAGGCGCGGGCCGGGACGGCTGAGCCAGTCATCATTAATCGCAATCACCGGCACGCTGAGCTGCGGTTGCCAGTAGGTCCGGACGTTGTCAGCCTGGTGGTCACTGCCGCCGATCACAATCGCCTGCGGATGCCGCATCAGTACCTGTTCACGGCTGACCTGCGGCCAGCTGACCCGGCTGTCGGCAAAGATATTCCTGCCGCCACACAGTTCAATGATCTCATTCTGTAAGGTCGATTTTGCGGCGGTAAACAGCGGCTGCTGACCAAACTGTAAAAACAGCGGCACCACCGGCAGGTGAGCGTAGCGCTGGCGCAGGGCGGCCTGCTGCTGACGCAACTGCTGCGCGGCCTTAACTGCCTGTTCAGGATGCGGACTCCACGGCGCCAGTTTTTCCAGTGTGGCAATCATCTGATCCAGCGTGACCGGATCGATCCATTCGATTTTCAACCCGAGCTGCTGCAGCTGGTCGATCTGTCGCTGCGGATTGCCGCCACGCCAGGCTAATACCAGATCCGGCTTCAGTTGCAGAATACGCTCGAGGTTAATCCCCTGCCAGTTGGCTACCTGCTCAATCGGTTTCGCCTGCGGCGGATAGTCGGACCAGGCGCTGACCGCAATCGGCGTAATGCCGGCGGCGAAGGCGAGTTCAGTCAGATGGGGCGCGAGGGTGATAACGCGCGGAGGGGAAGCCAGCAGGCTGCCGCTGATCAGCAGCAGCCAGCAGAACAGCAGAGTTTTAGCCACGCGCCAGACGCGCCAGCAGGTTCTCCACCATCAGCGACGACTGCTTAGCCGCGACGCTGAGGAACTCATCAAAGCTCAGATGCGAGGCCTGATCAGCGACGTCAGAAATGGCACGAACCACCACAAAAGGCACCTGGAACTGGTGGCAGACGTGACCGATAGCTGCGGCCTCCATTTCCACGGCAATAGCCTGTGGAAACTGCTGACGAATGCGCGCCAGCGGCTCGGCGCCGTTGATAAAGGCGTCTCCGCTCACCACCAGACCACGCACCGCATTCAGATCGAGCTGCTTAATGCAGGCTTCGGCTGCTGCAATCAAACCCCTGTCGGCAACAAAGGCTGCCGGGCAGCCTGCCATCTGACCCGGCTCATAGCCAAAAGCCGTGACGTCGGCATCGTGATAGCGCACTTCTTCTGATACCACGATATCGCCCACGCTCAGCGAAGCCGCTAAGCCGCCAGCCGAACCGGTGTTGATCACCACGTCTGGCTTACACAGTTGCAGCAGCAGGGTGGTACCCAGCGCGGCGGAGGTTTTGCCAATGCCCGATTTCAACAGCGCAACTTCAACGCCATTCAGGGTGCCGGTATAAATTTCACAGCCAGCCAGCGATAAAGTTTGACGGTTTTCGATTTTGTCGCGCAGCAGGGTAACTTCCTGCTCCATCGCACCAATAATGCCTGCTTTCATAGTGAGTCCCGCTAATGTAAAAAGTCATAATTTAAGGCATAGTCTACCATGGCTAACAGGGGATTAATTCACCAAAAAATAAGGGGTAATGAATGTCAGCGATCAATTTCAGGAAGAAGATCAGCTTCTCGCGCCCTTATACCAGTCGAAAAGATCCGGAGGGGGAATATTACATTACCCGCCACTTCGAGAGCGATCGTGGACGGATTATTAACTCCGCAGCGATTCGCCGTTTGCAGCAAAAAACCCAGGTGTTTCCGCTGGAGCGCAATGCCGCGGTGCGTTCAAGGCTGACGCATTCGCTGGAGGTGCAGCAGACCGGACGCTATATCACCAAGGAGATCCTGCAGACCCTGAAAATGCAGGGCGGACTGGCGCAATATGGACTGGACGAGCTGGAAGGCGCGTTTGAGAGCCTTATTGAGATGGCCTGTCTGATGCACGACGTGGGGAATCCCCCGTTCGGGCATTTTGGTGAGGCGGCGATCAACGACTGGTTTGAAGATAATCTGCCGGCTGAACTGGTTGATCCGCTGGTGGCGGGGGTAGAAGGCGAGACGCAACGCCGCGCCTTCGATCAGCTAAACGCGATGATTCGACAGGATTTGTGCCACTTTGAAGGCAATGCGCAGGCGATTCGTATGGTTCATACGCTGCTGCAACTTAACCTCAGCTACTCGCAGGTTGCCTGCATTCTTAAATATACCGCGCCCGCCTGGTGGCAGGGCGAGAAGCCCGCCGAATTCAGCGTGTTAATGAAAAAGCCGGGCTTTTATCTCTCCGAGCAGGACTATATTAGCGACCTGCGCGCCGCGACCAATATGGCAGAGCACCATCGCTTTCCGCTGACCTATATAATGGAAGCCGCCGATGATATCTCCTATTGCATTGCCGATTTGGACGACGCTGTAGAAAAAGATATATTTAATGTTGAGAGTTTGTATGAGTTTCTCAATAAAGCCTGGGGGCCGGTGAAAAATAATGACGCTTTCAGCCGTACCATCGGCGAAGCCTGGCGTGAGGCCTGCAGTAAAAAGCGCCGCAGCCGTAGCGATCAATTCTTTATGTCATTACGCGTAAATGTTCAGAGCGTGCTGGTGACCTATGCAGTGAAGCGTTTTGTTGATAATCTGCCCGCCATATTTGACGGTAATTTCAATCATGCCTTGCTGGAAGATGATGGCGAAGAGGGCCGTTTGTTGCAGTTGTTCAAAACGGTGGCGCGCCAGCAGGTATTTAATCATTCCGAAGTCGAGCAGCTGGAATTACAGGGATATCGGGTTATTAAGGGATTACTGGAAATTTATCAGCCGCTGATGCTGCTCAATTATGAATCGTTTACCACGCTGATAAATGAAGACTTTCTGCGGCACCATCCGATTGAGACCCGGCTTTTTCATAAACTTTCCGGCAAGCATCGTAAAGCTTATCTGCATAAAATGCGCACCCTGGTGGTGGAACATAAATATGAGCGCCTGCTGTGGGAGCGATATTATCGTTTTCGTCTGATTCAGGATTATATTAGCGGAATGACCGATCTCTATGCCTGGGATGAGTACCGGCGGCTGATGGCTGTCGAATAATCACCAATTGTAAAGAGCGCGAATAAATTTTTACCTTTGCTTGAAACTTTAAAAGGAACTTCGCGCTAAAACATTTATCTCAACACCGACCACAGCAATGGTCTGAACAGTTATCCTCAAGAGAAACCAAAAATGAAAAAAAAGAGTTTAATGTTAAGTGCGCTGGCCCTGAGCCTGAGTATGGCCCTGGCGCCCGTCACGGTTTCCGCTGCGCAAACCGCCTCTTCTGATAGTCAGCAACTGCCGAGCCTGGCACCGATGCTGGAGAAGGTGATGCCGTCAGTGGTCAGTATCAGCGTTGAAGGCACCACCACGGTGAAAACGCCGCGTATGCCGCAGCAGTTCCAGCAATTCTTTGGTGATAACTCGCCTTTCTGTCAGGATGCTCGCCGTTCCAGAGTTCACCGATGTGCCAGAGCGGCGACGGCTCTGCTGGCGGCGCGCCGGCACCAAATACCCAGCAGGAAAAATTCCGTGCGCTGGGATCGGGCGTGGTGATCAATGCTGAAAAAGGCTATGTGGTGACCAACAACCACGTAGTGAATAACGCCACTAAAATTCAGGTCCAGCTGAGCGATGGCCGCCGCTATGACGCCAAAGTGATCGGTAAAGATCCCAGCTCCGACATTGCGTTGATCCAGCTGCAGGACGCTAAAAACCTCACGGCGGTGAAACTGGCCGACTCTGACAATCTGCGGGTCGGTGACTACACCGTGGCGATCGGTAACCCGTATGGCCTGGGTGAAACAGTCACTTCAGGTATCGTCTCCGCGCTGGGTCGTAGCGGCCTGAATGTGGAAAACTACGAGAACTTTATCCAGACGGACGCGGCGATTAACCGCGGTAACTCCGGTGGCGCGCTGGTTAACCTTAACGGTGAACTGATCGGCATCAACACCGCGATTCTGGCACCGGATGGCGGCAACATCGGTATCGGCTTTGCTATCCCGAGCAACATGGTGAAAAACCTGACGGCGCAGATGGTGGAGTTTGGTCAGGTTAAACGCGGTGAACTGGGTGTGATGGGCACCGAGCTTAACTCTGAGCTGGCGAAAGCGATGAAGGTCGATGCACAGCGCGGAGCCTTTGTCAGCCAGGTACTGCCAGGTTCGGCGGCGGCGAAAGCCGGTATCAAAGCGGGCGATGTGGTGGTGTCGATGAACGGCAAACCGCTGACCAGCTTTGCTGCGCTGCGTGCTGAAGTCGGTTCATTGCCGATTGGCACCACCCTGAAACTGGGTCTGCTGCGTGATGGCAAACCGCTGGATGTGTCGGTTCAGCTGCAGCAGAGCAGCCAGGCGAAAGTCCAGTCGGCCACCATCTACACCGGCATTGAAGGGGCCGATCTCAGCAATAGCGACGCTGGCGATAAAGGGGTTCGCGTGGATAACGTCAAAGCGGGCAGCGCTGCCGCTCGTATCGGCCTGAAAAAAGGCGACGTGATTCAGGGCGTGAACCAGCAGCCGGTGACCAACCTGGGCGAACTGCGTAAAATCCTTGATTCCAAACCGTCGGTGCTGGCGCTGAACGTCAAGCGCGGCGACAGCAGCATCTACCTGCTGATGCAGTAAGCGGCAAGGCATTGCTATCAGGCGGACTTCGGTCCGCCTTTTTTATTGCCTCAATTCGTGCCGGTCAGAGTGTGATGCTGACCGCAAATTCACTAAATGCCCACCTGGCTCTGTGCAGTTGCACAATGTTCTGGCCGCCTTGCATGCGTATTCTATCTCTCCCCCTCTTTTTCAGGAGTAATGGATGGCTACCTATCATCTTGATGCCCGGCTGGCGCAGGATATCGTGGCGCGCACCATGAAAATTATTGACAGCAATGTCAACGTGATGGATGCGCGCGGCCGGATTATTGGCAGCGGCGATCGCGAGCGCATTGGGGAATTGCACGAAGGCGCGCTGCTGGTGCTCTCTCAGGGGCGGGTAGTGGACATTGATGAAGCGGTGGCGAAACATCTGCACGGGGTGCGGCCCGGCATTAATCTGCCGCTGCGGATAGACGGCGATATTGTCGGGGTCATCGGCCTGACCGGTGAGCCGCTGGCGCTGCGGCATTATGGTGAGCTGGTCTGTATGACGGCGGAGATGATGCTGGAGCAGGCGCGACTGCTGCATATGCTGGCGCAGGACAGCCGTCTGCGCGAAGAGCTGGTGCTGAATCTGATTCGCAGCGATACCCTGTCGCCGCAGCTGACCGAATGGGCGCAGCGGCTCGGCATCGATCTTAATCAGCCGCGCGTGGTGGCCGTGGTTGAGGTCGATAGCGGCCAGCTGGGCGTCGATAGCGCAATGTCAGAGTTGCAGCAGCTGCAAACGTTGCTGATCACGCCGGAGCGCGACAACCTGATCGCCATTGTTTCGCTGACCGAAATGGTGGTGCTGAAGCCGGCGCTGAATGGGCACGGCCGTTACGATCAGGAGGATCATCGTCGGCGGGTCGAGCAGTTATTACAGCGAATGAAAGAGAGCGGCCATCTGCGGATGCGGATTGCGCTGGGAAACTTTTCCACCGGCCCCGGCAGTATTGCGCGTTCCTATCGTACCGCCCGCACCACCATGATGGTTGGCAAACAGCGTATGCCCGAGGTGCGCAGCTATTTTTATCAGGATCTGGTGCTGCCGGTACTGCTCGACAGTCTGCGTGGCGGCTGGCAGGCCAATGAACTGGCGCGGCCACTGGCGAAACTCAAGAGTATGGATAACAACGGTTTGCTGCGGCGAACGCTGATCGCCTGGTTCACCCATAATGTGCAGCCGAGCGCGACTGCGCGTGCGCTGTTTATTCACCGTAATACGCTGGAGTATCGGCTGAACCGGATTTCGGAGTTAACCGGGCTGAATCTCGGGCACTTTGACGATCGGCTGCTGCTCTATGTGGCGCTGCAGCTGGATGAGCAGGGATGAGCGGGGCGGTAATGCCGACATAAAAAAGGCCAGCAGAGCTGGCCTTTTTCGTCACTGACAGCCGATTAACGACCGTTGCGGGTCAGTTTTTCGAGGTCAGATTCGATTTCGGTAATTTTGTGTGACACTACGCTTTCCAGATGGCGCAGGTCATCAAGAATTTTACGTTTCAGATCCACTTCAACCTGGTCGCGCTGGCAAATCTGGTCCAGCTCGTCAATCACGTAACGCAGATTCGGGCTGATTTCCTGTACTTCTTTGTAGCCCTGGGTAGCGTGATCGGCCACCACTGTTTTACGCTGACGCGGGTATTTGAATTTCACGCTTTTCGCGAAAAACTCGCCTTTATCTTTGCGGAAGTAGATCTTCAGAATATCGTTATTGGCTTCCTGACGCAGGCTGTAACGATCAATATCATCCGGATTACTGATACCTAAGCTTTTCAGATTGTCATACATAGCGTTGTTTCCATCAAAAGGTGAGAAGCGCGCAGTCTTGTTCATGACGTCTGACAACTGTAGACATAAATAAGCAGGATGAACATTGCGCGACGGGATTTAACTGGCGCGGATTATGACCTGAATAAAAAATAAACGCACCAGTTAATTCGCGGCGCAAAACAGGATGTTGGCGGGGAAGTGTAAAGAAAAGATGACGGGCCGGTTTCCAGCCCGTCACTTAAATCAGTCGATGGTGCGCAGCAGTTCGTTGATACCTGTTTTGCCGAGCGTTTTCGCATCGACTTTCTTCACGATCACCGCACAGTAGAGGCTGTAGCTGCCATCTTTAGACGGCAGGTTACCTGAGACCACTACGGAACCGGCTGGCACGCGGCCGTAATGCACTTCGCCGGTCTCACGGTCATAGATTTTGGTGCTCTGACCGATGTAAACGCCCATTGAGATCACTGAGCCTTCTTCAACAATCACGCCTTCGACGATTTCAGAGCGTGCGCCAATGAAGCAGTTATCTTCGATGATGGTCGGGTTGGCCTGCAGCGGTTCCAGCACGCCGCCGATGCCTACGCCGCCGGAGAGGTGAACGTTTTTACCAATCTGCGCACAGGAGCCAACGGTTGCCCAAGTATCCACCATGGTGCCTTCATCCACGAATGCGCCAATGTTAACGTAAGAGGGCATCAGCACCGTGTTGCGGGCGATATAGGCACCCTGACGCACAGCCGCTGGCGGAACCACACGGAAACCGGCCTCTTTGAAACGCGCTTCATCCCAGCCAGCAAATTTCATCGGCACTTTGTCATAAAAACGGGTTTCAGCACCTTCCATCACCTGGTTGTCGTTGATGCGGAAAGAGAGCAGTACCGCTTTCTTCAGCCACTGATGCGTTACCCACTCGCCGTCGATCTTTTCGGAAACGCGCAGTGCACCGCTGTCCAGCAGAGAGATAACCTGGTTGATGGCATCACGGGTTTCACTGTCAACGCTGGCTGGGGTGATATCAGCACGACGTTCGAAGGCGGATTCAATAACGCTCTGTAACTGTTGCATATTTTTTTCCTGATCTGTCATGTGCAGTGCCGGATAATCACCCGACACGAGTAAAAAGTTTAAGGTTCACAAATCGACTTTGGTCACACTTTATCGTTTGGATTAAGGGCTTCTGTCAACCGTTGTTGCAACGCTTTACGCATTTCTTCATCCAGCGCCTGACGCTCACTGTTGGCGAGAATAAACAAATCCTCGACCCGTTCACCGATGGTGCTGATGCGCGCGCCGTGCAGCGAGACGCCGAGATCGGCAAACACTTCGCCCACCCGCGCCAGCAGGCCGGGCTGATCAAGGGCCACCAGCTCGAGGTAGCTGCGGCGATCGGTATGGGTTGGCAGAAAATTGACTTCGGTATCGACGCTGAAGTGCTTCAGCCTGGCCGACGGACGACGGGTTCGCGGCGGCACCCAGTCTGACTGGGTAATCGCCTGCTCCAGCGCCTGAATAATCATCGGATGGCGATCCGGTGCCAGCGGGCTGCCGTCGGGCTCCAGCACGATAAACGTATCCATCGCCATGCCGTCGCGGCTGGTAAAGATTTGCGCATCGTGCACGCTGAGATTACGGCGATCCAGTTCGCCAGCCACTGCGGCAAACAGGTGCGGCCGATCCGGACTCCAGATAAAGATTTCAGTGCCGCCGCGCGTGGCCTGCGGGCTGACCAGCACCAGCGGTTTTTTCAGATCGTGGCCCATCAGATGGCGGGCATGCCAGGCGATCTGATTCGGCGTATGCCGCAGGAAATAATCGGCGCGGCAGCGGTTCCAGATCTGATGCAGCCGCTCTTCATCAATATTGTCCATCCGCAATAGCGCCAGCGCCTGCAGACGATGGTGACGCACCCGCTCACGCAGGTCCGGGCTGTTCTCCATGCCGCGTCGCAGCTGTTTCTCGGTGGCGAAAAACAGTTCGCGCAACAGGCTCTGCTTCCAGCTGTTCCACAGGCTTTCGTTGGTGGCGCAGATATCCGCTACGGTGAGGCAGACCAGATAGCGCAGGCGATTTTCATTCTGCATCACCTCGGCGAACTGCTGGATCACCGTCGGGTCCTGAATATCGCGGCGCTGCGCGGTGACCGACATCAGCAGATGATGGCGCACCAGCCAGGCAACCAGCTGCGTTTCACGCGAGTTCAGGCCGTGCATTTCAGCGAAGTCGAGTGCGTCCTGTGCGCCGAGAATCGAGTGATCGCCGCCGCGCCCTTTGGCGATATCGTGCAGCAGCGCGGCCATCAGCAACAGCTCCTGCTGCGGCAGGCGCGGCCAGAGTTCAACGCACAGCGGATGCTGCGAGCGGGTGGCTTCGCTGGCGAAGCTTTCCAGCTTCTGCAATACGCGAATGGTGTGCTCATCAACGGTGTAGGCGTGGAACAGATCAAACTGCATCTGGCCGACAATATGGCCCCACAGCGGGGTGTAAGCCCACAGCACGCTGTGACGGTGCATCGGCACCAGCGCCCGGCTGACGGCGCCAGGATGACGCAGAATAGACATAAAGGTGCGGCGCGCTTCCGGAATCTGACACAGCGGCTGCTTCAGATGGCGGCGCGCATGACGCAGATGGCGCAGGGTGGTGGAGTAGATGCCTTTGATGCTGTCGTTACGCACCATGACGTAGAACATGCGCAGAATTGCCTGCGGCTCACGCTCAAACAGCGTTTCATCGCGCAGGTCAATCAGGTCGCCGCGTAGCTGAAAGTCATCGTCGATCGGGCAGGGTTTTTCGCTGGTGGACAACGCCAGAATCGCTTCATCGAACAGCTGCAGCAGCATCTGGTTCAGCTCGCCAATCCGGCGCGTCACCCGGTAAAAGTCTTTCATCATCCGCTCGACCGGCTCGTTGCCTTCGCCCTGATAATTAAGACGTTGCGCCACGCTGAGCTGGCGATCAAACAGCAGACGGTTGTCGTAGCGGGGCAGCGAAAGATGCAATGCGAAACGGATCCGCCAGAGAAATTCCTGACACTCATTCAGCTCGCTGCGCTCCACTTCAGTGAGGAAACCGAAGCCGACCATCTCATCCAGAGTGGTGGCGCCAAAGTGGCGGCGCGCCACCCATTGCAGGGTATGAATATCGCGCAGGCCGCCGGGGCTGCTTTTGATGTCTGGCTCAAGGTTGTAGCTGGTACCGTGATAGCGCTTATGACGCTCCTGCTGCTCTTCAATTTTGGCGGCGAAAAAGCACGATGAAGGCCAGAAGCCGTCGCTGAAGACGTTTTTTTGCAGTTCAAGGAACAGCGCCACGTCACCGGTCAGCATCCGCGATTCAATCAGATTGGTGGCTACCGTCAGATCCGATAAGCCCTCCAGCAGACACTCCTCCAGCGTGCGCACGCTGTGGCCAACCTCCAGCTTCAGGTCCCACATCAGGGTCAGCAGTTCGCTGGTGCGCTGTGCAGCCTGTTCATCCAGCGGCTGACGGCTGAGGATCAGCACGTCTATGTCTGAGAGCGGATGCAGCTCGGCACGGCCATAGCCGCCAACGGCCACCAGCGCGATGGCGCTCATCTGATCAAAGCCGAAAAAGCGCCACAGACGACGCAGCAGGCGATCGATAAACAGCGTGCGGGCATCAATCAGCGGCTCGACGGCTTCACCGGCGTCGAAAGCGGCAGACAGATGGTGCTGAAACTGCTCCAGCCGCTGTTTCAGAATGTCGCGGGTGAGCTGATCGTCATCCCATTCGGCCGGGGAATCGATCAGACCGTTTTGTACCTCTTCCGACAGGCTCACGCTCATGCAGCTCTTCTCTTCTTCAGCCAAAAAAAAACCGGCTTAGCGCCGGCTTGATTCTGTAGTGGGGGAATTACCCTTCAGCAACCAGCACCGCAGGCAGGGTGTCATCTTTGCGCAGGGTTAAGATCTCACAGCCGTTTTCCGTCACCACAATAGTATGCTCATACTGCGCGGACAAGCTGCGATCTTTGGTTTTTACCGTCCAGCCATCTTTCATGGTGCGGATGCGGTAATCGCCCGCATTCACCATCGGTTCCACGGTAAATGTCATGCCCGCCTGCAGCACCACGCCGCCATCGTCGGCATCATAATGCAGCACCTGTGGCTCTTCATGGAAGCCCTTGCCGATGCCGTGGCCGCAATACTCACGTACCACCGAGAAGTCATTCGCTTCGACATATTTCTGAATCGCCCGGCCCAGCTCACGCAGGCGGATACCGGGCTTGATCAGACGCAATGAGAGATAGAGGCTCTCCTGAGTGACGCGGCACAGACGTTCGCCCTGGATGGTCGGCTTGCCGACGATAAACATCTTAGAGGTATCGCCGTGATAGCTATCTTTAATTACGGTGACATCAATATTGATGATGTCGCCGTCTTTTAGCTGGCGGTCATCGCTGGGAATACCGTGACAAACGACTTCATTGACCGAAATGCAGACCGATTTCGGAAAGCCGTGATAGCCCAGACAGGCAGAAATCGCCTGCTGATGCTGCGTGATGTAGTCATGGCAGATGCGATCCAATTCACCGGTAGTCACGCCCGGCTGAACGTGTGGCTCGATCATCTCCAGCACCTCGGCAGCCAGACGGCCAGCGACGCGCATTTTTTCGATTTCTTCAGGGGTTTTAATTGAAATTGCCATTAAATTAATCCGCATTTGTCGAAATTTTCGACAATAATGAACTCTGTGCTGTCATGTTAGCAGTCAGCAAATGGGCTGCCAAATAGAGAACACGCTGGCCGCGGTCAGCGATCATTTATTGGCGTCACTGGGCTGATTGTGGTATAAAGCGCGCCGACGATTCTCTGTATGGCCGTTTCGGTCAGCAGGAAACGCATAACTCTCATTATGTGTAATAAAACACACATGTATCGACACATACGCCGGGGTGCCTTGAAAAAGGTCGGTCGTATGGGATACATGGAGGCCCAACCCCAATCAAACTTTAGAGGTTATCATGGCAACTGTTTCCATGCGCGACATGCTCCAGGCTGGTGTTCACTTCGGTCACCAGACCCGTTACTGGAACCCAAAAATGAAGCCATTCATCTTTGGTGCCCGTAACAAGGTTCACATCATCAACCTGGAAAAAACTGTCCCTATGTTCAACGAAGCTCTGGCTGAACTGAACAAGATCGCTTCCCGTAAAGGTAAGATCCTGATCGTAGGTACTAAGCGCGCTGCTGCTGAAGCGGTAAAAGAGTCTGCACTGAGCTGCGACCAGTTCTTCGTAAACCACCGCTGGTTGGGTGGCATGCTGACTAACTGGAAAACCGTGCGTCAGTCAATCAAGCGTCTGAAAGATCTGGAGACTCAGTCTCAGGATGGTACTTTCGACAAACTGACCAAAAAAGAAGCGCTGATGCGTGCGCGTGAGCTGGCCAAGCTGGAAAACAGCCTGGGCGGTATCAAAGATATGGGCGGTCTGCCAGACGCACTGTTTGTTGTCGATGCTGACCACGAACACATCGCAATCAAAGAAGCAAACAACCTGGGTATCCCGGTATTTGCTATCGTTGATACCAACTCAGATCCAGATGGCGTTGATTTCGTTATCCCAGGTAACGACGATGCGATCCGTGCTGTAAACCTGTACCTGACTGCCGTTGCGACCACCGTTCGCGAAGGCCGCTCTCAGGACCTGGCTGAGCAAGCTGAAGAAGCGTCTTTAGAAAACGCTTAATAAGGTTTGCTCTGCATAAGAGCCCTTAGCATTCAGATGTGATCTGTAAGGGGCCTATACTGGCCCCTTTATTTTATCTAAGTCTGTCACGCCCCCAACCGGACGGCGGGACAGAGTAAATTTTCCGCAAATAAGTGTCTGCTGGTGCAAACGTACACAGGCACGAACCGAGGATTCTGGAATGGCTGACATTACCGCTGCATTGGTAAAAGAACTGCGCGAACGTACTGGCGCGGGCATGATGGACTGCAAAAAAGCGCTGACTGAAGCGAACGGCGACATTGAGCTGGCGATTGAGAACATGCGTAAGTCTGGCGCAATCAAAGCAGCGAAAAAAGCAGGCAACGTTGCTGCTGATGGCGTAATCAAAACCAAAATCGTTGGTGACTACGGTGTGATTCTGGAAGTGAACTGCCAGACTGACTTCGTCGCAAAAGATGGTGGTTTCCAGGCATTCGCAGACAAAGTTCTGGATGCAGCTGCAGCGGATCGCATCACTGACGTTGAAGTACTGAAAGCGCAGTTCGAAGAAGAGCGCGTTGCGCTGGTTGCTAAAATCGGTGAGAACATCAACATCCGTCGCGTTGCTATCCTGGAAGGCGCAGAGCTGGGCAGCTACCTGCACGGCGCACGTATCGGCGTTCTGGTTTCAACCACCGGCGCAAGCGAAGATCTGATCAAACAGATCGCGATGCACGTTGCGGCGAGCAAGCCTGAATTCGTTAAGCCAGAAGACGTGTCTGCAGACGTGGTAGAGAAAGAGTACCAGGTTCAGCTGGACATCGCGATGCAGTCTGGCAAGCCGAAAGAAATTGCCGAGAAGATGGTTGAAGGCCGTATGAAGAAATTCACCGGTGAAGTCTCTCTGACCGGTCAGGCTTTCGTTATCGACCCAAGCAAAACCGTTGGCCAGGCGCTGAAAGAGCAGGGCGCTGACGTCATCAATTTCATCCGCTTCGAAGTGGGTGAAGGCATCGAGAAAGTTGAGTCTGACTTTGCTGCAGAAGTTGCAGCCATGTCCAAACAGTCTTAATGCTCTGAAAGAACCGCCAGAAGGCGGTTCTTTTTTGTCTGTGAACCGCAACAGACACGTTTTCAGTTTCATCCCAATAGCAATTTCATTGCGGTAAGCGGATGATCGATCAGATTTTACTTCTCCTTATCACCCTATCTTCCAGGAAGAACTGACCATGGCGACCAACGCAAAACCTGTTTATCAACGTATCCTGCTAAAACTGAGCGGCGAAGCACTGCAAGGCGCTGAAGGTTTTGGTATCGACGCGAGTGTGCTTGACCGTATGGCACAAGAGGTAAAAGAACTGGTTGAATTGGGCATCCAGGTTGGCGTTGTGATTGGCGGGGGGAACCTGTTCCGTGGCGCAGGCCTGGCGCAGGCGGGAATGAACCGCGTAGTGGGCGACCACATGGGGATGCTGGCAACCGTGATGAACGGTCTGGCAATGCGTGACGCACTGCACCGCGCCTATGTGAACGCGCGCCTGATGTCGGCGATTCCACTGAATGGCGTCTGTGACAACTACAGCTGGGCGGAAGCGATTAGCCTGCTGCGCAATAACCGCGTGGTGATTTTCTCCGCCGGTACCGGTAACCCGTTCTTCACCACTGACTCTGCTGCCTGTCTGCGCGGCATTGAGATTGAAGCCGACGTGGTACTGAAAGCGACCAAGGTTGATGGCGTCTATTCTGCCGATCCGGTGAAAACCCCGGACGCGACGCTGTATGAACAACTGACCTACGCCGAAGTGCTGGATCAGGAGCTGAAAGTGATGGATCTCGCGGCCTTTACCCTGGCGCGTGACCACAAACTGCCGATCCGCGTGTTCAACATGAATAAGCCTGGCGCACTGCGTCGTGTAGTCATGGGTGAAAAAGAAGGCACCCTGATTACGCATTAATACCCGAGGCGAGATAAAATAAGGTATATTCTGTCAGCGCGATGATAACGCATCGCGCACCAGTCAGGATTATCGATGATTATCGATCCCGCTTCCGGTTATGCCGGAACTGGCCAGGTCAAACCGAATCCAAGGGTTTCAACGTGATTAACGACATCAAAAAAGATGCTGATACGCGCATGGATAAATGCGTCGAAGCATTCAAAACCACCATCAGCAAAGTGCGCACCGGTCGTGCTTCACCTTCGCTGCTCGACGGCATCGTCGTCGAATATTACGGCACGCCAACGCCACTGCGTCAGCTTGCTTCCGTTACCGTGGAAGATTCACGCACGCTGAAAATCAACGTGTTTGATCGCTCACTCGGTCCGGCAGTCGAAAAGGCGATCATGACGTCCGATCTGGGTCTGAACCCAAGTTCAGCCGGTACGGATATTCGTGTTCCGCTGCCTGCGCTGACGGAAGAGCGTCGTAAAGATCTGATCAAAATCGTGCGCGGCGAAGCCGAGCAGGGCCGCGTGTCGGTACGTAACGTCCGTCGCGATGCCAACGATAAAATCAAAGCGCTGCTGAAAGATAAAGAGATCAGCGAAGACGACGAACGTCGTGCGCAGGATGAAATTCAGAAAATGACCGATGCACACATCAAGAAAGTTGATGCTGCACTGTCAGAAAAAGAGACGGAGCTGATGGATTTCTAATCCCATCACTGCCGGAAAAAACGCCGTACAGAGAGGTATTCGTATGAATGCGACATCTGGCGGCGTTTTACATTGTGTCTGCGGGCACGTCTGTTGACTTCACATGGATAGCATCATGAAGCGATTAACTCTGCTGGGCTCAACCGGGTCAATCGGCACCAGTACCCTGGCGGTGGTTCGCGCCAATCCCGAGCTTTATCAGGTCACCGCGCTGGTTGCCGGCCACAACGTGGCGCTGATGGCCGAACAGTGTGCCACTTTCCAGCCGCGCTATGCCGCAATGGCCGATGATGCGTCCGCCGCCGCCCTGCGTGAGCGACTGAGAGCACTCAAGGTAAACACTGAAGTGCTCTCCGGCGTTCAGGCAGCCTGCGAGCTGGCGGCGCTGGATGAGGTTGATCAGGTGATGGCGGCGATAGTCGGCGCGTCAGGTTTGCTGCCGACGCTGGCGGCGATCCGCGCTGGCAAAATCGTGCTGCTGGCGAATAAAGAATCGCTTGTCACCTGCGGCCGTTTGTTTATGGAGGCGGTGCGTCATCATAATGCCCGTTTACTGCCGGTCGACAGTGAGCATAACGCCATTTTTCAGAGTTTACCGGCTACCATCCAGCATCAGTTAGGTTACGCTGACCTGCGGGATAACGGCATCGAGTCGATTATCCTTACGGGATCAGGTGGTCCTTTTCGTGACACAGATTTAGCGGATCTCAGCGCCATGTCGCCGGATCAGGCCTGTGCACATCCGAACTGGTCAATGGGACGAAAAATCTCCGTTGATTCGGCCACCATGATGAATAAAGGTCTTGAGTACATTGAAGCCCGTTGGCTGTTTAATGCCAGCGCAGCGCAGATGGAAGTGATACTGCACCCACAATCGGTGATTCACTCCATGGTGCGATACTGCGATGGCAGCGTGCTGGCTCAATTGGGTTCTCCTGATATGCGTACGCCGATTGCCCACAGCATGGCCTGGCCGGCGCGTATTCACGCTGGCGTAACGCCGCTGGATTTCACCCGCATGTCGGCGCTGACGTTTGCAGAACCCGATTTTGGTCGCTATCCCTGTCTGAAGCTGGCGATTGATGCTTGCGAAGCAGGGCAGGCGGCGACCACCACGCTCAATGCTGCCAACGAGGTTGCCGTTGCGGCTTTCCTGAATCACCAGATTCGCTTTACCGACATCGCCGCGCTGAACAGCGCTGTGCTGGCGGCGCAGGCGTGTCCGGAACCGGATTCGGTGGACGCTGTCCTCGAAATCGATCGCACTGCACGCGCGCTGGCGACAGAAATGTTGTCGCGCTTCACGTCGTGAAGCCGATCATTATGAGGCCATTTGTTCGCTTCAGGTGAAAATGGTATAGTCGCTGGCTCGCGTTTCACGGTCTGTCACCGGATTCGGTGTAGCCTGGCACAACGTGTCGGGATTTAGATCGGGCGCAATGTATTCAGAAACCACAGCATTTCTGATGAAAGGAATAGAGTACGCGTTATGTCGTCTAACAATCACAACAACACTGATGACCAGCAGGGAACCGGTCCGCGCCACGTCGCTATCATCATGGACGGCAATGGTCGCTGGGCCAAAAATCAGGGAAAACTGCGTATTTCCGGCCATAAAGCGGGCGTGAAATCGGTACGCCGCGCTGTCAGCTTTGCCGTCAGTAACAAACTTGAGGCCCTGACGCTGTACGCCTTCAGTAGCGAAAACTGGAGCCGTCCGGCACAGGAAGTGACCGCATTAATGGAGCTGTTTGTCTGGGCACTCGACAGTGAAGTGAAGAGCCTGCACAAGCACAATGTCCGTTTACGCATCATTGGCGATACCAGCCGCTTCAGTCCGCGTATTCAGGAGCGGATTCGCCGTTCTGAGGCGTTGACTGAAAATAATGATGGCCTGACGCTCAACATCGCTGCTAATTATGGCGGCCGTTGGGATATTATCGAAGGCGTGAAAAAACTGGCAGAACAGGTGCAGGAAGGTTTACTGCGTCCTGACCAGATTACCGAAGAGAGCCTGACGTCGCAGCTCTGCATGCAGGAGCTGGCGCCAGTGGATTTAGTGATAAGGACCGGGGGAGAGCATCGGATTAGCAACTTCCTGCTGTGGCAAATTGCCTATGCTGAATTCTATTTTACCGATGTGCTCTGGCCGGATTTCGATGAACACGTTTTTGAAGGTGCACTGAATGCATTCTCTCTGCGGGAGCGTCGTTTTGGCGGCGCTGCACCAGGCGGCGCCTGAGCAATCTGGGGGTAACCTTTGCTGAAGTCTCGTCTGATTACCGCGTTGATATTAATTCCGCTGGTAATTGCTGCTCTGTTCTGGTTACCGCCGGTTGGTTTTGCAATTACAACTATCGTCATCTGCATGCTGGCTGCCTGGGAATGGGGGCAACTGGCCGGCATGGCGTCCCGTCAACAACGCATCTGGCTGGCTGTGCTCTGTGGGCTGCTGCTGGCGCTGATGTTGTTCACTCTGCCACCCTATCAACATGATGTGCATCTGCCGCAGGTCGCGACATCGCTTTGGGCGTCGCTGGTGTGGTGGGTCGTTGCGCTGCTGTTGGTGCTCTCTTATCCGGCGTCAGCCTCGTTCTGGCGCCATTCGCGTCCGCTACGATTACTGTTTGGCGTGTTAACGCTGGTGCCCTTCTTCTGGGGCATGATGGCGCTGCGTCAGTATCATTACGACACCGATCATTTCGCCGGTGCCTGGTGGTTACTGTTCGTGATGTTGCTGGTGTGGGGTGCGGATTCCGGTGCGTATATGTTTGGCAAAATGTTTGGCAAGCACAAGCTGGCACCGCGCGTTTCACCGGGCAAAACCTGGGAAGGTTTCCTCGGCGGTCTGGTCTCGTCGGCGCTGATTGCGCTGCTGTTCGCCTCGCTGGCCCCGCTGACGGTGTCAGCAGGCACGCTGGTAATCTGCGCCATTATCGCCACTCTGGCCTCGGTGCTGGGCGACCTGACCGAGAGCATGTTCAAACGTGAAGCGGGCATTAAAGACAGCGGTCATCTGATTCCCGGTCACGGCGGCATTCTGGATCGCATCGATAGTCTGACTGCGGCGGTGCCGGTGTTTGCCTGTTTATTGCTGCTGGTGTTCCGCACCCTTTAAGGACAGGCAACGATGTTGAGTATTCTCTGGAGTTTTGTCGCCTTTATCGTCGCGCTGGGCGTGTTGATTACCGTACATGAGTTCGGCCACTTCTGGGTCGCTCGTCGCTGCGGCGTCAAAGTCGAGCGCTTCTCCATCGGTTTCGGTAAGTCACTCTGGCAACGCCGCGACCGTCACGGTACCGAATTTGTTATCGCGCTGATCCCGCTCGGCGGCTACGTCAAAATGCTCGACGAACGTGTCGAGAGCGTGCCGGCCGAGTTGCGTCATCAGGCGTTCAACAACAAAGCTATCTGGCAGCGCGCCGCGATTATTGCGGCCGGTCCTGTCGCCAACTTCCTCTTCGCCATCTTTGCTTACTGGGTTGTGTTTATTTACGGCGTACCTGGCGTACGTCCGGTGATTGGCGAAATTTTAAACGGTTCGGTGGCTGCAGAAGCGCAAATTACGCCCGGCATGGAACTTAAGGCTGTCGATGGTATCGAAACGCCTGACTGGGATGCTGTGCGTATGGCGCTGGTCGGCAAAATCGGCGACAGCAATGCCACCTTAACCGTGGCGCGTTTCGGCGAAGATGCCACGCAACAGAAGCAGCTGGATTTGCGTCACTGGCAGTTTGAACCTGATAAGCAGGATCCGGTGGTGGCATTGGGAATTCGTCCGCGCGGTCCGCAGATAGAAACCACGCTGGCCGAAGTTCAGGCGAATTCGCCAGCCAGTGAAGCCGGTTTGCAAGCAGGCGACAGGATCGTTAAAGTCGATGGTCAGCCATTATCGCAGTGGCAGGCTTTTGTCGCCCAGGTCCGGGATAACCCGGGCAAAAGCATGGCGCTTGAGGTGGATCGTGGCGGTGACTCAATCGCGCTGACGATGACGCCGGAAGCGAAACCTGGCAATAAAGCGGAAGGATTTGCGGGGGTTATCCCACGAATTGTTCCTCTGCCAGAAGAGTATAAAACGGTAAGACAGTATGGCGCGTTTGCGGCTATCGGCGAGGCCAGTGTAAAAACCTGGCAACTGATGAAGCTCACCGTCTCTATGCTGGGCAAGTTAATAACCGGTGACGTAAAGCTGAACAACCTGAGCGGGCCAATTTCGATTGCGCAGGGTGCAGGATTGTCAGCAGAGTATGGATTGATTTACTACCTGATGTTTCTGGCGTTGATTAGCGTCAACCTGGGCATCATCAATCTGTTCCCTCTGCCGGTTTTAGATGGTGGGCACTTGCTCTTCCTGGCGATCGAAAAGATCAAGGGTGGACCGGTGTCCGAGCGAGTTCAGGACTTTAGTTATCGCATCGGTTCGATTTTACTGGTGCTGTTAATGGGGCTTGCACTTTTCAATGATTTCTCACGTCTGTAATCGCGGGAACGCGAACATTCGAGGGATGTGTTAGGAAAACGCATAATAACGATGGCGATGAAAAAGTTGCTCATAGCGTCGCTGCTGTTTAGCAGCGCCACCGTTTACGGTGCAGACGATTTCGTGGTGAAGGATATTCATTTCGAAGGGCTGCAGCGAGTCGCCGTCGGCGCGGCTCTGCTGAGCATGCCAGTACGGGTTGGCGATACGGTGAATGACGATGATGTCAGAAATACCATTCGCTCGCTGTTCGCTACTGGCAACTTTGAGGATGTTCAGGTCCTGCGAGACGGTACAACGCTGATTGTCCAGGTCAAAGAACGTCCTACCATTGCCAGCATTACCTTCACCGGTAACAAAGCGGTGAAAGAGGATCAGCTCAAACAAAATCTGGAAGCCTCAGGCGTACGGGTCGGCGAAGCGCTGGACCGTACCATGATCTCTTCGATCGAGAAGGGACTGGAGGACTTCTACTACAGCGTCGGTAAATATACTGCCAGCGTGAAAGCGGTCGTTACGCCGCTGCCGCGTAACCGTGTCGATCTGAAGCTGGTGTTCACCGAAGGTGTCTCTGCCAAAATTCAGCAGATCAACATCGTCGGCAACAAAGCCTTCAGTTCTGATGAACTGATTTCCCGTTTCCAGCTGCGCGATGAAGTGCCGTGGTGGAACGTGGTTGGCGATCGTAAATACCAGAAACAGAAACTGGCGGGCGACCTTGAAACCCTGCGCAGCTTCTATCTCGATCGCGGTTATGCCCGCTTCAACATCGATTCCACGCAGGTCAGCCTGACGCCGGATAAGAAGGGCATCTACATCACCGTTAACATCACCGAAGGCGATCAGTACAAAATCGCTGGCGTGATCGTCAACGGCAGCATGGCAGGCCATTCAGCAGAAATTGAACATCTGACCAAGATTCCGGCGGGCGAGCTGTATAACGGCGCGAAAGTCACGAAGATGGAAGATGAGATCAAGAAGCTGCTGGGGCGCTATGGTTACGCCTATCCGCGCGTGGTCACCCAGCCGGAAATCAACGATGCGGATAAGACAGTAAAACTGCATATCAACGTCGATGCCGGCAACCGCTACTACGTCCGTAATGTCCGTTTCGAAGGCAACGACACCTCAAAAGATTCGGTGTTACGTCGCGAAATGCGCCAGATGGAAGGGGCATGGCTGGGCAGCGATCTGGTTGAGCAGGGCAAAGAACGTCTGAACCGTACCGGCTACTTCGAAACGGTTGATGTCGATACGCAGCGTGTACCAGGCTCACCTGACCAGGTGGACGTGGTCTACAAAGTTAAAGAGCGTAACACCGGGACCTTTAACTTCGGCGTCGGCTACGGCACCGAAAGTGGCGTCAGCTTCCAGGTCGGCGTCACGCAGGATAACTGGCTGGGCACCGGTAATACCGTTGGCATCAGCGGTACCAAAAACGATTACCAGACCTATGCCGAGTTCTCGCTGACTGACCCGTACTTCACCGTTGACGGTGTGAGTCTGGGTGGTCGCCTGTTCTATAACGACTTTAAAGCGGATAACGCTGACCTTTCTGACTATACCAACAAAAGTTATGGTCTGGACGGTACGCTTGGCTTCCCGATTAACGAAAACAACACTCTGCGTGTCGGTCTGGGCTATGTCCACAATGACCTGTCAAACATGCAGCCGCAGGTTGCGATGTGGCGTTATCTTAATTCGGTCGGCAAGCCGCAACAGCTCAATGACGAAGGCGATTTCTCAGCAGATGACTTCACCTTTAACTACGGCTGGACTTACAACACCCTCGACCGTGGCTTCTTCCCGACCTCCGGTAACCGCACCAACCTGAACGGTAAGGTGACGATTCCGGGCTCGGATAACAGCTTCTATAAGGCCACGCTGGATACACAGCAATATGTGCCGATTAACCAGGATCGTACCTGGGTGCTGTTAGGCCGTGGCCGTGTCGGTTATGGCGATGGTCTCGATGGCAAAGAGATGCCGTTCTATGAGAACTTCTATGCCGGTGGTTCCAGCACCGTGCGTGGCTTCCAGTCCAATACCATTGGTCCGAAGGCTGCGTACTACAATAACAACTCGTCCAACTGCCGGATTGCCGATCCAAACGGTGTCTGTAAGTCGGATGATGCGGTGGGCGGTAACGCCATGGCGATCGCCAGCCTGGAGCTGATCACGCCAACGCCGTTCCTGAGCGAGAAGTATGCTAACTCGGTCCGTACCTCGGTGTTTGTCGATGCCGGTACAGTGTGGGATACCAAGTGGGAAAATACCGCGGAGACGCGTGCTGCCGGCATTCCTGACTACAGCGATCCAAACAACATCCGTGTATCAAGCGGTGTTGCGCTGCAGTGGATGTCGCCGCTCGGCCCACTGGTGTTCTCTTACGCCCAGCCGATCAAGAAAATCGAGGGAGACAAGTCAGAGCAGTTCCAGTTTAACATCGGTAAAACCTGGTAATGTTCTGCGCATGGATGCATAGCTGAAGTATTGCCACCGGGCAGTTCATGTGGCTGTTCCGGGGCAAACACTGTGTCGCTGACACAAACGTTGATGGTAAGGAGTTTATAGTGAAAAAGTTGTTGTGTGCCGCAGGTCTGGGTCTTGCTTTAGCGGTTTCCGCTGGTGTTCAGGCTGCTGACAAAATTGCAGTGGTAAACGTGTCCAGCATTTTCCAACAGTTACCGCAACGTGCGACTGTTGCTAAACAGCTGGAAAATGAGTTCAAAGGCCGTGCGACTGAACTGCAGAGCCAGGAACGCGATCTGCAAACCAAAATGCAGCGTCTGCAGCGTGACGGTTCAACCATGAAGGCCAGCGAACGCAGCCGCATGGAAAAAGACGTCATGTCACAGCGCGAAGCTTTCTCCTCTAAAGCGCAGGCTTTCGAGCAGGATAACCGTCGTCGTCAGATGGAAGAGCGTAACAAGCTGCTGAGCCGTATTCAGGATGCCGTCAAGAAAGTCGCTGACAGCGATGGTTACGACGTCGTGATCGACGCGAACGCGGTGGCTTATGCGTCAAACGCAAAAGACATCACTGCTGACGTGCTGAAACAGGTTAAATAATTGATGTCATCTATTCGACTGGCTGATTTAGCCCAGCAGTTGGATGCAGAATTGCACGGAGATGGCGATATCGTCATCTCCGGCATTGCTTCTATGCAATCCGCCACAACTGGCCAAATCACTTTTCTTGCAAACAGCCGTTACCGCGAGCAACTCGCCCTGATTAAGGCCTCAGCCGTGGTGCTGACGGAAGCGGATCTGGAGTGGTGCCACACCGCAGCGTTGGTGGTGAAAAACCCTTACCTGACGTATGCGCGTATGGCGCAAATACTCGATACCACCCCCCAACCGGCACAAAATATTGCGCCCAGCGCCGTGATTGATCCCAGCGCCCGACTTGGTGCAAACGTCGCCATCGGTGCGAATGCGGTGATTGAGGCAGAGGTCGAACTGGGCGATAACGTGGTGATTGGCGCCGGATGTTTTGTCGGCAAAAAGACCCGCATTGGCAGCGGCACGCGTCTATGGGCCAATGTCTCTGTTTATCACGAGATTCAGATCGGTCAGGATTGTCTGATTCAGTCCGGCACCGTTATTGGTTCTGATGGCTTTGGTTATGCCAACGATCGCGGCAACTGGGTGAAAATCCCTCAGTTAGGCGCAGTGATTATCGGCGATCGCGTGGAAATAGGTGCCTGTACCACCATTGATCGCGGTGCGCTGGATAACACTCTGATCGGCAATGGTGTTATCATAGACAACCAGTGTCAGATCGCCCACAACGTGGTTATTGGTGACAATACTGCGGTTGCAGGCGGTGTGATCATGGCGGGTAGTTTAAAAATTGGTCGTTATTGTATGATTGGCGGTGCCAGCGTCATTAACGGACATATGGAAATCTGTGACAAAGTCACCGTGACCGGTATGGGTATGGTCATGCGTCCGATCACAGAGCCTGGTGTATACTCGTCAGGCATTCCGCTACAACCCAACAAAACCTGGCGCAAAACTGCAGCGCTGGTGATGAACATCGATGACATGAGCAAACGCTTAAAAGCCATCGAGCGCAAGGTCGGTAAAGACGACTGATCGCCATCCCAAAACTGACCGGCTTTCATAATAAAAGTGTTAAGCAGGGAAGCCAGGCGCCACAGAACCTATTTGCGGCCTGCGGAAGATCATGTTGATCTGTGCAGGCCGTGTTATTGATGTCATCAGATTTTTAGGACAGGAAGAGTATTTTGACTACTGAAACTCATACTCTGAAAATTGAAGAGATTTTAGAGCTGCTGCCGCACCGCTATCCGTTTCTGCTGGTAGACCGCGTGCTGGAATTTGAAGAGCACAAATACCTGCGCGCAGTGAAGAACGTTTCTGTTAATGAACCGTTTTTCCAGGGGCACTTCCCTGGTAAACCGATTTTTCCTGGCGTTCTGATCCTGGAAGCGATGGCGCAGGCCACCGGTATTCTGGCGTTTAAAAGCGTGGGTAAACTGGAGCCGGGCGAACTCTACTACTTTGCCGGCATCGACGATGCTCGATTCAAGCGTCCGGTTGTGCCGGGCGATCAAATGATCATGGAAGTCACTTTCGAGAAAACCCGCCGTGGTCTGACCCGCTTTAAAGGCGTGGCGACCGTCGATGGCAAAATCGTTTGTGAAGCGACCATGATGTGTGCCCGTAGCCGGGAGGCATAATTCGTGATTGATCCAACCGCCACTATCCATGCCAGTTCTGTCATCGAAGAAGGTGCCATCATTGGCGCTAATGTTCACATTGGTCCGTTTTGCTTTGTTGGGGCCAACGTTGAAATCGGTGAAGGAACGGTCCTGAAATCACACGTCGTGATTAATGGCCATACGCGTATCGGCAAAGATAACCAGATCTATCAGTTCGCCTCAATTGGTGAAGTGAATCAGGATTTGAAATATGCCGGTGAACCGACGCGTGTTGAAATCGGCGATCGCAACCGCATTCGTGAAAGCGTGACGATTCATCGCGGCACCATCCAAGGCGGCCATGTCACCCAGGTTGGCAGCGATAATCTGCTGATGGTGAATGCGCACATTGCGCATGACTGCGTGATCGGCAACCGCTGTATCTTCGCCAACAACGCCACCCTCGGTGGTCACGTCACGGTCGATGATTTCGCCATTATTGGCGGCATGACGGCGGTGCATCAATGGTGCACGATTGGCGCGCATGTGATGGTTGGCGGCTGTTCTGGCGTAGCGCAGGATGTACCACCTTATGTGATTGCCCAAGGCAACCACGCCACGCCGTTCGGGATCAATATTGAAGGTCTGAAACGTCGTGGCTTCAGTAAAGAGTCACTGCACGCGATCCGCAATGCCTACAAATTGCTTTATCGCAGCGGCAGAACGCTGGATGAAGTGAAGCCTGAAATTGAAGCGATCGCGAAGCAGCACAGCGAAGTGCAGCCTTTCTACGATTTCTTTGCCCGCTCAACCCGTGGATTAATTCGTTAATCCATGTCAGCGCGTCCTTTAACGATTGCCCTGGTCGCCGGAGAAACCTCCGGCGATATTCTTGGTGCAGGCCTGATCCGTGCGTTAAAAGCGCGCCATCCTGAGGCACGCTTTGTTGGCGTAGCGGTCCGCTGATGCAGGCGGAAGGGTGTGAAGCCTGGTACGAGATGGAAGAACTGGCGGTGATGGGCATCGTCGAAGTGCTCGGCCGACTGCGACGTCTGCTGACGATTCGCCGCGATCTCACTCAGCGCTTCAGCGAACTGTGCCCCGATGTGTTTGTCGGTATCGATGCGCCCGATTTTAATATCACGCTGGAAGGCAACCTCAAGCGTGCGGGGGTTCGCACTATTCATTACGTCAGCCCGTCAGTCTGGGCATGGCGACAAAAACGCGTGTTCAAGATTGGCCGCAACACCGATCTGGTGCTGGCGTTTCTGCCGTTTGAAAAAGCCTTTTACGATCGTTATAACGTTCCCTGTCGCTTTATCGGCCATACCATGGCAGATGCGATGCCGCTGCATCCCGATAAGCTGGCTGCGCGCCGCCACCTGGCGATTGCCGATGATGCGCTCTGTCTGGCGCTGTTGCCCGGCAGCCGTGGTGCGGAAGTGGAAATGCTCAGCGCTGATTTCCTGAAAACCGCTCAATTGTTGCGCCGCCACTATCCGGCGCTGGAGATCGTGGTGCCACTGGTTAACGCCCGTCGCCGCGAGCAGTTTGAGAAAATTAAAGCCGAGGTGGCGCCGGAACTGCCGATGCATCTGTTAGATGGGCATGGGCGTGAGGCGATGATTGCGAGCGACGCCGCATTACTGGCGTCAGGCACTGCCGCACTCGAATGCATGCTGGCAAAATGCCCAATGGTAGTGGGTTACCGGATGAAGCCCGCCACCTTCTGGCTGGCGAAGCGGCTGGTGAAAACGCCGTACGTTTCGCTGCCGAACCTGCTGGCCGGGCGCGAACTGGTTACCGAGTTGCTGCAGGATGAATGCCAGCCGGACGCGCTGGCGGCGGCGTTAGATCCGCTGCTGCACGCCGGACCTGAGCGCGACACTCTGCTACAGACGTTTCATGAATTACATCAACAGATCCGCTGGAACGCCGACGAACAAGCGGCGGATGCGGTACTGGAGCTGGTGAATGCCTGATTTTATCTATCCTGCCGTCGGGCTGATTGCCGGCGTAGACGAAGTAGGGCGCGGGCCACTGGTCGGCGCGGTCGTCACTGCCGCGGTGATCCTCGATCCGGCAAAACCGATTATCGGCCTGGCGGATTCGAAAAAATTGTCAGAAAAACGCCGTCTGGCGCTGTATGACGAAATCAAAGAGAAGGCGCTGGCCTGGAGCCTGGGCCGCGCAGAGCCGGAAGAGATTGACCAGCTTAATATTCTGCACGCCACCATGCTGGCGATGCAGCGCGCGGTCGCCGGTTTGCCGATCCTGCCCGACTACGTGCTGATTGATGGCAACCGCTGTCCGGCGCTGCCGATGCCGTCGCAGGCGGTGGTCAAAGGGGATAGTCTGGTGGCGGAAATAAGCGCTGCCTCCATCATTGCCAAAGTGACGCGTGATCGCGAAATGGCGGAACTCGATCTGCTGTTCCCGCAGTATGGCTTTGCGCAACACAAAGGCTATCCTACCGCGCTGCACATGGAAAAATTGACGCAGCATGGTGCCACGCCGCACCACCGTCGCAGTTTTGCTCCGGTACGCAACGCGCTGATCGATGCTGACGTACTGGCTGCCCGCCAGCCCCATACGCTTTAATAGCCTGACACTGTTTTAACCGGAAACTGATATGGCTGAACCCCGTTTTATACATCTGCGTGTCCATAGCGACTATTCGATGGTTGATGGCCTGGCGAAAACCGGGCCGCTGATCAAGAAGGCGGCTGCACTTGGCATGCCCGCGATTGCGATTACCGATTTCACTAACCTGTGTGGTTTAGTGAAGTTTTACGGTGGTGCGCACAGCGCAGGGATCAAGCCGATCATTGGTGCCGACTTCAACGTCGCCAGTGAGCTGATGGGGGATGAGTTGACCCAGCTGACAGTGCTGGCCGCCAACAACACCGGTTATCAGAACCTGACGCTATTGATTTCACGCGCCTATCAGCGAGGCTACGGTGTGGCCGGACCGATCATCGATCGTGACTGGCTGCTGGAGCTAAATGAGGGATTAATCCTGCTGTCGGGTGGACGTCGGGGCGATGTCGGTCGCAGCCTGCTGCGTGGCAATACGGCATTGGTTTCGCAGTGTCTGGCGTTTTATCAGCAGCATTTTGCCGATCGGTATTACCTGGAACTGGTGCGCACCGGTCGTCAGGATGAAGAGAGCTATCTGCACGCGGCGGTTGAACTGGCGATCGCTGAAGGTGTGCCGGTCGTCGCCACCAACGAAGTCTGCTTCATCAATGAAGAGGATTTCGACGCTCACGAAATTCGCGTTGCGATTCATGATGGCTACACGCTGGACGATCCAAAACGTCCGCGCAACTACAGTCCTCAGCAATATATGCGCAGCGAAGCGGAGATGTGTGAGCTGTTTTCGGACATCCCGGAAGCGCTGGAAAACAGCGTAGAGATTGCTAAGCGTTGTAACGTCACGGTCCGGCTGGGTGAGTACTTCCTGCCGCAATTCCCGACTGGTGACATGACCACCGAAGATTATCTGGTGGTGAAATCGCGTGAAGGGCTGGAAGAGCGTCTGGCGTTCCTGTTCCCTGACGAAGCGGAACGTGCAGAGAAACGCCCGGAATATGATGAACGTCTTGAGATTGAGCTCAACGTTATCAACCAGATGGGTTTCCCCGGCTACTTCCTGATCGTGATGGAGTTTATCCAGTGGTCGAAGGATAACGGCGTGCCGGTCGGACCGGGTCGTGGTTCCGGTGCAGGCTCGCTGGTGGCCTATGCGCTGAAAATTACCGATATCGACCCGCTGGAATTTGACCTGCTGTTCGAACGTTTCCTTAACCCGGAACGTGTTTCGATGCCCGACTTCGACGTCGATTTCTGTATGGAAAAGCGCGATCAGGTGATTGAACATGTCGCGGATATGTACGGGCGTGAGGCGGTTTCGCAGATCATTACCTTTGGTACCATGGCGGCGAAAGCGGTAATCCGCGATGTTGGCCGCGTACTGGGACACCCTTACGGTTTCGTCGACCGTATTTCAAAACTGATCCCGCCCGATCCCGGCATGACGCTGGAAAAAGCCTTTATCGCTGAGCCGCAGCTGCCGGCCATGTATGACGCGGACGAAGAGGTTAAGGCGCTGATCGATATGGCGCGTAAGCTGGAAGGCGTCACGCGTAATGCCGGTAAACATGCTGGTGGCGTGGTGATCGCGCCGACCAAAATTACCGATTTTGCCCCGCTTTACTGCGACGAAAACGGCCAGTTCCCGGTGACTCAGTTCGACAAGAATGATGTGGAATATGCCGGGCTGGTGAAGTTTGACTTCCTCGGCCTGCGTACTCTGACCATCATCGACTGGGCGCTGAAGATGATCAACCCGCGCCGGGAAAAGCAGGGACTGGAGCCGATCGATATCGCCGCCATCCCGCTGGACGATAAAAAAAGCTTCGACATGCTGCAGCGCTCGGAAACCACGGCGGTGTTCCAGCTTGAATCGCGCGGCATGAAAGATCTGATTAAGCGTCTGAAGCCTGACTGCTTTGAAGATATGATCGCGCTGGTGGCGCTGTTCCGTCCGGGTCCGTTGCAATCCGGCATGGTGGATAACTTCATCGACCGTAAACATGGCCGTGAAGCGATCTCTTATCCTGATATTCAGTGGCAGCATGAGAGCCTGAAGCCGGTGCTTGAACCGACCTACGGCATCATTCTCTATCAGGAACAGGTGATGCAGATCGCCCAGGTCCTCTCCGGTTATACCCTTGGCGGAGCGGACATGCTGCGCCGTGCAATGGGTAAAAAGAAACCGGAAGAGATGGCCAAGCAGCGGTCGGTATTCCGTGACGGTGCGGAAAGAATGGGCATCGACGGCGAACTGTCGATGAAGATCTTCGATCTGGTAGAAAAATTTGCTGGCTACGGCTTTAACAAGTCACACTCCGCCGCATATGCGCTGGTCTCTTATCAGACGCTGTGGCTGAAAGCCCACTATCCGGCCGAGTTTATGGCTGCGGTCATGACGGCTGATATGGACAACACCGAGAAGGTGGTGGGTCTGGTCGATGAATGCTGGCGCATGGGGCTGAAGGTCCTGCCGCCGGACATCAACTCCGGTCTGTATCAGTTCCACGTCAATGAGGCAGGTGAAATCGTCTACGGTATCGGCGCGATCAAAGGCGTCGGTGAAGGGCCCATCGAAGCGATCATCGACGCCCGTAACGAAGGCGGCTACTTCCGCGAACTGTTTGATCTCTGTGCCCGCACCGATACCAAAAAGATTAACCGCCGGGTGATGGAAAAATTGATCATGTCCGGTGCCTTCGATCGCCTCGGACCGCACCGCGCCGCGCTAATGAGTTCCCTCAGCGATGCGCTGAAAGCAGCCGATCAGCATGCCAAAGCGGAAGCGATTGGACAGGCAGATATGTTTGGCGTGCTGGCCGATGAGCCGGAGCAGGTAGAGAAATCCTACGCCAGCGTTACGCCGTGGCCAGAGCAGCTTCAGCTGGATGGCGAGCGGGAAACGCTGGGGTTATATCTTACCGGCCACCCGATTAATCAGTATCTGAAAGAAATTGAGCGTT
The DNA here is from genome assembly GCA_002095305.1 of Pantoea brenneri. Classification (GTDB taxonomy): domain Bacteria; phylum Pseudomonadota; class Gammaproteobacteria; order Enterobacterales; family Enterobacteriaceae; genus Pantoea; species Pantoea brenneri. Next base: position 45,805 of record MIEI01000023.1, read on the forward strand.
ACGTCGGCGGGGTGCGACTGAAAGATATGCATCCTACCGATCGCGGTAAGATTACCGTCGCGGCTGGTCTGGTGATCGCTGCGCGCGTAATGGTGACCAAACGCGGCAACCGAATTGGTATCTGTACTCTGGACGACCGTTCCGGCCGTCTTGAGGTGATGTTATTTACCGATGCGTTAGACAAATACCAGCAGTTGCTGGAGAAAGACCGTATCCTGATCGTCAGCGGACAGGTCAGCTTTGATGACTTCAGCGGCGGCCTTAAAATGACCGCCCGGGAAGTCATGGACATCGACGAAGCGCGCGAAAAATACGCGCGCGGACTTGCTATATCGCTGACGGACAGGCAAATTGATGACCAGCTATTAAACCGACTCCGTCAGTCCCTGGAACCCCATCGCTCAGGGACTATTCCGGTGCATCTCTACTATCAGAGAGCCGACGCGCGAGCGAAGCTGCGCTTTGGTGCAGCGTGGCGAATTTCGCCCAGCGATCGTTTACTTAACGATCTGCGCTCGTTGATTGGATCGGAGCAGGTGGAACTGGAGTTTGACTAAAACAGGAACATTATGAGTCTTAATTACCTGGATTTTGAACAGCCGATCGCAGAACTGGAAGCGAAGATTGATTCGCTGACGTCGATTGGTCGTCAGGATGATAAACACGTTAATCTGGATGAAGAAGTTCAGCGCCTGCGCGAAAAAAGCGTTGAGCTGACCCGTAAAATCTTTGCCGATTTAGGCGCATGGCAAATCGCCCAACTGGCGCGCCATCCTTTGCGTCCTTATACCTTTGATTACGTCCGTAACGCATTCGACGATTTCGATGAGCTGGCGGGTGACCGTGCTTATGCGGATGACAAAGCCATTGTCGGCGGTATTGCGCGTCTTGACGGCCGTCCGGTGATGATCATCGGCCACCAGAAAGGCCGTGAAACCAAAGAGAAAATTCGTCGTAACTTTGGTATGCCAGCGCCGGAAGGATATCGTAAAGCGCTGCGCCTGATGGAAATGGCTGAGCGGTTTAAAATGCCTATCATCACCTTCATCGACACCCCTGGCGCCTATCCGGGCGTGGGCGCCGAAGAGCGTGGTCAGTCAGAAGCCATTGCACGCAACCTGCGTGAGATGTCGGGTCTGAAAGTGCCGGTCATCTGTACGGTGATTGGCGAAGGCGGTTCCGGTGGTGCGCTGGCGATTGGCGTGGGCGATAAAGTTAACATGCTGCAGTACAGCACCTATTCGGTGATCTCTCCGGAAGGCTGTGCTTCGATTCTGTGGAAGAGCGCTGACAAAGCGCCTCTGGCTGCGGAAGCGATGGGCATTACCGCTCACCGTCTGAAAGAGCTGAAGCTGATCGACTCGGTTATTCCTGAGCCGTTAGGCGGTGCGCATCGTCATCCGGTCTATATGGCGCAGTCGCTGAAACAGCAACTGCTGGCCGACCTGGCCGATCTCGACGGTCTGAGCACTGAAGAGCTGCTGGATCGTCGTTATCAGCGTCTGATGAGCTACGGCTACGCCTGATTAGGCTGATGGTCAAAACAAAGCGGACTCCGGTCCGCTTTTTTTATGCCGCCAGCCTCACTCTGCCCGATATTCCGCATGCCCCGCCGCCTGCACTGCTCTCCGCCTACACCTTCAATCGGTTAGCGTATATGCTTACCCGATGCCACGACAAAGGGAGGTGAGCATTGAATATTCTGGCGATCATGGGCGCGCACGGCGTGTTTTATAAAGATGAGCCGTTGCGTGAACTCGACGCGGCATTAAATCTGCAAGGTTTTCAGCTACTTTATCCGAGAAACAGCGACGATCTGCTCAAGCTGATTGAACACAATCCGCGTATCAGCGGGGTGATCTTTGACTGGGATGCGCACAACAGCCCGGAACTGTGCGGCGAGATCAATCAGCTCAATGAATACCTGCCGCTCTATGCTTTCATCAATACCCATTCGCAGATGGATATCAGCGTCAATGAGATGCGGATGCCGCTGCACTTCTTTGAATACGCGCTCAACGCAGCCGACGATATCGCGCTGCATATCCGTCAGTACACCGATGACTATATTGACCACATCACGCCACCGCTGACTAAAGCGTTGTTCACCTACGTCAAAGAGGGTAAGTACACCTTCTGCACGCCCGGTCACATGGCGGGCACCGCCTTTCAGAAAAGCCCGGTCGGCTGCCTGTTCTATGATTTCTTCGGCGCCAACACCCTGAAGTCCGATATCTCAATTTCGGTGACGGAACTCGGCTCGCTGCTCGATCATACCGGCCCGCATCTTGAGGCGGAAGAGTATGTAGCGCGCACCTTTGGCGCTGAGCAGAGTTACATGGTGACCAACGGCACCTCGACCTCCAATAAAATTGTCGGGATGTACGCGGCACCCGCCGGCAGCACGGTGCTTATAGACCGTAACTGCCACAAGTCGCTGACTCATCTGTTGATGATGAGCGATCTGGTCCCAATCTGGCTGAAGCCAACCCGCAACGCGCTGGGTATTCTGGGCGGTATTCCAAAACAGGAATTCACTCGCGCCAGCATCACGCAAAAAGTGGCGGCGACCGAACGTGCCAGCTGGCCGGTCCACGCGGTGATCACCAACTCGACCTATGACGGCCTGCTGTATAACACCCAGTACATCAAAGAGACGCTGGATGTGCCGTCGATTCACTTTGATTCCGCCTGGGTGCCCTATACCAACTTCCACCCGATTTACGCCGGTAAAAGCGGCATGAGTGGTGAACGTATTCCGGGCAAAGTGGTGTATGAAACCCAGTCAACCCACAAGCTGCTGGCGGCCTTTTCACAGGCATCGATGATTCACATTAAAGGCGACTATGACGAGCAGACCTTTAACGAAGCCTACATGATGCATACCACCACCTCACCGAATTACGCCATTGTCTCGTCGATTGAAACCGCGGCGGCGATGCTGCGCGGTAACCCGGGCAAGCGACTGATCAATCGTTCGGTGGAACGCGCCCTGCATTTCCGTCGCGAGATCCAGCGCCTGCGCGAAGAGTCTGATAGCTGGTTCTTTGATATCTGGCAGCCGGAACAGATCGATGAGGCGCAATGCTGGCCGATCCAGCCAGGCGACGAGGCGTGGCACGGCTTTACCCAGGCCGATCGCGATCATATGTATCTCGATCCGATCAAAGTCACCATTCTGACGCCGGGCATGAGCGAACTGGGTGAGATGGCTGACGAGGGGATCCCGGCCGCGCTGGTGGCCAGATTCCTGGATGAGCGTGGCATCGTGGTAGAGAAAACCGGTCCCTATAACCTGCTGTTCCTGTTCAGTATTGGCATCGACAAAACCAAAGCGATGAGCGTGCTGCGCGGGCTGACCGAGTTCAAACGCGCCTACGATCTTAATCTGCGGGTGAAAAACATGTTGCCGGATCTCTATGCTGAAGATCCCGACTTCTACCGCAACATGCGGATCCAGACGCTGGCGCAGGGCATTCATCAGTTGATCCGCCATCACGATCTGCCGCGGCTGATGCTGCAGGCGTTTGATGTGCTGCCGGAGATGAAGATGACGCCACATCAGGCGTTCCAGCAGCAGGTGAAAGGCAATATTGAAACTGTCGATATCAGTCAGCTGGTCGGACGGATCTCAGCCAACATGATTTTACCCTATCCGCCGGGCGTGCCGCTGGTGATGCCGGGAGAGATGATTACCGAAGAGAGCCGTGCGGTACTCGATTTCCTGCTGATGCTGTGCAGCATTGGTCGTAACTATCCGGGCTTTGAAACCGATATTCATGGCGCCACGCTGACCGAAGAAGGGGAATATCGCGTTCGGGTGTTGAAAAACGACGCTGGTTAAGAACTTTGTAGATTGTCAGCTACCGGGTGCCTGCGTAAGGTAGGCACTCGTCTGAACTTAAGGAATTGAAATGCTGCAGTTAACGGCTATCCACCACATTGCGATCATCGCGTCAGATTATCAGCGCAGCAAAGCGTTCTACTGTGACGTGCTCGGCTTCAGCCTGCTGGGCGAATACTACCGCGAAGCTCGCGACTCATGGAAAGGGGACCTGGCGCTTCAGGGTCAGTACACGATTGAACTGTTCTCTTTTCCTCAGCCACCGGCACGGGTCAGCCATCCTGAAGCCTGCGGCCTGCGTCATCTGGCGTTCACCGTGCCGGATGTTGAGGCAGCGGTCGCAACGCTGGCGCAGAAAGGCGTCGTGTGCGAGCCAATCCGCATTGATGAACTGACCGGCAAACAGTGTACTTTCTTTGCCGATCCAGATGGTTTGCCGCTGGAGCTTTATCAGGCGTAAAATAGCGCGCTCAGTGGGCCACATCCGGTGGCCCGATTGTCTGGATTGCGCCATGTCTTTGTCTGCTTTTAATTCACTGCTGCAACCGGATGCCGCGCTGGTGGTGGCATTCAGCGGCGGACTCGATTCAACCGTGCTGCTGCATCAGGCATGGCGATGGCAACAGCACTCTCCTCAATCCCGCCTGCGGGCACTGCACGTGCATCACGGACTGAGTCCGAACGCCGATCGCTGGGCAGCGCACTGCATGGCGCTCTGCCAGCAATGGCAGTTACCGTGTGAGGTGTTGCGGGTCAGGGTCGATGGGCGTGACAGCGGCATTGAAGCAGCCGCCCGCACCGCTCGCTATCAGGCGCTGAGCGCGGCGCTGCAGCCGGGCGAAATTTTACTGACGGCTCAGCATCTCGACGATCAATGTGAAACCTTGTTACTGGCGCTGAAGCGTGGCAGCGGCCCGGCCGGCTTAGCCGCGATGCCGCAATCCCGCTCGCTGGGCGCGCATCGTCTGTTACGGCCGTTGCTCAATCATTCCCGCCAGTCGCTGGAGCAGTATGCCCGGACGCATCAGCTGGTGTGGGTTGAGGATGAGAGCAATCAGGATTTGCGCTACGACCGCAACTTTCTGCGCCAGCGTCTGCTGCCTGAACTCAGTCAGCGCTGGCCCCATTTTGCCGAGGCGACGGCCCGTAGCGCGGCACTCTGCAGCGAGCAGGAGCAGTTGCTGGATGAGCTGCTGGCTGAACAGCTCAGTGCGCTGATCCAGCCTGACGGCAGCTTGCACTTTCCGCCCTTGCTGACGATGAGTGAGGCGCGCGCCAATGCGCTGCTGCGCCGCTGGATCGCGGGTCAGGGCGGGGTGATGCCGTCACGAGATGGCCTGAACCGCATCCGTAATGAGGTGATGGCGAGTCGCGAAGATGCCCAGCCGCGGTTGCAGTTTGGTCAGGCTGAACTGCGACGCTATCGCCAGCAACTCTACTGGCTGCCGCGGCTTAGCGCGTTACGCGATATCCAGCTGGCGTGGCCCGATCTTCACCAGCCGCTGCGGTTGCCTGACGATCTGGGCACGTTGCAGGCCAGCCAGTCTCAGCGCCCGTTACGTCTTCCCCGACAGGATGAGCAGATCAGCGTGCGGTTTCACGCCCACGGCCAGATTCATCTGGTGGGGCGCAGCGGCGGACGGGAAATGAAGAAGGTGTGGCAGGCGTTGCACATTCCGCCGTGGCAACGCGAACGGATTCCGTTAATTTTTTACAACCAGACGCTGGTCTGCGCGCCGGATCTCTTCATTACCCGTGAGGGCGCGGCCATCGACCAGCATGGCTGGCAGGCTGTCTGGCATTCAAAATAAAAACGCAGGAGAGCAATGATGAAAACGTGGATCGCGGCGTGTTTACTGGCCGCCGCGCTACCGGCCTGGGCGGCGGGTGATGCGCAGAGCGGGGCGCAGAAAGCAGCCAGCTGTATGGCCTGTCACGGTGCAGAAGGAAAGGCCTCGGTGCCGCTCTATCCTAACCTGGCCGGGCAACAGGCGGCCTATCTTGAGCATGCCCTGCAGGCGTACAAAAAAGGTGAACGCAGCGGGGGGCAGGCCGAGGTGATGAAAGCGTTTGTCGCGGGATTAAGTGATACAGATATGGCGGATTTAGCGGCGTACTACGGTTCGTTACAGCCTGAAAGAGGAAAGGGCGGGGAAGTCCCGCCCGGAAAGCGTGGATTATTCTGCGCTGACAACTACCGTTCCCAGCTCCGGATGCGTGAAGCTGGCGATATGGTCGAGGCGTAACTCGCGGGTTTCACCGTCAAGATCGATGGCCAGATATTCCACATTTTTACGTGAAAAAATCTCGCTGGCCTTCGCTTTGAGCTGCTCGCCATTTTTCATTTCCAGCGACAGCATCCAGTTATTTTGGCAGGCGAGTTCCAGGTTGTCGTAATCATCGCAATTGATGGGTTGGTACGCTTCATTTATCAACATAGTCGCTCACCAATAAGTTAGCAGCGGCGTAGGCCGCCTGTTCCCTGACAGAAGAGTTTAGCGCAGTATTTGCGGCAATATCATTAAGCGCCTTCAATGCGCAGCCAATCGCATCGGGTATGTAACCTAAATCCCCGCTGCCGATTTCGGCATATTTTCGGCGAACTAACTCACAATAATTTTGCACGTGGCCCTCCTCAGCAGAGCGTCAATACTCTGGTTAACTGGCGACTATATCACAGCCATTTGCAGGAAATCAGCCCGCTTAAAGCAGGAACAGCACGCAAAACACTGCTAAAGTGACAGATTCCGCTGTCTGACGCGGAAAGAGTCAAAGCACAAAAGGTTAAGTTGATGAACAGGTTATCGGCAGTAAACACCCTAAGCGTACGGGAAGGTGGCAGATGATTATGCTGTCACGCAGTGTTGAAATCCCGGAGAGTGAAATTGAGCTGACCGCGATTCGGGCGCAGGGCAACGGGGGACAACATGTCAATAAAGCCAGCACGGCGATACATTTGCGGTTCGATATTGCCGCGTCCTCGTTGCCACCCTTTTATAAACAGCGACTGCTGGCCGCCAGTCACCATCTGATTACGCGCGAAGGGATTGTGGTGATTAAGTCGCAGGAGCACCGCAGTCAGGAGATGAACCGCGAAGCGGCGCTGCAGCGTCTGGTTAATCTGATTCGGGAACTGAGTACGGTAGAAAAGGCTCGTCGTGCCACGCGGCCGACCCGCGCCTCTAAAGAACGACGGCTGGAGGGGAAAGCCCGGCGTAGTACCACTAAGTCGATGCGCGGTAAGGTGCAATAAAAAACGCCCCGCAAGCGGGGCGTCTGAAACGATTACTTATTCAATGCTTTCAGCAGGAAGTCGACGATCTCATCCTGCTTGATCATCTGCTTCTCACCGGCACGGCGCGCTTTATATTCAATCTCCTGATTGTCGAGATTGCGATCGCCAATCACGATGGTGTGCGGCACGCCAATCAGTTCCATGTCAGCAAACATCACGCCCGGACGCTCTTTACGGTCATCCAGAATGACATCCACGCCTTTGGCACGCAGCGTCGCGTACAGCTCTTCCGCCAGCTCTTTCACCCGGAACGATTTCTGCATATTCATTGGCAGAATCGCCACTTCGAACGGTGCCAGCGCCGCAGGCCAGATAATGCCGCGTTCGTCATGATTCTGTTCAATTGCCGCCGCGACCACGCGCGTGATGCCGATGCCGTAGCAGCCCATGCTCATCACCTGGTTGCGGCCATCTTCACCCTGAACCGAGGCTTTCATCGCATCAGAGTATTTGGTGCCGAGTTGGAAGATGTGTCCCACTTCGATACCGCGTTTAATCTGCAAGGTGCCTTTGCCATCCGGGCTGAGATCGCCTTCAACCACGTTACGGATATCCGCTACGCTGGCCAGCGGCAGATCGCGCTCCCAGTTGATGCCAAAGTAGTGTTTACCGTCGACGTTTGCGCCAGCGCTGAAATCACTCATCTTCGCCACGGTACGATCGGCGATAATCGGCATCTTCAGGCCGACCGGACCGATAGAACCTGGACCGGCACCTACGGCAGCACGGATCTCTTCTTCGGTAGCGAACACCAGCGGCGCAGCACGATGTCCGCTTTTTCCGCTTTGATCTCATTCAACTGATGATCGCCGCGCACCAGCAGGGCAACCAGCGCATGGCCGCTCTCTTCGGCACCTTTTACGATCAGCGTCTTCACCGTCTGCTCAATCGGCAGCTGGAATTGCTCTACCAGTTCGGCGATAGTTTTGGCATCTGGTGTATCAACGATGCGCATTTCCTGCGTCGGCTGAGCGCGTTCCCCGGCCGGGCAACCGCTTCGGCCAGCTCGATATTTGCCGCATAATCCGATTCAGTAGAGAAGATCACATCATCTTCACCGCTCTGCGCCAGCACCTGGAACTCATGTGACGCGCTGCCGCCGATCGAGCCGGTATCCGCCTGCACCGCGCGGAAATCCAGCCCCATGCGAGTGAAGCTCTGGCTGTAAGCCCGGTACATTGCCTCGTATGTTTCCTGCAACGACTCCTGAGAAACGTGGAACGAGTAAGCATCTTTCATAATGAATTCACGTGAACGCATCACGCCAAAACGCGGGCGCACTTCATCACGGAATTTGGTCTGAATCTGATACAGATTTAGCGGCAGCTGCTTATAGGAGCTCAGCTCGTTACGGATCAGGTCAGTGACCACTTCTTCATGCGTCGGGCCAAGCACGAACGGACGATCATGGCGATCCGCAATACGTAACAGTTCCGGGCCATACTCTTCCCAGCGACCGCTCTCTTGCCATAAATCGGCAGGCTGCACGACCGGCATTGAAATCTCAATCGCGCCGGCGTTGTTCATCTCTTCACGCACGATGTTTTCGACTTTTTTCAGCACGCGCACCCCGGTCGGTAACCAGGTATACAAGCCAGAAGCCAGTTTGCGGATCATACCGGCGCGCAGCATCAGCTGATGGCTGATCACTTCAGCGTCGGAAGGCGTCTCTTTCTGAGTAGAGAGCAGATATTGAGTAGTACGCATTGATTACGATTCCAGTTGATCGGAAAGTCACAGACAGAATTTTGCTGGCGGTTAGTGTACCAGTGAGATCACCGGCTCAAAAGCGGGTTTTAACGCGGGTCGATGGCGATCACTTCCGTTCCGGCCGCGTCGATTCGCCAGCGCACATTAAAATCGATCAGCCAGGCGGCATATTCCCGCTGCTCCACTTCGCCTTTACGGTAAGCCGGACGGGGATCCTGCGCCAGGACTTCGCTGATAAAGCGCGCTAAATGCGGGTAGCGCGGCTGCAGCTGCTGCAATTGCTGTTGCGCCTGATCCGAGAAGCGGACCGGCATATCAGCGGCTGGTGCTGCCTGAGCAAAACCGGCCTCGGCGTGCGGTAAGGCTTCTGCAAACGGCAGGTAAGGTTTGATATCAACTACCGGCGTCCCGTCGACCAGATCCAGACTGCCGAGTTGCAGGATGACCTGCTGTTTATCGATATGGATGCCCTTAAGCTCAACCAGTGACATACCAATCGGATTAGGTCGGAAGGTTGAGCGGGTCGCGAAAACCCCGATGCGCGCATTGCCGCCGAGACGGGGCGGACGTACCGTTGGTCGCCAGCCACCCGCCATGGTCTGATGGAACACGAACAGCAGCCACAGATGGCTGAAAGCTTCCAGCCCGCGCACTGCTTCCGGCTGGTTATAAGGTGCCAGCAGGTGCAGCTCGCCGCCGCCATCCTGCACCAGGCCAGGCTGGCGCGGTACGGCAAACTTCTCTTTCCACGGCGAGCGGATTACCCCAATTTGCGCAAAGGCGAAGTCACTCATTGATTACTGACTTTCAGCGCCGAACCCTGGCACACCGCCTGGCGATAGCAGCCTGGCGTACCGGTTACGATTTCGCATTTATGCAGCAGTACCGCATTGGCTTTCATCTGAGAGGCGCGGATCTGCAGGCGTTTACGTGCTGTGGCGATGTTAGCGGGTGAGTTCTGATTACTGATCTGACAATCTTCAGCAGAGACTTCGCCGAGATCGCGGAACGGTTTGCTGACCAGATCGGCCGCATCGGTATAGAGCTTAACCGGCGCAGGACGTGGCGTAGGTTTACGGGTCGGTTCGCTGGATTGCTGCGGACGAGAAGGTGCGCTGCTTATTGGGTGATATTCGTGAACACACCCGGTCAGCATCAATGCTAACAAGCAGAGCGGTAAAAAACGCATGGCAACATCCTCAAGTTTCAAAAAGTGGCGTTATTGAAACAAGGACCAGAATAAATAACAAGTCGGGCAGGGCACCCAATAACAGAAAGGGCGGCATAGCGCCGCCCTGGAAGAGAGGAGTAACCGAATTACCAGCCTTTAACGGCGCCGCCGTTGAAGACTTTGTTTGCGGCTTCGTTGACTTCGTCAGACTGGTAAGCCTGTACGAACTTCTTCACGTTTTCCGCATCTTTATTGTCTTCACGTGCCACAATCAGGTTCACGTAAGGAGAATCTTTATCTTCGACAAAGATGCCATCTTTAGCCGGCGTCAGACCGATCTGGCTGGCGTAGGTGGTATTGATAACCGCCAGCGCAATCTGCTGATCGTCGAGTGAGCGCGGCAGCTGTGGCGCTTCCAGCTCAACAATTTTCAGATGTTTTGGGTTCTCGGTGATATCCAGTGAGGTCGGCAGCAGGCCCACGCCATCTTTCAGCTGGATCAGACCCACTTTCTGCAGCAGCAGCAGGGTACGGCCCAGGTTGGTCGGGTCGTTAGGAATCGCGACCTGAGCTCCGTCCTGCAACTCATCCAGTGACTTAATCTTTTTCGAGTAGCCCGCGATAGGGTAGACGAAGGAGTTACCGACTGATACCAGCTTGTAGCCACGATCTTTGATCTGCTGATCCAGATACGGCTTGTGCTGGAAAGCATTGGCGTCGATGTCGCCTTTGCTCAGCGCTTCGTTAGGCAGCACGTAATCGTTAAACGTCACCAGTTCAACGTCGAGGCCATATTTCTCTTTCGCGACTTTCTGCGCTGCTTCAGCTACCTGCTGCTCAGCACCGACAATCACGCCCACTTTAATATGGTTGGGATCTTTCTCTTTTTGATCGCATCCTGCCAGCGCAATTGCGCCAATCAGTGCACCCACAGCGGCAATTTTTTTAAATCTGAAAGACATATCCTTTCCTTAATAGTGATATTGCTGGCTTACTTATGGGACACCGCACGTACGATGCGGTCACCACAGAATTGAATGAGATACACCAAAACCACTAACAACACCAATACCGTATTCATCACCGTGGCGTTGTAGCGATATAACCGTACTGATAACCGATCTGACCCAGACCGCCTGCTCCCACTGCGCCGCCCATTGCGGAGTAACCGACCAGCGTAATCAGGGTGATGGTCGCCGCGTTGACCAGGCCAGGCATCGCTTCAGGTAACAGAACCTTGCGGATAATCTGCATTGGCGTGGCGCCCATCGCGCGTGACGCTTCAATCAGTCCGGTGGGCAGTTCCAGCAGAGCATTTTCCACCATACGTGCAATAAAAGGTGCGGCGCCGACGGTTAACGGCACAATCGCGGCCTGTAAGCCAATCGACGTACCGACGATGACGCGGGTAAACGGAATCATCCAGACCAGCAGGATAATAAAAGGAATCGAACGGAAGATATTCACCAGCGCCGAGAGCACGCGGTAGAGCCCCTGATTCTGCAGAATCTGTCCCGGACGGGTGACATACAGCAACACGCCGACTGGCAGACCCAACACAAAGCCAAAGAAGCCCGAGACAAAGGTCATCATCAGCGTTTCCCATACGCCGCGCCCCAGCAACCACATCATCGCCTCAGACATAACCTAACACCTCTACTTTCACGTGATTCTCCTGCAGCCAGGCGATGGCCTGACGGGTATCGCTTTCTGTGCCGTGCATTTCGGCCAGCATAATGCCGAACTTCACACCGCCGGCATAATCCATCTGGGCACTGATAATGTTGTTATTGACGTTGTAACGGCGTGCCGCTTCCGACAACAGCGGTGCATCGACAGATTTGCCGGTGAACTCCAGACGCAGCAGCGGCACACTATCGTGGCTGGCGGCGGCGGATAGACGCTGCTGATAGTCATCCGGGATATCCAGATGCAGCGTCGACTGAATGAACTGCTGCGCCAGCGGCGTTTTCGGATGTGAGAAGACTTCACTGACGCTATCTTTCTCAATCAGTTCACCCTGACTGATGACGGCGACCTGGTCACAGATGCGTTTCACCACATCCATCTCATGGGTGATCAGCAGAATGGTCAGGCCGAGCCGGCGGTTAATGTCTTTCAGCAGCTCCAGAATCGAGCGGGTCGTGGCCGGATCGAGGGCGCTGGTGGCTTCATCACACAGCAGCACCTTAGGATTACTGGCCAGGGCACGGGCAATCGCGACGCGTTGCTTCTGGCCGCCGGAAAGGTTTGCGGGCCATGCATCATGCTTATCGGACAGGCCGACCAGCTCCAGCAGTTCAGCGACTCGCGCCTTAATCTGCTCGCGTGACAGGTTACCCAGCTCCAGCGGCAGCGAAACGTTGCCGGCGACGGTGCGGGAATTCATCAGGTTAAAGTGCTGAAAGATCATGCCGATCTGACGACGCGCCTGGGTCAGCTGGCGTTCGTTAAGCGCGGTCAGGTCAGCGCCATCCACCAGTACCCGGCCCGAAGTAGGGCGTTCAAGCAGGTTAACGCAACGAATCAATGTACTTTTGCCGGCACCGGAAGCCCCGATGACGCCATAAATTTGTCCGGCAGGCACGTGCAGACTGACGTCAGATAACGCCTGAATGGTACGGTTGCCTTGCTGAAACACCTTGGTGATATTTTCTAATTTAATCATTACGTTATTTATTATCGTGTTGCGTTGTCCGTGGTGTGGCAGGCGGTTAAGCCTGATATGCTGTCAAAGCTGGATGGATGGTAAGGCATCCAGACGTCTAAATCAATGGAAGTGATTCAATCTGGCATTCTCCCTTTTATAGCAATCATGCGATACTGATCGGCAATTTTTACAGCAGGAGTTTCTACGTGGCGAATAAAGTCCCAGCCATTTTTCTTGATCGCGATGGCACCCTTAACGTCGACCATGGCTATGTCCATGAAATTGATGATTTCCAGTTCATTGACGGCACTATTGAGGCGCTGCAGCAACTGAAGCAGATGGGTTTTGCGCTGGTGGTGGTGACCAATCAGTCTGGCATTGCGCGCGGCATGTTTACTGAAGATACCTTTATGCGCCTGACCGAGTGGATGGACTGGTCATTAGCCGATCGCGATGTGGATCTGGATGGCATCTATTTCTGTCCGCATCATCCTGAGGCGGCGGTCGAAGAGTTCCGCCAGGAGTGTGATTGCCGCAAACCGCAGCCGGGCATGCTGTTAACCGCCCAGCAGGAACTGCATATTGATATGGCCGCTTCTTATATGGTGGGTGACAAGCTGGAAGATATGCTGGCGGGTCAGGCTGCGGGTGTCGGTAAAAAAGTACTGGTGCGCAGCGGTAAGCCGGTCACCGCCGAAGGCGAAGCCGCAGCAGACTGGGTAATTGATAGCCTTGCCGCGCTGCCGGCACGCATCAAACAGGGCTAAAACGGCGCTTTTGTGCAAATTTCAGACGAACAGCAAAAAAGTTTGAATTTGCACTTGCGCTATCTGAAGCGTTCCCTATAATGCGCCTCCACTGACACGGAATACCGGCTTACGGAGAGACGGGTCAGCA
>MIEI01000024.1 GCA_002095305.1 Pantoea brenneri
TGCAGCGGCGGCGGAGCAGGCAGGACGACCGCAGGGCGATCGTGCGGTGGTGCTTTCCGGCTCCTGCTCGCAGATGACCCAACGCCAGGTCAGTGTCTATCGCCAGCTGGCACCCGCTCAGGAAGTGCAGGTCGAACGCTGTCTGCAGGATGCTGACGGCTACGCCCTGCAGCTGTGTGACTGGGTAGCAGCCAACAGTCATCAGGCACTGGCGCCGCTGCTGTTTGCTACCGCTGACGCGCAGCAGTTGCAGCTGATTCAGCAACAATATGGTGCCCGGCGCAGCAGTGAGGCGGTCGAGCAGCTGTTTGCCGCCGTGACCCGTGAGCTGCAGCGGCGCGGCTGGCAGCGCTTTATCGTGGCGGGCGGCGAAACCTCCGGCGTGGTGGCACAGAGCCTGGGGGTTACGGCGTTTCATATCGGCCCGACCATCTCGCCTGGCGTGCCGTGGGTGCGTGATATTCAGCAGCCGCTGTCGCTGGCGCTGAAGTCCGGTAACTTTGGCGATGAAGACTTTTTCCGCCGCGCGCAAACGGAGTTTTCCCATGTCTGAATCTTTCTCTTTAGCCGAGCAGCAGGCGCGTGACGAAATGGTCCGGCTCGGCGCCTCCTTCTTTCAGCGCGGCTACGCCACCGGCTCGGCCGGCAATCTGTCCGTGCGGCTGGAAGATGGCAATCTGCTGGCAACCCCCACCGGCTCCTGCCTCGGTGAGTTACAGGGTGACCGCCTCGCTAAAGTCACGCCTGACGGTGAGTGGCTCTCTGGCGATAAACCGTCCAAAGAGATCGCGTTTCACCGCGCGCTCTACCTGAACAATCCCGACTGCAAAGCGGTGGTGCATCTGCACAGTCACTACCTGACGGCGCTCTCCTGTTTACAGGGACTGGACCCGGAAAACTGCATCCGTCCGTTCACGCCGTATGTGGTGATGCGGGTCGGAGATGTACCGGTTGTGCCGTACTACAAGCCGGGCGATCAGCGGCTGGCGGAAGATCTGGCGCAGCTGGCACCGCGCTACCGCGCCTTTTTGCTGGCCAACCATGGGCCGGTGGTAGTGGGGAAATCATTGCGTGAAGCGGCAGATAACACCGAGGAGCTGGAAGAGACGGCCCGGCTGATCTTTACCCTTGGCGACCGCGCCATCCGTTATCTCAATGACGCCGAAGTGGCCGAGTTAAGGAGCCGATAATGCCTGAGTTTGCTGCTAACCTGTCGACCCAGTTTACCGAACTGCCGTTTGCTGAACGCTTCGCTGCCGCAGCGGCGGCCGGTTTTGAGGCGGTGGAGTTTCTGTTTCCCTATGACTATCCCGCAGAACAGCTGAAGCAGTGGCTGGATGAGAATCAGCTCCAGCTGGTGCTGTTCAATACCGCGCCTGGCAACGTTGCCGCGGGTGAGTGGGGCGTTTCCGCCATTCCCGGCCGTGAAGCGGAAGCCAGAGCGGATATCGATCGCGCTCTGCAGTATGCGCTGGCGCTCAACTGCCCGCAGGTGCATATCATGGCGGCCACGGTGCCGCCGGGAGCCGATCGCCAGCGCTATGTTGAGACCTTTATCAGCGCGATGCGTTATGCCGCTGAACGCTTTGCGCCGCACGGCATCAACCTGCTGATTGAGGCACTGAACCCGACCACTAAGCCGAACTATCTCTATTCCAGTCAGTATCAGACGCTGGAAATGGTGGAGCAGATCGATCGGCCAATGTGTTTACCCAGCTCGACCTGTTCCACGCGCAGTTAGTGGATGGCAACCTCAGCCATCTGATTCGCCACTACGCCGGGCGCTATCGTCACGTACAAATCGCCTCAGCACCGGATCGCCATGAGCCGGATGAGGGGGAAATTAACTACCCGTGGCTGTTTACCCTGCTGGATGAGGTCGGCTATCAGGGCTGGGTCGGCTGCGAATACTTCCCGCGAACCAGCACCACCGCTGGCCTCGGCTGGTTTGCCCGCTGGCGTACGCGCCGTTAATCACCTGCACGGCCACTCACACCGATTGTCAGACAAACGGTGTGAGTCCTGCTGCAGCTTAATCACACCAGTGTTCAATCAATAAAAATATAACTTACTGAAAATTATAATTAATCAGAGGTCTGCCGATGTCCACTACGCTGCTGTTATCCATCGCGCTGGTCAGCGTGATTCTGCTGTTGCTGTTGGTAATCAAAGCCAAAGTCCATCCCTTTATTGCGTTACTGATTGCCAGCCTGTTTGTCGCCATCACTACCGGTATCCCGGCTGAAAACATTATGAAAGTGATCCTTGGCGGGATGGGCAGCTTGCTCGGCAGCATTGCCGCAATAATTGTACTGGGGGCGATACTCGGCGCGATTATTGAAGCATCTGGCGGCGCTGATCGGCTGGCAAACCGCTTCGCGCAGCTGTGCGGACCACAGCGCATGGTCGCGGCGTTAACCACCGTAGCCTTTATTCTGGGATTGCCGGTGTTTTTTGACGTCGGGTTTATTATCGTGGTCCCGCTGATTTATGGTTTTACCAAAGTGATGCGCGTATCGCCGCTGAAGTTTGGTTTGCCAATGGCAGGTATGATGCTGATGGTGCATGTTACGGTGCCCACTCATCCAGGACCGGCCGCCGCCGCCGGTTTGCTGAATGCCGATCCTGGCTGGTTAATGATGACCGGGATAGCATTGTCGATACCGACAGGCATTGCCGGTTATTTCGTGGCTAAGGCGCTAAATCTTAAAAAATACCATCTTTCTGTTCAGGTACTGGAGCAGCTGCAGCTTACTGCACCCACCGCCCAGACGACATCTGCCAGCGGTAAAGATGCGCCGGGCGCCTTGCTGATTTCGGGCTTAATCTTATTGCCGATTCTGCTGATCATGCTGGGTACGTTATTGCCGCCGCATCTTACCCCCGATAGCCTGCCACTGAAGATTCTGACGTTAGTGGCATCGCCAGCTGTGGCATTGCTGATTACCCTGGCGCTTGCAGGATGGCTGCTGGGTCTGCGTCGTGGCTGGACCAAAGAGAAGCTGGAGACGCTGTCAAATAACGCGATATCCACCGCTGCCGGGGTGATTTTAGTCTCAGGCGCCGGGGGAGCATTCGGCAAGGTGCTGGTGGAATCAGGCGTAGGCAAAGCGCTGGCCAATTCATTGCAGACGATTCATCTGCCGTTGATCCCGGCTGCGTTTATTCTTTCACTGGCGCTGCGCGCTTCACAGGGGTCGGCAACGGTGGCGATTGTCACAACCTGTGGGTTGTTAAGTACTGCCGTGACGGGGCTTGGCGAGCTGCAACTGGTGCTGGTCGCCCTGTCAGCCTGTTTTGGTGCGCTGGGCTTGTCACACGTTAATGATTCCGGCTTCTGGGTGGTCACCCGTTATCTTGGTTTGTCGGTGGCTGATGGGTTACGCAGCTGGACAATACTGACCACAATGATGGGACTGTGTGGTTTTGCGCTGACCTGGCTGGTATGGGTAATGATGTAATGCGGCAACGTGCCGGGACCGCAAACAGTTGCGGTCCCGACCTAAGTCGGCAGCAGAAACTGCCGGGCAGTTTCGGGGCTAAGAAACCAGTTCCTGCGCATAGAGATAGAGCGCTTTTAACTGTCCCAGCTTCTCCGGATCGGCTTCATGCAGACTCGCCAGTGACTCCAGCTCCTGCAAAAACGCCTGCACCCGCTCAGCATTGAGCACCTCGCGCCGATGCTGCAACCAGCGCTGCTGTTCCGCATCATCCAGCGTGCCGGGGAAGTTACGCGCCCGATAACGGAACAGCAGTTTCGCCACGCGCGCGCTGTCGAAAGTTAAATCCAGCGCCGGCAGGTTAGCGGGTGCAGTCTGGCGAATAATGTTCATACCCGCGCGATCGGCATCGCTGAAAAAGCCATCGTACAGCTGGGTGTCAACATCGTCCGACGGGGTAAACGGTTCAGCGTCAGCAAACAGCGTCACCAGCTTCTCACGCACCTCTGGTTGCTGACGCAGCAGCGCCAGATTCGCCAGGCAGTGCTGACGATCGATACCCAGCCGGGCGGCATCCTCCGGACGCAGCGTATTAGCCGGTGCCAGCACCGGACATTTGTTGATATGAACCAGCTTAACCGGCACTGCTGGCAGATCGCCGAGATCGTTTTTCGGCGTATAGAGCCGCTCGCGCAGGGTCTCGGCATCCAGCTGCAGCAGCGGTGAGATATCACCGGCCAGATCGACCACAATCAGCGCATTGCGGTTATCCGGGTGCCAGGCCAGCGGAACTACCCAGCTGGTGTTGCCGCGTGCCGCGCCGAACATGCCGGAGACGTGAACCAGCGGCTTCATCTGCGGGATATCAATCAGGTTCATCAGCTTGTTTTTGTTACGGTGGGTAAACAAAAACTCAAACAGCTTAGGCTGCTTCTCTTTCACCAGCCGGGCCATCGCCAGCGTGGCATAGACATCAGACATCGCGTCATGGGCATTTTCATGCGCCACACCGTTGGCTTTGGTCAGATGTTCCAGCCGGAAGCTGGGAAAGCCTTCTTCATTTTCCGGCCAGTTGATCCCTTCCGGGCGCAATGCATAGCAGGCCCGCATCACGTCGAGCAGATCCCAGCGCGAGTTGCCGTTCTGCCAGCTCCAGCCATAGGGATCGTAGAAGTTGCGGTAGAAGATATTGCGCGTCACTTCATCATCAAAGCGCACGTTGTTGTAGCCGACCACGCAGGTTTGTTCGGTGGTAAACAGGGCGTGAATGCGTTCAGCGAACTCCGCTTCTGTCACACCGCGCGCCATCGCCACCTGTGGCGTGATGCCGGTAATCATCACGGCTTCCGGCTGCGGCAGATAGTCATCCGGCGGACGGCAGTAAAACACCTGCGGCTCACCAATCGGATTAAAATCGCTGTCGGTACGCAGACCGGCGAACTGTGCCGGCCGATCGCGTGAAGGGCTGGTGCCGAAGGTCTCGTAATCGTGGAAGAGGAAGGTGGCCTGGACGCGATCGTTATTCAAATTTCATATCCGCTTAATTTCATTCACTAAACTGATGAACAGCAAGTTGTCACTCTTCCCGTTCGCTTGATGCCTTTCTTCATCTGCGCCTGACTGCTGATGCGCATGTGCCGGTGCAGAGCAAAATCACCCAGGCAGCATCAGGCTTCACAACCTATATGGTAAACCATAATCCGACCGGCCTGAAGTTTCGGATGGTTGCGGGGGCAGGCTGTACGGTTCTGCCAAAGCTGACATGAGGCTCAAAACCGCGGCTGGTGGCGCGGCAGCGCCTGAGCGGTTAGCGCAGTTGCTGCACCACCCGGGGATAGGCATAACAACTGCCTGAGAAGTGTCAGGGGACAAAAATGAACCTGTTTTACCGGTCAGCCTATAGCACGATCGTTCCATGTGTCTCGATAGATAATATTACCTTCGGTATATTTCCAGGTTATCGCTTCATAGCGTAATTCCAGCGTTGCCAGATGCGTGCTGCTCATGCCGTTGGGTGCAAGATAGGGCGATACCGTGGTGACCTTCACGTTTTCCAGGATGATATTAAAATATTCAGTCTCAATTCCTGCATCAATTATCCGGTACATCCTGATTATCGCCTTCTTCATGATTCGGCCTTCGCAGACAGCTCTGTATAGAAGTGGAGTTGTTTGATCAAACTCTTTCACTATCGTAACAGGCTGGTGAATGCGTGTGCCTGTAAGTTTTCCCCAGTTAGGATCGACCGGAATAGTAACGCCGTGGGAGAATGATTTGAGTTCAATAGAGCCTGAACGCAGTGGCATCTGACAACTACCGACGATTGGAGAACCCTTTTCATCGTTAAGCCATAAATGTGGGGAGCAGACATGTTATTTCCTTATATGTTGCAGTTTTCGTCAATGAGCAGGTTGCTATTTAACCAGTCGGTGGAAAAATATAATTACAAGTACAGCAAAAACAGGTACGGGCCACAAAGGGCCGTCAGGGAAGATCTGAAAAAGTGCCACAGCAAAAGCAAGAGTAAGGAGAGCGGGTCCATAAA
Source organism: Pantoea brenneri (assembly GCA_002095305.1). GTDB lineage: Bacteria > Pseudomonadota > Gammaproteobacteria > Enterobacterales > Enterobacteriaceae > Pantoea > Pantoea brenneri. The sequence continues at coordinate 5,986 of MIEI01000024.1, forward strand.
GAGAAATCCAGGATTTAAAAATCCGCTTGAAAACTCTGATGATTAAATTTCTCATCATTCCTTACCGAATCATGTTAGTAATAATTCTGGAAATTTCATCATCAGATGACCCGTTACTTTGTAGGGCACCAGACCTTTCGAATAAAGGCTCAATCAGGAAAAACATCATCTCCAGTTCATTGGCATATAATGCGGAATAATAGTCAGGCAGGGCATACCGAAGTCGGTTTGCGCTATCAGCAGCTTTCTGAACGACGCCATACATTCCCGCAAGAGCAGCTGCTGCACCAGCTTTGAGGCCCACCAGTGCGCTCATGTCAAGGCTCAGTTTCATGCCAACAGATACCGCAGTTGCTACAGCTAAAGAAAATCCGTGCTGTGTTAAATAACTGTCAGCAATATGGATATTTACAGCCATTAGCGACTCCTTGATGCCATCTGGCTGGCTATTGGTTTTATATTTAAAAATCTCTTCAAAATATATTTTGATCATGTCATTTACTATATTTCCATGACTGATCAGCTTGTACACGCCTTTGGTAAACCTTAAGTCCTCAACTTTTTGTTTCTGACAAACATCCTGATATTCATCAGTAAAACAGGAGGTGTAATACAGCGCACGTCTGGCACCAGCGCCTATGGTTTCAATCTGGTTTGATACAGCTTTTCCAACGCCGGTAAATGTGCGGTCAAGTTTTAACGCGAGGATATTATTTGACTTCAAGTAACTGATAACGTTTTTATTATAGTACATAACCGTTTCCTTATGGTTAGTCTGTGTCCTGCCACCCTTTAAACTTAAGGGAAATAATCATTTAGTAATGTGTAATACAAAGCGCGTTTTGCACCTTTTCCAATAAGTTCCCTCTGAGCAGAGAGCGCGTTATTCACATCGGTTAAGGCGTGATCAAATTTCAGCGCCAGTATCCTGTTGGTTTGCAGAAAATCGATAATCTCATCAGCGTAATACATAACCTTATCCCTCAGGTCGATGTTCCTTTTTTAACCGTATAAAAGGTACGGGTAAATGGTCATTAAGTAAACAGCTTTCACCGCACGCGTGATCCATCGAACAGCCAGCCGGTGTCTTAGCCGCCGCAGTTCATACTTTTTTTCAATTTATTCAAACCTTCACAACGGTTTTGCCGTAAAACGTGCGGCTGTTTCCGTTTCGTTTCATATATAAATTTTTCTCCCGTGCAGGTAAGGATGAAGTGTTGAAAAGGCGTCTGTTGATTACCGTTACCGCTACTGTTTTTTGGGCTTCGCTGGCACAGGCTGACGACATGCCATTTCCCGTGACGCCACCGGCGATTGATGCGGCGTCCTGGGTGTTAATGGATGCCACCACCGGCCAGGTCCTGACCGCCGGTAATCCGGATGAGCGCCGCAATCCTGCCAGTCTGACCAAGCTGATGACCGGTTACGTCGTCGATCGCGCTATCGATCAAAAGAAAATCAGCCGCGATGATATGGTCACCGTCGGTAAAGATGCCTGGGCAGCCGGTAATCCGGTATTTAAAGGCTCATCGCTGATGTTCCTTAAGCCGGGCGACAAGCTGAGCGTACGTGATTTAAGCCGGGGAGTAATCATCGATTCCGGTAATGACGCCTGCGTGGCGCTGGCAGATTATGTGGCGGGCAGCGAAGACAATTTCGTCAAAATGATGAATCACTATGTCGATAAGCTGGGCCTGCAAAATACACACTTCGAAACGGTGCATGGGCTGGACGCGCCGGGCCAGTTCTCAAGCGCGCTGGATATGGCAAAACTGTCGCGGGCGATTATCGACGGCGAGCCTGACTTCTATGCCATGTACAGTGAGAAAACCCTGACCTGGAACGGCATCACCCAGAACAACCGTAACGGCTTACTGTGGGATAACGCCCTGCATGTGGACGGGCTGAAAACCGGCCACACCGAAACCGCAGGCTTTAATATCATCGCCTCTAACGTGGTGGGCAAACATCGTCTGATCGCCGTGGTGATGGGTGGCAAGAGTCCAAAAGGGCGGGAAGAGCAGGCGCGCAAACTGCTGGTATGGGGTCAGAATACCTTTGATACCGTACAGCTGTTCCATGCTGGTAAGAAAATTGGCAGCGAGAATGTCTGGTACGGCAATCCGCATCAGGTCGAAGTGGGTACCGCGAATGATGTCTACCTGTCGCTGCCGCGCAGTGAAGTGCAGAACGTCAAGGCGAAATACATTATTAACCGCAGCGATCTGGAAGCGCCGCTGAAAGCCAATGAGGTGATTGGTGAAATTCAGGTAATGGATAAAGATCAGCAGATTGCCCACTATCCGCTGGTGGCGCTGAGCGCAGTTGAGCCTGCTGGCGTCATTACCCGCATTACCGATTATCTCAAGCAGAAGTTCTGATCGGCATTGCTGGCCGCGTAATCGGGGGCAGCCTTCAGGCTGCCCCCTGACTGCTTAACGCAACGCTTCCTTCATCTTCTTCACCTCACTGGCCTCAACCGGCGCGGCAGCATTGCCCCAGCTGTTGCGAATGTAGGTGAGCACCGCGGCAATATTGTCATCACTTAGCGTACCGGCAAAGGCGGGCATCGCCGGGGCCGTTGGCCGTGCATCGGTATCCACGCCGCGACTGCCCGCCAGCACCACATGCATCAGTGATGTCGCATTCGGCTGATTGATCAGCGGATTATCCGCCAGCTGCGGGAAGATATTCTTCTCACCACGGCCACCCGGACTGTGGCAGGCCGAGCATTTGGCTTCATAGATCGTCGCCCCAAGCTTCATCCTGTCATCATTAGCATCCAGCGGTTTTGGCTTCTCGTCGGCTTTTTTCTCGCCATCCTTGAGATAAACCGCCACTGCGTTGAGATCGTCCTCGCGCCAGTGCTGGGTTGAATGACGCACCGCATCGGCCATCGGACCGGAAGCGATGGCATAGCGGTTCACGCCGGTCCGCAGGTAGCTGACGATATCCTGCTGGGTCCATTTACCGAGTCCGGTATGATCGCTGGCGTCCAGATTCGGCGCATACCAGTCCTCGACCTCGCTGCCGCCAAGGAAGCGGCCATTTTTGTCGCCGCCCAGCAGATTTTTCGGTGAGTGGCAGGTGCCGCAGTGGCCGAGTCCCTCAACCAGATAGGCCCCGCGATTCCATTCCGCCGATTTGTCCGGATTCGGTTTGAATTCGCCCTTATCAAAGTTAATCCAGTTCCACACCATCAGGCTGGTACGGATATTGAACGGAAAGGGCAGCTGATTGGTTTCTACCGGATGATGGATCGGTTGCAGCGTCTGCATCCAGGCCCACAGGTCCTGCAGATCCTTTTCCGACATTTTGGTGTAGGCGGTAAACGGCATCGCGCCATACAGACGCTTACCGTCATGGCCGACACCGGTATTCATGGCGCGGCGGAAATCATCATAACTCCAGTCGCCAATCCCGGTTTCACGGTCAGGAGTGATATTCGCGCCGAGCAGCGTCCCAAACGGCGTCTGTAACTTAACGCCACCGGCGAAAGGCTGTTTCTCATCGGTGGTGTGACAGGCGGTACAGTCGCCCAGCGTGGCGATATAACTGCCGCGGGCGATCTGATCATATTCCGGTTGCGCCTGACTGCTGAAGCTGCAGGCCAGTAACCACGTGGCGGCGGAGAGAAGCGGTAATGTTTTCATGCGCTAATCATCTCCCCCGGACGTTTCAGGTAGTAGCGACGGATATCGTGCGCCGCTTTAAAGGCCAGAGCGCCCACCGTGCCGGTCGGGTTATAGCCGGGATTCTGCGGGAAGGCGGAAGCGCCCACCACAAACAGATTCGGCACATCCCACACCTGCAGATGTTTATTCACCGAGCTGGTTCGTGGATCGGCACCCATGATGAAGCCGCCTACCACGTGAGAGGACTGATAGGGCACGCTGCTCCAGTGGCCGGTCATCGGTTTAACGATCATCTCGCGCGGGTTCATCACCTTAGCGATCTCAGCCACCTTGTTAGTGCAGTACTGCGCCATTTTCAGGTCGTTCTGCGCGAAGTCGAAGGTGATACGCAACAGCGGGCGGCCATGCGGATCTTTGTAGTTAGGATCCAGCGACAGATAGTTGGTGCGGGTGGTATAGCTGCTGGCTTCACAGCCGATCGACATGGTGCTGAGATAGTTATCTTTCAGCGTCTGTTTCCATTTCGATCCCCACTTTGGCGTGTCAGGTGGCAACGGACGATAACCAATCGGAGCCGCGCCAATCGGGGTGACGCGGATACTGCCGCCGCCAAAAAAGCCGAGGCCGCTGTGGTCAAAGTTATCGTTATTGAATTCGTCGATTCCCATGCCGACCGCGCCAGCGCCGATAAACGGATTGAAGTTTTTGTTATCGAAAAACAGCGTGACGTTGTTGGCGGTCTGGTAGGCGTAGTTGCGTCCGGTGGTGCCGGTGTTGGTCACCGGATCGTAGGCCTCGCCAATGCCCGACAGCAGCATCAGGCGCACATTCTCGAAGGTAAAGGCGGCGACGATCACCAGATCGGCCGGCTGTTCCCACTCATCACCCGACGAGTCGATGTAGGTGACGCCGGTGGCTTTTTTGCCGGTAGAGTCAGTCAGCACCTGCAACACTTCACTGTTGGTATAGGCGGTGAAGTTAGGCTTGCGCATCAGCGCCGGCAGTACGGTGGTGATGGCGCTGGCTTTGGAGTAGTTGGCACATCCGTAGTTAGTGCAGAAACCGCAGAAGGTGCAGGGCCCCATGGTGACGCCATACGGATTGGTATAGGCTTCAGAGACCAGCGAAGAGGGCACCGGGAACGGCTGATAGCCAAGGTTTTTTGCCGCATCGGCAAACAGGGTCGGACCATAAGGCTGACGCAGCGGCGGTGTCGGATAGTCGCTGGAGCGCGCGCCCTCAAAGGGATTCCCGCCCGGCCGTTTTTCACCGTTGAGGTTGCCGGCGCGGCCCGAGGTGCCGGCCACACGTTCAAACTGCATATAGTGCGGCTCCATCTCCTCCCAGCTGGTGCCCCAGTCCTGCAGCACCAGCTCATCAGGTATGGCACTGGCACCGTAACGCTCGGTCAGATGGCTTTTCAGGCGGAATTCTTCCGGCTGGAAGCGAAAGGTGATGCCAGCCCAGTGGTTGCCTGCGCCGCCAGTGCCGTTGCCGGGGTGAAATGATCCCCAGGTCCGCATCGGTAGCGCGGTCTGCGACGGATTATTACGCATGGTGCAGGTGTTCTGGCGGGTGCGCAGCATCAGCTCTTCGCGCATCACATAACGCAGCTCATCGGTTACGGTGCCGATATTAAAGTCGCGAGCGGTATCGCGCCACGGACCCCGTTCAATGCCCACCACGTCGAGGCCTTCATCGGCCAGCTCATTGGCAATAATCGATCCGGCCCAGCCGAGTCCAATCACCACTACATCGGTTTTGGGAAGTTTTTTCATGATTAGTCCTTTGCCTTCCATTGCGCAATACTGATCGGCTCGAAGTGCAGATTTTCGTTATGCCGTTCGATGTAATCGCGATAGTCATAGCGCGCACCCGGAAAACCGAGCATCTTCCACGACACCATCTCACGGTTGCCGCCATACACCGGATCGGCAAAGAAGCCTTCCATGGTGTTATTCAGCACTTCGAGAAAGAAGGACTGCGCATCGAAATCGCTGAAGTGCACCTTACCGGCTTCCATCGCCTGCAGCAGTTCGTCCTGCTGTTGCGGCGTCAGGTCAGTGAAGTTTTTATTTGAGGTCTGCTGAACGTAGCGGTTAAGTGCGGCGATGCCCTGGCGGTAGCGCTGACGCGGCACCAGCGGCGACTGATCGCCCTGCTCGGTGGTGCCTTGCTGAAAGGGGCCCTGCATATAAAGGCGCTCAAAAGTACCGTAGGAGCCGTGCAGTTGACGATCGATAAAGACGGCGCAGCCCGCCTCTTTGCCGCCCACGCTAAGATCATCGGCCGGGATCAGCCGGTCAACTATCGCCTCGATGGTTTTGGCTTCGGCATCGGTAAAAAACAGCCAGCCTTGTTGTGGGTAAGTTTCTGGAGGATTATCGGAGAATGGCGTCCAGCCTGGACTGCCTTTCAGCGAAACGGCATCGGCGACCTGGCTGACAGTCGCTGCTACGCCCAGCGTCGACCATGTCAGAACCTGCCGCCGCGTAACGCCCGGCAGGGTTTTTGCTCTTTTTCGCATCGTGCTTCCTTCTCAAGTGTTACTAACAAAAGCTAAAGGTTAAAAATTGTTGGCAATTTGTTTTTTGAGTTCGGGGCCGTATGTAAAGGCGATGTTGATAATTGTAAGGGAACGTCAAAACTGTTTTGAAATGTAGATGGCGCACTAAGCCTTAGCAACATCAGGGGTTAAGATAGCGCACAAAATGATCCCTCAACCGGAAAACCAATTTGCGATCTGATAAGCCCATATCAAAACTTGAGTTTTGGTTCTACCGCCATTACCGCACCGTTCACGGCGTACGCATCGCTATTGCCTTTTTGCTCTGTTTTATTTTTGTCCGGGCGACGGATATTCCGGAAGGCACCTGGCCGCTGATTACGCTGGTGGTGGTGATGGGGCCGATCTCAACCTGGGGGAATGTGTTTCCGCGCGCGCTGCAGCGTATCTGCGGCACGGTGGCGGGGTCGATCTCAGGACTGATTGCCCTGAAGCTGGAGCTGATCTCCATGCCGATGATGCTGGCCTGGTGTGGCGTAGCGATGTTTATCAGCGGCTACCTGACGCTGGGTAAACATCCGTATATGGCGCTGCTGATCGGCATCACCCTCAGCGTGGTGGTCGGCGCGCCCACCGGCGATTTCACCATGGCGCTGTGGCGCGGCGGCGATGTGATTCTTGGCTCGCTGATGGCGCTGCTGTTTACCGCCATCTGGGCGCAGCGCGCCTACATTCACTGGCGAATCCAGCTCTCGGACACGCTGGCGGAGATGGCGAAAATCTACCACGCCGGTTTCTCGCCCAACCTGGTGGATAAGCCGCGCCTTAACAAGCCGCTGGGCAAATTGCTGACCAGCGTGATCAAAATGCGGGCGCTGCTGGAACCGTCAAGCAAAGAGACGCGCATCCCGAAATCGGTGCTTGAAGCCATTCAGACCATAAACCGTAATATGGTGTACACCATCGAGATGCAGATTGATGCCTGGTGGGCCTCGCGTCAGAGCCATCTGATTCTGCTTAACGCCCCGGCATTACGCCGAACCCAGCAGATGACCGAAAGCACGCTGCGTGCGCTGTCGGTGATGGCGATTGAAGGCGAAACCGACGAGGTGCTGGCTAACAGCCATGAGCTGACCGAAATCAGCGGCGAGCTGCGGCGGCTGATTGCCGAGGCGGGCAGTGAAGGACTGGAGGAGACGCCGATTTACGGTTACGTCTGGTTAAGCCTTGAGCTGGCAAAACAGCTGGAGCGGATGACCGATTTGATGCGAATGGCGCTGCGCAAATAATCACCTCAGACAATGACTTAATGTGAAACCGGGTTTCTTTGCGCTAAGATAAGGGCCAGTCCGAAATTAGCTGTGAAAATTGCGTATAAGGCTGGCTAGCCGCTAAGCTGATCGTTTTGTCTCTCTCCCTGCGTCAGCAGGCTCAAAGAAAGGTGCCATCATGGAAAATGCCAAGCAATCATTTCAGGACGTCCTGGAGTTCGTGCGTATGTTCCGCCGCAAAAACAAACTGCAGCGTGAAATTGTCGATAACGAGAAGAAAATTCGTGACAACCAGAAGCGCGTCCTGCTGTTAGACAACCTGAGCGAGTACATCAAACCCGGCATGAGCGTCGAGGCGATTCAGGAAATTATCGCCAGCATGCGTGTGGATTATGAAGACCGCGTTGATGAATACATCATCAAAAACGCCGATCTGTCGAAAGAGCGTCGTGAGCTATCGAAAAAGATCAAAGCCATGGGCGTCGGCGAACACCCGAAAGCCTGAGGCTGATAACAGAGCGTGAACGCTCCGCTCGGTTAACAGAGACCCGCTCCCCGTCAGGAGGGCGGGTTTTTTTTATCGCCGGGATCGACGCTGCAGCATCATTTGCCTGGCGGCAGGAAGGCATTATTTTTCGGTCAGCTGGCGGGCAATCGCCTGAAGCTGCTGCGCCAGCGCGGTGAGATCGCGGTGTGAATCGGCGGGTGGTGCGGTGGTTTCTCTGATCACCAGCGTGGTTTCCAGCGCTTCATCACTGACTGATTCGCCCTGTAACCGCGCCAGCAGCTGCTCAACGCTGAGTACGCCCAGCTGCTGTAAATCCTGCCGCACCGTGGTCAGCGGCGGCTGATACCACGCGCTCTCGGCGGTATCGTCATAGCCAATCACCGAAATCTGCCCCGGAATCGCCACGCCGTGCTGATGCAGCGCCCGCATCGCGCCCAGCGCCATCTGATCGTTCGCTACCAGCAGCGCCTGAGGTAAGGCATTCGGTAACTGTGCCAGTAGCGCCTGATAACCTGATTGCGCACTCCAGTCGCCGCGCAGGGAACAATGCGGCGTCAATTGATGATCGGCCAGCGCCTGATGCCAGGCGGCTTCACGCTGACGCGCCGACACGGACCGCTCCGGGCCGTTCAGCAAGCCGATCTGCCGGTGTCCCAGCGCCACCAGATGCTCTACCGCCGCCCGCGCGCCGTGATGATTCGGATACTGACACTGCGCCACGGCCGCCTGCGGCTCGACGTCCAGAAACAGCACCGGTTTCGCAGCGCACAGCGCCTGGATCTGCTGCGCTTCCTCCGCCTGCAGCGGCAGATTGATCAGCAATCCATCCACCGCTGCGCCAGCAGTTCATTGATGGTCGCCGCCGCGTCATTGCCGCTCTGCATAGCGATCACCAGATGATAGCCCGCAGCCGCTGCGCGCCGCTGAATCGCCGAAGCAATCTGTGCCGGGGCCATCAGCGCCAGATCGCTGGTGGCGAGACCCAGGGTGCGGGTCGCTTTACCCGCCAGCTGTTGCGCGACCCGGTTCGGCACGTAATTGAGCTGCTGCATCGCCGCTTCGACCCGTTGCCGGGTGCGGACCGAGACCTGTTCAGAACGATTAAGCACCCGTGAAACGGTTTGGTAAGAGACGCCAGCCAGTTGAGCGACATCATCAAGGGTCACAGAGCGGGAAGTCATTGATCTCTCCAGTAGATGAAGCGGCGATTGTAGCAAATTTTCCGGCTGCAGCGCTGCTGCTGCGCGCTACACTGCTCAGCAATAAGGAGAAAAATATGCAGCTTACTGAGCATGATATTGATGACATCAACCTGATCGCCAACTGGCTGGCGCTTGATCAGCTGACAGATCCGCAGCACCCCGACGCCGATCTGCTGATTCTGGCGGGCCATGCGGTGCTGCCAAATATTGAGGGCGCGGTGGCGCTGGCGAAAACCTCCGGTCTGCCGCTGCTGATCAGTGGCGGCGTCGGCCACGCCACGCCGCTGTTAGCGCAGGCGATGGCGGCAGATCCGCGCTTTCACCCGCTTGATACTCAGGGAAAGAGCGAGGCGCAGATGCTGGCGGCTATCGCGCATCGGCTGGCCGATCTGCCGCAACAGCAGCTGCTGCTGGAAGGGGAATCGCGCAACTGCGGCGAAAATGCGGCATTCAGCCAGCGGTTACTGGATAGCCGTGGCCTACAGCCGCAGCAGGTCATTCTGATTCAGGACCCGTTACTGCAGCGGCGTACTGACGCCACCTTCCGCTGGCAGTGGCGCGATCGGCCGGCGGCTCCCCGCTTTATCAACTGGCCGGTTTTCATTCCACAACTGAGGCTGGAGGCGGGCCAGCCGCGCATCACCGGCGCCGCGCCGCAGGGTATGTGGTCGCTGGAGCGCTTTATCTCCCTGCTGATGGGAGAGGTGCAACGGCTGCGAAACGATGAGCAGGGCTACGGACCGCGCGGGAAAGGGTTCTTCGCGGAAGTGATACTGCCTGATCAGATTGATGCGGCGTGGCAGCGCCTGATGCGCCTTTCCGGGGTGCAGCAGCGGATTCAGGGCCGCTGAAAAGTGGCGGGCCGGCGTGATGCGGCCCGCTGGCGCTTAACGGTTCTGCAGATAAACCTGCAGATTGACATACACCGCATTCAATAAAGGCGCGCTCAGGCCATAGTGACTGGCGCGCAGCAGCAGATCGCCGATGATCTGGTCGGCTTCAATATCGAATCCCTGGCATAAATCGCGGTACATGGAGGAGGTCATCGGTGTGGCTGGATTGTTCAGCAGCTCGAAGATTTTGGCGGTCACCGCCGGGCGCGGTTGATAACCTGCAGCACTGATTACCGTCAGGATCTCGCTAAAAACAGCCTGTAACAGCGCTTCACCGCCGTGGGATCGCAGCACCTGCTGAGTATCGCCGCGAGCCAGACAGCACACCGCGCCGAGCGTGCTGAGCAGCAGCCATTTCTCCCACAGCTCATCCATGATGTTGTCGCTGAAGCGGGTATCAACCTGACTGTCGCGCAGTGCAGCATCGACCCGCTGCAGGCGCGCATCGTTATTACCGTCGAGCGCGCCGTAATAGAGCTGATGTAGCGGCGTCATCTGGATCACTTCGCCGTTATCGCCCAGCGTAGCGTTGATTTTACACAACCCGCCGATCACCGCTTCGCGGCCAAAGCGCTGTTGCAGCGTTTCAATGTGCCGCATGCCGTTAAGGATCGGCATAATCAGCGTCTGCGGGCCGACGGCGGGTGCAATATCTTGCATAACCTGCTCGAGGGCAAAGCTTTTTACCGTCAGGATAATCAGGTCATAGTGACCGTGCAGAGAAGCCGCCTGCACCAGCTGCGGCTGCAGCGTTTCGGTGCCGCTCGGGGTCTGCAACACCAGTCCCTTTTGCTGCAACTGGCGGTAACGCCGTTCGCGCACCAGAAAGGTCACGTCCTGGCCGGCCTGGGCCAGTCGCGCGCCAAAATATCCACCGGTCGCGCCGGCACCTGCTATCAGAATGCGCATAGAATTTCCCTTTAAGTAAAAACCGTTACCTTAAAACGTCATCGCCGGGCTTGCCAGCCGGTCCGTGCGGTGAGGCATCCTGACTGATAGCCGTCAGCACGCTGGTGAGTAAGCCTGGAAAGCGATGTTCAAGATCTTCACGGCGCAGCGAAATCAGATTTTCCCGCCCCAGCGGCCGTTGCCAGATCACGCCACTGTCACGCAGAACCCGCCAGTGATGGGTCATGGTCGATTTCGCCACCTCACCACGCAACAGGCCGCAAGGCTGTTCACCTTCACGCGCCAGCGCATCAACAATAGCCAGCCGCAGCGGATTGCCCAGCGCAAACAACACATTTTCTAACCGTAACTGTTCAGTATCAGGGTGATTACTCAGCATAACGTTCCTGTCAGGGGAATGATCCGGTTAATTATAGCTCAATCTGTTCGTATGGAGTCGTACCATTAGTCTAAGCTTGCTGACATGGGTGCCTGAAAAGTGTGCACCTCTTTCCGTCAAACTGACTAAGGATACATCATGCCCCGATCCCTTCCGATCGAACGTTACCGCAACATCGGCATCTCCGCGCACATCGATGCCGGTAAAACCACCACCACCGAGCGCATTCTGTTTTATACCGGAATGAGCCACAAGCTGGGGGAAGTGCACGATGGCGCTGCAACAACCGACTGGATGGCGCAGGAGCAGGAGCGCGGCATAACCATCACCTCTGCCGCGGTCAGTTGCTTCTGGCCGGGCATGGATAAGCGCTTTGAGCCGCACCGCATCAATATTATCGACACCCCGGGCCACGTTGATTTCACCATCGAGGTCGAGCGCTCAATGCGGGTGCTGGACGGCGCGGTAATGGTGTATGACGCAGTGGGCGGCGTACAGCCGCAGTCGGAGACGGTGTGGCGGCAGGCAAATAAATATCATGTGCCGCGGCTGGCGTTCGTCAACAAAATGGATCGGCAGGGCGCCGATTTTTTCCGCGTGGTCACCATGATGCAGTCACGGCTGAAAGCCAATCCGGTGCCGATTGTGATTCCCATCGGTCGCGAAGAGCATTTCGTCGGGGTGATCGATCTGATCCGCATGCAGGCCATCTACTGGGATGAAGAGAGCCAGGGGATGACCTTCAGCTATGGTGAAATTCCGTCTGATCAGCTGGCCGAAGCGCAGAGCTGGCGTGAAAAAATGGTCGCGGCGGCGGCGGAAGCCAATGAAACCCTGACCGAAGCCTGGCTGGAGCAGGGCGATCTCAGCGAGCAGCAGGTGATTGCCGGTTTACGCCAGCGCACGCTGCTCAACCAGATCCAGCCGATGCTGTGCGGCAGTGCGTTTAAAAATAAAGGGGTACAGCGGATGCTGGATGCGGTGATCGAACTGATGCCGTCACCGGCCGATGTGCCAGCGATCAGCGGCGTGGATGAGGCCGGAAACCACGCCGAACGGCACGCTGATGATGACGAACCGTTCTCGGCGCTGGCGTTTAAGCTGATGAGCGATCCCTTTGTCGGGCAGCTGACCTTTGTACGGGTCTACTCGGGCGTGTTGCGCAAGGGCGACAGCGTCTTTAACGCGGTCAAAGGCAAGAAGGAGCGCATTGGCCGTATCGTGCAGATGCACGCCAACGCCCGCCATGAGATCGACGAGATACGCGCCGGGGATATTGCCGCCTGCGTCGGGCTGAAAGAGGCGACGACCGGCGAAACCCTGTGCGATCCGCACGCCATTATTACTCTGGAGCGGATGGAGTTTCCTGAACCGGTGATTTCGCTGTCGATAGAACCGAAGACCAAAGCGGACCAGGAGAAGATGGGGCTGGCGTTACAGCGGCTGGCGGCAGAAGATCCGTCGTTCCGGCTGCACACCGACGAGGAGTCAGGCCAGTCGATTATCTCCGGTATGGGCGAACTGCATCTGGAGATTATCGTCGATCGTCTGAAACGTGAATTTGGCGTAGAGGCCAATATCGGGCGGCCGCAGGTTACCTACCGTGAGACGCTGCGCAAGGCGGTGCAGGATGTTGAAGGCAAGTTTGTGCGCCAGTCGGGCGGCAAAGGGCAGTACGGCCATGTGGTGCTGAGCCTGCAACCGGGTGCGGCGGGCAGCGGGTTTGTCTTTGAGGATGCCACCAAAGGCGGGGTGGTGCCGCGCGAATATATCCCGTCAGTGGAGAAAGGGGTCCGCGAAGCGCTGAACAGCGGCGTGCTGGCGGGCTATCCGATTGTCGATATCAAAGCGACCCTGACGTTTGGCTCCTATCATGAGGTCGATTCCTCGGAGATGGCGTTCCGCATGGCAGCGATTCTCGGTTTCCGTGCGGCGGCAAAACTGGCCGATCCGGCGATTCTGGAGCCGGTAATGAAAGTGGAAGTGGAGACGCCGGAAGAGTACGCCGGCGGGATTATGGGCGATCTGTCGTCACGGCGCGGCGCGGTGCAGGGCATGGATGAGCATTTTGGCGGCCGGATTATTCGCGCCGAAGTGCCGTTGTCGGAGATGTTCGGCTACTCCACCAGCCTGCGTTCGCTGACCCAGGGGCGCGCCACCTACAGCATGGAGTTCAGCCACTACGCGCAGGCACCGCGCAACGTGGCCGATGAGATCATTGCCGCCCGTAAATAGGGCGATGCGGCAGGGAAGCCGCCTTTCTTTCAGCTCAAAGCCGGGCCACCCATGCGCCGCCGCCTGCTGTTCAAAGCGGATTATCGTCTGATAATCCTGGCGCTGCAGCGGGCTGAATCCGCTAATCAGGCTGGCCGCACAGACTTCACGCCACGCCGGACTCGTCACCAGTTCGCCCAGCACCGACTGCAGCGTCTGGCGCTGCTGCGCCGAGGTGGAGGCCGAAGTGATGAGTGGCAACCCAGGCGCAGGCGGTGTTTCGTCGATAATGTGCAATCCCTGTAGTTCCTCTGGCGCGTACCGGGCGATCAGGGCCCAGCTGACACAATCAATGGCGGCAATATCCGCCTGATGCTGACGCACCGCCGCCAGTGACTGACGATGCCCGCCGCTCAGCACCAGTCGTGAAAACAGCACGCCCGACAGGGCCGCCACCAGGCGCAGCGCGTTATAGCCGGAGTGTGAATCGAGGCCGTTGGCCACCGCCCGACGCGCGTGAAAATCGCTCAGCGTCGCGCCCTTATCCCGCGCCACCAGCCAGCTACGATAATCGGGTCCGCTGCAGCCTGGCGCGCTGTAGTGAAACGCGCCGACCAGCTGCACCGCAGGCAGTCGCGTCACCAGCGGATAGCCGCAGGTCTGGCTCAGCAGCAGCCGATCATCCTGCCAGTGGGTAAGCAGATCGTCGGGCCAGACTGGCTGCGCCGCCGTGCCGTGCTGCGCCAGTAACGTTACTATCGCCTGGCTGAGCGCCTCAGTGGCAGGGCGCTCAATGTCGTACATCGGTAATGCCAGCAGGTCAGTCATGGCGAGCCTCTTCAGAACGCCCCGGATGGGCATTGACCCCGACCGGCCGCGCCCAGAATTGACGCAGCCAGACCCGGTAGCCCGCCACGCGGAAACCGTGATTGCGCTGGTAATAGCGCTCACGGTCGCGCAGATAAAGGCGACGCAGACCATACCAGGGCACGCCGGCAGATCGTGATGCACTGAATGGTAGTTCAGATTCAGGAACAGGATCCGCCAGGGCAGCGCCGCCTCATTATTGACCGAACGCGCCAGCGGATCGTCAGCCGCGCGATGTTCATAAAAGGAGCGCACTTTGGTCAACGCCAGCGCCGGATAGCTGACCGCCAGCAGATACCACAGCGGGGAGAAGCCGCACTGCGCCATGCCGTAAAACAGCAGCGCCAGCAGGCTCCAGTGCAGCAGCCACATGCCGATGGCGGCCCGCTCACCGTGACGAAACGCCTGCCACATCGCCCTGAAAGTGCCGCAGATATCCAGCAACGGAGCCAGCAGCAGACGGCCAAAAAAGGTATTACGCAGGTGGATCAGCTGCTGCTGCCACGGCGACAGCTGCGCCCAGCGTGCGGCGGACAGGTAGTAACTTTCCGGATCGTCATCCGGTTCGGTCAGGGTGTGATTGCGGTGATGGGCCAGATGAGAATCGCGGTAGAGGCCAAACGGAAACCACACCGCCAGCGGCAGGATGCCGAACAGCTGATTGATCCGCGGCCAGCGCGTCGGATGGCCGTGGATCAGCTCATGCTGCAGCGACATATACCAGGCGGTGAAGCCAGTCAGCAGCAGGGTAGCGGGCAGCCGTCCGAGGATCTGCCAGCCGAGCAGCGTGCCGAACCAGCCGCCATAGACCGCGACGATCAGCAGCCAGGTGGGCAGTTCAGTGCGCCATAACCAGCTGCGCGAGAGCTGTTGCAGCAGGGCGCGCTACTGCGGATGAAGGTAAGCGGCACGGCTTTTTTGCATGATCGACCTGGCAGAAGAGGAACAGAGAGCCACAGTGAAATAAACGCTGCGCAAAGACAAAGACGTTATTTTTCTTAGCTATGTCGAAAATCCTGAATATGGCGCTGAAAGATATTGACTATCAGTGGTGACGACGACGGCGTAACCTTTGCCTATCGAAAACCGCCTTAGCATGTGTGGGCCACTTTTGCCCGCCAGGAGAAGTAACAGATGAAAAAGATTGGCTTTTTATCCTTCGGTCACTGGACGCCCTCTTCACAGTCAGCCACCCGTTCGGCGCAGGATGTGTTACTGCAGTCGATTGACCTGGCGGTTGCAGCCGAAGAGCTGGGCGCAGACGGAGCTTACTTTCGCGTGCACCATTTTGCCCGCCAGCTGAGTTCGCCGTTCCCGCTGCTGGCGGCGGTCGGTGCCCGTACCAAAAATATTGAAATCGGTACCGGCGTGATCGACATGCGCTATGAAAACCCGCTCTATATGGTGGAAGATGCCGGTTCAGCCGACCTGATTTCCAACGGCCGTTTGCAGCTCGGCCTGAGCCGTGGCTCGCCTGAGCAGGTGGTGGATGGCTGGCGCTATTTTGGCTTTGAGCCAAAAGCGGGCGAGACCGACGCTGATATGGGGCGTCGTCATACCGAAGAGTTTCTGGAAGTGCTGCGCGGTGAAGGCTTTGCCAAACCGAATCCGCAGCCGATGTTCCCGAATCCGCCGGGCCTGCTGCGCCTTGAACCGCTGTCTGAAGGGCTGCGTGACCGCATCTGGTGGGGCTCCGGCTCCAACGCCACTGCAGAGTGGGCAGCAAAAATGGGCATGAACCTGCAAAGTTCGACCCTGAAAGATGATGAAACCGGCGAACCGTTCCACATCCAGCAGGC
This sequence comes from Pantoea brenneri, assembly GCA_002095305.1. Lineage (GTDB taxonomy): Bacteria > Pseudomonadota > Gammaproteobacteria > Enterobacterales > Enterobacteriaceae > Pantoea > Pantoea brenneri. The sequence continues at coordinate 22,169 of MIEI01000024.1, forward strand.
GAAGCAGATCCGTGCCTACCGTGAAGCGTGGAAAGCCGCCGGCCATCAGCGAGAGCCACGGGTTTCGGTCAGCCGCAGCATTTTTGCGCTGGTCAATGACATGGACCGCGCCTACTTCGGCCGCAGCGGTAGCGACCAGGATTCGGTGGGATTCCTCGACGAAAAAACCCGCGCCATCTTTGGCCGCAGCTATGCCGCTGAACCGGAGCAGTTAATTAAGCAACTGGCGCAGGATGAAGCGATTGCTGAAGCCGATACGCTGCTGCTGACCGTGCCGAACCAGCTTGGGGTGGCGTATAACGCGCATGTGATTGAGGCGATACTGAAGTATGTCGCGCCGGAACTCGGCTGGCGTTAATACCGTTCCCGACCCAGCGCCTTAGTGATAAGGCGCTGTTCATCTCATTCTGTTGTGATCCCTGCCGCTCTCCGCATCCTCTTTTATCCCTGATCTGATTTCAACACCGCAGGTGCTGGCCCGGCATTTCAGCCTGAATCAGCAGGTGATAGCGCCACTTTTGCCAATCATGATCGCCGTCACGCTGCTGATTATTATTTGGCAGACGCGATCCCTGGCGGCAAGGGTAATGGTATTTTTAACCGCTTCGCCTGAACTGACCGGCGCGGTTCTTTTTAATCGTTAAAACCTTTTTCAGCTAAGCATATTCAAAGGGGCAGGCTATCAAAGGTATAGGATGAGACAGGTGTGCCTTTTTCAAAAGCCACTATAGAGTAGCGCTGAGAATACATAAAAGAGGTGTGACCATGAGCAATTCTGTTGATGAAGATGCAAAAGATGCAAAGCCTATTGTCGAAGCCGATCGCGAAGCAGCGGCAGGTAAATGTCCTTTTCATGCAGGAAAGGCCAATCAGACATCAGGCGGCGGCACGTCCAACCGTGACTGGTGGCCTAACCAGCTGCGTGTCGACCTGCTGAACCAGCACTCATCCCGCTCTAACCCATTGGGCGAGTCGTTCGACTACCGTAAAGAATTTGCCAAATTAGACTACGCTGCGCTAAAAGCCGATCTCAAAGCCTTGCTCACTGAGTCACAAGCCTGGTGGCCTGCCGACTGGGGCAGCTACATCGGTCTCTTCATCCGTATGGCCTGGCACAGCGCCGGTACCTATCGCGCAGTAGACGGTCGCGGTGGTTCAGGCCGCGGCCAGCAGCGCTTCGCTCCGTTAAACTCGTGGCCCGATAACGTCAGCCTGGATAAAGCGCGCCGTCTGCTGTGGCCGGTGAAGCAGAAGTACGGTCAGAAAATTTCCTGGGCCGACCTGTATATCCTGGCGGGTAACGTGGCGCTGGAAAATTCCGGCTTCCGCACCTTTGGTTTTGGTGCCGGACGTGAAGATGTCTGGGAACCGGATATGGACGTCAACTGGGGCGATGAAAGCACCTGGCTGGAACACCGTCATCCGGAATCGCTGGCACAGTCACCGCTCGGCGCGACCGAAATGGGGCTGATCTACGTTAACCCTGAAGGCCCGGAACACAGCGGCGATCCGGCGTCAGCCGCTCCGGCCATTCGTGCGACCTTCGGCAATATGGGAATGAACGATGAAGAGATCGTTGCCCTGATCGCTGGTGGCCATACGCTGGGCAAAACCCACGGTGCCGGTTCGGCCGAGCACGTTGGCGTTGATCCGGAAACCGCACCGATTGAAGCACAGGGTCTGGGCTGGGCAAGCAGCCACGGCACCGGCGTGGGTGCCGATGCGATTACCTCGGGTCTGGAAGTGATCTGGTCGCAGACGCCGACCCAGTGGAGCAACTACTTCTTCGAGAACCTGTTCAAATATGAGTGGGTGCAGACCCGCAGCCCGGCCGGTGCCATCCAGTTTGAAGCGATCGACGCGCCAGAGATCATTCCTGATGCGTTTGACCAGACGAAGAAACGTAAGCCGACCATGCTGGTCACCGATCTGACCCTGCGTTTCGATCCGGAATTCGAGAAAATATCGCGTCGTTTTTACAACGATCCGCAGGCCTTCAATGAAGCTTTTGCCCGCGCCTGGTACAAGTTGACGCACCGTGATATGGGGCCAAAAGCGCGTTATATCGGTCCGGAAGTGCCGAAAGAAGATCTGATCTGGCAGGACCCGCTGCCGACACCGGTTTATCATCCGACCGGCGCCGACATCGCGCAGCTGAAAGAGAAGATTGCGGCCGCTGGCCTGAGCGTCAGTGAACTGACCTCGGTTGCCTGGGCGTCAGCCTCAACCTTCCGTGGCGGTGACAAACGCGGCGGTGCCAACGGCGCGCGCCTGGCGCTGCTGCCGCAACGCGAGTGGGACGTTAACGCCAATGCGGCCCGGGTATTGCCGAAGCTGGAAGCGCTGCAGCGGGAATTCAATAAAGTCTCGCTGGCCGATGTCATTGTGCTGGCCGGAGTGGTTGGGATTGAGCAGGCGGCGAAAGCGGCCGGCGTTGAGATTGAGGTGCCCTTTATCCCGGGCCGGGTCGATGCGCGTCAGGATCAGACCGATATCGAATCGTTTGAGTTGCTGAAACCTCGCGCTGACGGTTTCCGTAACTACGGTCGCGGATACGGCAAAACCACCACCGAGCACCTGCTGATTGATAAAGCACAGCAGCTGACGCTGACGGTGCCGGAATTAACGGTACTGATTGGCGGGATGCGCGCGCTGGGAACCAACTATGACGGCAGCCAGCACGGCGTCTTCAGCCGCAGCGTCGGTGAACTGAACACCGATTTCTTCATCAACCTGCTGGATATGCGCATTGAATGGAAAGCCATTGATGGCTCCAGCGAGCAGTTCGAAGGACGCGATCGCCTGACCGGTGAAGTCCGCTTTACCGCCACCCGCGCTGACCTGGTATTCGGCTCCAATGCGGTGTTACGCGCGTCGGCAGAAGTCTATGCCAGCAGCGATGCCAAAGAGAAGTTCGTCAAGGACTTCGTCGCTGCCTGGACCAAAGTGATGAACCTGGATCGGTTCGAGCTCTGATGGCTTGCGATTAACCACTGAAAGGCAAAAACCCGCTTAGTGATAAGCGGGTTTTTTATATCAGCGATGACAGCGATGCCGTTGCAGCCGGCTGATCAGGGCGCGCTCAGGGTGAAGGGCGGCGCAACGCCAGCGGATCGTCATCCAGCACCAGCGTATCGCGCAGTTCCCAGCCTTTGAGTTTGCCGGGATTGAGTAATCCATCCGGGTCCAGACACTGTTTAACCGAGACCACCGCCGGTTTGATCTCTCCCTGTTTGCCTTCTTCAATCTGATAAACATGCGGATTATTGATCCGGACGCCGTTGGCGCGAAAAGCGTTCATGATCTCGTTCAGTCGCGCGTCACTGCTGTAGCGCACCAGTTGCAGGCCGCTGGCGGTCAGATTGCCGTCAGCGTCACGCAGAAACTCAATGTGCGACATCACCTCATCACCCAGCAGAGCGGCCATGTCGATAATCTGCTGGCGATAACAGGCCGGGTTAAACGCGGTCTGTAAATAGGTCAGAGTATTGTCAACTTTCAGCGCGTGCAGGGTAGTGTGGTTCCAGCAATATTCCATCAGTGACGCATTCGCATCGCGAGCGGCGCTGGCAGACTGCCGCAGCGCACTCTTTCCGCGATATTTTTCCAGCAGGCCCGCCGCTAACCCGTCACTTTCCTGCCCAATCACGCTGATCACCGCATGCTGATCCGCCTGATAATGGCCGCTGAGATGGGTGAAGTAGCCGGGGATCGGCGCGGCGAATAACGCCAGCTGACGTTTCACCAGTCCTGGTGAGCGGGCGAAGGCATTAGCGTAATCCAGCGCGTCGGTAAAGTCGTCGAACACGTCCAGCCGCTCTATCCAGTCATGTACCGGTGCCAGCGCCAGTTCAACCTCCAGCACGATACCGTTACTGCCGTAAGCGTGATGCAGCAGCAGCGCCTGCGGTGCCGGAACCTGCAGAATGCGCGGTTCCGCTTCCACGGTCATCACTTTCACGCTGAGTACGTTTCCGGCGGCGGCCAGCGGGCCATAGTTGATTGAGCCGATGCCGCCAAAGCCGCCACCGTACAGCCCGCCCAGCGTGGCAAGGCGATAGGTCGAAGGCATGCAGCGCAGTTCCCAGCCGGTCGGACGGGTCAGGGCTTCAATCTCCGCCAGCCGCATCCCGGCCTGCGCGCGGACCACGCCAGGGGTGAGTTCACACAGCTGATTAAAGCCGGTCATATCGACCAGAATGCCGCCCGCCAGCGGCACCAGCTGACCATAGTTACCGGTTGCTCCGCCGCGCAGGATCAGCGGTAGCTGATGGCGGACGCAGGCTTTGACCAGCAGGCTCAGCTCCTCTTCACTGCGCGGTCTGACCACCGCATCGGCCTGTTTATCTTCCAGTTGCCGTTTCAGTAGCGGGCTGAACCAGTGAAAATCACGTGACAGGCGTTTAACTCTGGCGGCCTGCAAAGTCCAGTCGAGATCGGGAAGCGCCTGCTGTATCAGGGCAAGCGCGTGCTGACGGTGTTCGCTGTGCATAATTTTCCTGCCTGAAAATAGGGAGTTAATGAGACTGAACCGCTTCGCTTTCATGCCAGGCGGAGAGGGCGCGACGGGAAATCCACGACATCATGCCAAACAGCGCAATACCGGCGAGGGAGATCAGCAGCAGCGCCGCAAACATCAGCGGAATGTCCAGCTGATAGCCCGCTTGCAGGATCTGGTAGGCCAGCCCGGTATTATTTCCGCCGGTGCCCGCCACGAACTCGGCAACCACCGCTCCGATCAGCGACAGCCCGCTGGAAATTCGTAGCGCACCAAAAAAGTAGGGCAGCGCGGACGGAATGCGCAGACGAATCAGCACCTGCAGACGACTGGCGCGGCTCAGCCTGAAGTAGCTCAGCAGCCCCGGCGAGACGCTGCGTAATCCCTGGGTGGTGTTGGAAATAATCGGGAACACCGCCATCAGCGTTGAACAGACCACCAGCGACAGGGTGGTGTCTTTGACCCAGATAATAATCAGCGGCGCGATGGCGACGATCGGCGTCACCTGCAGAAAGACGATGTAGGGAAACAGGGCGGTTTCGACAAAGCGATTCTGCACCAGCACGAAAGCCACGGCGGCACCGATGATGATCGAGAGTAAAAACGAGATCAGGGTGATTTTCAGGGTGAACAGCAGCGCCATCATCAGCGAGCCGAAGTGGGTCCACAGGCTTTGCAGCATCACCAGCGGTGACGGCACCAGAAACTGCGGGATATTGAAATAGCTCACCCATCCCTGCCACAGCAGCACCACGACCACCGCCACAACGGTGGGATAAAACACTTTACGAAAGCCGGGATTAGCCATCCACGGAGAAGATTTTTGCGTCTGCATGGTATTACTCCATTCCCGATTGGCTGGCTTGCAGCAGGCTATCCTGCAGTTGCTTCGCATAACGTGAAAAGGCCGGACTGACGCGGAAATCTTCGCTGCGCGGGAACGGCTCATTGATGGCGATATCTTCCACCACCCGGCCCGGCCGGGCAGCCATCATGATCACCCGCTGCGACAGAAAAACCGCTTCGTGAATTGAGTGAGTCACGAACACCACCGTCAGGCCCTGTTCACGCCACAGCCGCAGCAGGTCGCTGTCGAGTTTATTGCGGGTGATTTCGTCGAGCGCGCCAAAGGGTTCATCCATCAGCAGCAGTTTCGGGCGCGTCACCAGCCCACGGGCAATCGAGACCCGCATCTGCATGCCACCGGAGAGTTCACGCGGCAGGACCCGGGCAAATTTACCCAGCCCGACCAGTTCCAGCGCCTCGGCAACGCGGGTATTGGCTTCGGCCCGCGGCACGCCCGCCAGATCCAGCGGCAGACGGACGTTGTTTTGCACCGTGCTCCAGGGCATCAGCGTCGCTTCCTGGAACACGAAGGAGAGCGGGACCTGGGCGCTTTCCCGGCTGTCACGACGCCATAACACCAGTTTGCCGTCGCTGGGCTCGGTCAGCCCGGCGACCATTTTCAGCAGGGTGCTTTTGCCACAGCCCGACGGACCGAGCAGGGTGACAAATTCGCCCTGATGAATGGTGAGATTGACCGGCAGCAGGGCGCGGGTGCCGTTGCTGTAAATCTTCTCTGCCGACAGCACTTCGATCGCCGGCTCTGCCTGCGGCGAGGCTGCGCGAACGTCGCGCATCACGGTGAGGTTGGGGACAGTATTCATGGCATAACCTTCGCGTCTTTAATCATATCGAGGGTATAGGTTTGGCCGAACGGCACTTTCTCCGCGTCGATCAGCTTGTTTTTAACCAGCATGTCCCAGCTCTTTTTCAGCCGCGATTCCGTGATGATGCCGATACCGCCGGTTTGTGCGTCGCCGCCCGTCACCAGCTGATACTTCTTCATCTGCGCGATACCAAAAGCGATCTGGTCGGCGGTCATCTGCGGGTTATCTCTGGCGATCAATGCATTGCCGGCGGTCGGGTCCTGCAGATAAGCTTTCCAGCCCTGCATGGAGGCTTTAACGAAGGCGGCTACCGCAGCCGGGCGTTGTTTAACCGTGTCGGCCATGCAGATAATCGAGTTGCCATACGGCGGGTAGCCCCAGTCGCTCAGCATGTAGACGTAAAACGGTTTGCCGCCTTTCTCAATCGAGAACGGTTCAGAGGTGACGTACCCCTGCTGCACCAGATTGCGGTCGGCGAGGAAAGGCTGGACGCTGAAGGTGTAGGGACGGATTTTCACCTTCTCCAGTCCGAGTTCGCTTTTTGCCCACGGCCAGAACGAGTTATAAGCCTCGGTGGCCAGCAGGAAAGTTTTGTCTTTCAGCTGCTGAGGCTGGTCGACTTTGTCATGGCTGATAAATACCGTCGGTGAATGCTGAAACACCGTAGCGACCGTGACGGCGTGCACCCCAGCCTCCCAGGTCTCCAGCGCCTGGCCGTTGTCACCCAGCGTACAGTCTGCGCGTCCGGCCGCCATCAGCTGCATCACGTTCACCTGTGGCCCGCCCATGTTGATGCTGACATCCAGCCCGGCTTTTTTGTACAGCCCGCTAGCCTGAGCCTGATAAAAGCCACCGTGCTCCGCCTGCGCGTACCAGTTAGTCAGGAAGGTAAACTTCTCTTCCGCCATGCCGGAAGCAGAGACCCCGGCCAGCATCAGAGCAAGCAGGGAGAAAGTCGATTTACGCCAAATTTTCATCGTAACTACTCCACTATTCAGAGGCCAAAGAAGACGGAGGAGTAAAGCCGGTTTGCACAAAACCGCTCCAGTGCTGTTTTCCCCAGGTGGGTTCGCTGCGCACCGGCCAGCTCATCTGGTGGATTTCGGTGATCGCCTGCGCCCAGCTTGCGGCCAGCGAATCAAGGATTGCGTGACCCTGTTCTGCGGTGGCACCGGTCGGATCGCCAATCACGCCGCTCGGTCCGAAATCGTAAGAGACCCAGGCGGCAGCCGGGCGACCGGAGGAGAGCGTCGGGCAGGGGAATTCCGGCGGATAACTGGCCACCGCCTGGTCGGGGTGGACGCATTCCGGTGCCAGCGCCAGCATCACCGCGGTTTCGCTGTGACCGGCATGCATCGCCATTTTCTGCTCCCGGGCGCTGAGGAACTGGTTTTCGACGTTCGGCACCCGAAACACGTCGTGCGGGATGATGATCATATCGCCGTGACGCAGACGCATTTCCCGTGCCGCCATTTGCAGCACCTGCGGCTGTCCGCCGTGACCGTTGATCATCAGCAGCTTGCGGAAGCCAGCGCGGTAAAGCGATTCAGCGATCTCCAGCACGGTTTGCAGCAGGGTGTCGCCGGTTAAGGTCAGCGTGCCGGGGAAATTCAGATGTTCATCCGATTTGCCGTAGGTGATCGGCGGAATGGCGTAAGCCGGGATGGTTTTTGGCAGTCTGGCCAGCGCATGGCCCGCCACGCCGGAGGCGATCACGCTGTCGACCGAACAGGCAGATGCGGACCGTGCTGCTCAATCGCGCCGGTCGGCAGAACAATCACCGTGTTGGCTTTGTCGGGCAGAGCCGCGATGGCCGTCCAGCTCAGAAAAGGCAGAAAACGCGCTGCAGGAATATAACCGTTAATCATGCTGTGCCTCGTAGTCGGAGATTAGGGGGTTAGCGGTAACCAGGCGGTGGCTTCCACTTCAATCAGCACCTCGGCGCTCGGCAGCATTTCACTGACCTGCACCACGGTTGAAACCGGCGGTTGTCCGTCATAAAACAGCTTTCTGACCCGGCTGTAGCAGGGAAAGTGATCGAGATTGCGGAAGTACTGCACCAGCTTGATCACATCGCTCATCTGTCCGCCCGCCTGTTGCACGGTGTGGCGAATGCTTTCCAGCACATACCAGCTCTGCGCGAGGATCGGCCCCTGTCTGGCGTCGGTCGAGAACTCGCCGGTTTCGCCAACTAACTGACGGACTTCAACCGGGATATCCTTAAAGCCGCGCACGATAGTGCCGCTCTGCGGATTAACCGGAATGATGCCGGAGAGAAAGACAAAATCACCGGCCCGACGCCAGGCGGCATAGTGGGCGAGCGGTTTGCCCGCACCCTCTTCAAGACTCATGGGATATCTCCTGCTGCCAGATACGTTGATGGGTCAGCCTGCCGTGATGGATAACCTGGCGGGCTGCGCTGTTTAACGGCCAGCTGGCGCTGTCGCTGCCCGGGAACAGCACCAGCGTAGCGTCGCTGCCCGGTGACAGCGGCGGTGGGGCTGAGTGCGCGCCGGTCAGGGCGGCGGCATCACAAATCAGCCGCGAATGCTGGTCAAAAACGTTGTTCAGCTGCAAAGCGAACAGCGCGCAGCTCAGGGTATCCAGCGGGTCATAACTGCCTGCCGGACAAAAGGCATCCTGAACGTTGTCACAGCCGATCAGCAGTGGAACGCCTGCCGTCTGCGCCTCTTTCAGCAGGGTAATGCCGCGCTGACGCGGCGTGCGTCCGGTTACCGCATCCTGCAACAGCAGGTTGGTCATCGGCAGGGCAATCAGCGTGACGGCGTGGGCAGCCAGTTGCCGCAGTACCTGCTGCGCCTGCAGTTCACTGCCGGACGCCAGCGCGCAGCCGTGGCTGCAACAGATGTGGCCGCTGAAGCTGTTTTCAGCCAGGTAGTGCGCCAGCCAGCTCAGGCCGTGGGCCACTGGCGAAAGCTCTTCATCAATATGCAAATCCAGATCCAGCTGCCAGCGGGCGGCGCTGCGCATCAGGTGGGTCATCGCCGCCGGGTCCCAGTTTGAGGAGTGGATAAAGCCGCCCAGCAGGCAACCGGCGCCGCTCTGCGCCACCGCGCGGGCGATGCGGTCAGCGCTCCCGGCATCGGCGAACAGGCTCAGCGGCACCAGCGCCACCCGTTCCAGCGTGATGCCGGGAGGTGCCATGCCAGCCAGTTCCGTCCAGGCCAGCGGAGGGCGATCGTCAAACCAGTCGATATGGCTGCGCAAACGGGTCACGCCGTTGGCGGCCGCCCAGCCGAAAGCCCGGCCGGCACGCTGTTGAAGGTCCGACGCCGTCCAGTGCTGGCGATCCTGATGCAGGGTTTCAATGGCGGCCAGCAGGCCCGGTTTTGACGGACGGCTGCGGGCGAGGGTGAAGGTTTTATCGAGGTGCGCATGCGGTTCAATCAGCCCCGGCAGCGCCAGTGCGCCATCCACCGGCCACAGGTCGCTCTGATCGGGCCGGGCTGGCGTCAGCGCAGCAATTTTGCCAGCCGCAAAGCGCAGATCGGCCAGCAGCGGCTCACCGGCTTCACGCGGCCAGTCCGCCGGCAGCAGCCAGGCGGGGAGGCGAACGCTGGCAAGGCCAGCAAGCGGTGCATCGGACCGGGAAACAGACATGATAAGACTCCGCGCTGAGATTAAAGGTCGAGCACCAGAACCGGCGTTCTGGATCGGGAGCAGCACAAGGTTATCTGCGTATTCTCCGCTTTCTCTTCGGCAGTCAGCACGCAGTCACGATGATCGGGAATACCGTCGATTACCTCAGTGATGCAGGAACCACATATTCCCTGTTCGCACGACAGCATAATATCGACCCGGGCGCTTAATAAGACTTCGGCAATAGTCTGCTGCGGGCTGACTAAATAGCGGGTGCCGGTAGAATTGAGCTGGATATAAAAGGCGCTGTCGCTGGCGCTATTATTTAGCGCTGCATTGCTGAATCGCTCAAAAATCAATTGATCCGGTTGCCAGCCATGCTGCTGCATAAGGTGCTGCAGACGCTGAATAAAGCCGTCCGGGCCGCAGGCTATTATCCGGGTCTGTGGATCGGGCTGCGATAAACACGGCGGCGTAGTCACACGCAGAGAATCGTTTGCGCTGCTGTGATGAAAATAAACCTGGTCTGCTAATCGCGGTGCGGTTAATCGCGGCACAAACGCCGCCTGTTCTGGCGACGAGATAAAATAATGCAGTTCATAGTCAATCCCTTGTCGGGCAAGCTGTTCCGCCATCGGCAACAGTGGGGTAATACCGATTCCCCCGGCAAACAGCAGATAGCGTCCCGCTTCGGGCAGCGGGAAATGATTGCGCGGTGCTGAAATTTCCAGCGCATCGCCAGGCCGTAAATGGTGATGAATAAAATGCGATCCGCCGCTGGAGAGGTCTGCCCGTTTCACGCAGATCTCGTAATATTCACCGCCGTGGTTTTCGCTGCAAAGTGAATACTGACGCGGCCCGATTTGCGGAATGAAAACGTCAATGTGCGCGCCAGGTAAATAAGCCGGTAATAAACCACCGTGCCGGGCAATAAGCTGTAATGAAAGATTGCCGACACCATTAATATGGACAGCGCTGATCGTGACTGGAATAAGTCCGGACTCTTTCATCATTATTTACCGTCTGTGCTTAAAGAGAGCAGTGATAAAAAAGCAGGTCATCGTCGCTGCCGCCTGACCGGCGGTGCTATCACCCAGCGCTGCGCAACTGCAGCCAGCTGAGTGATGAAACGATTGTTCCCGTTGCCATGAAATCTACGTTATTGTGATAAAACTGTTGCGTCCAGCGCTTTGATTCGCACATCCCGTTGCATAAAAGAGAGCACTCCCTATGTTTGCATTCTCCCGATTTCTGCTCTATTTCACTGAAGTGGCCCGTCAGGGATCGTTTCGCAAGGCGTCTGAAAGCCTGCACGTGGCGGCGTCGTCGATCGATCGGCAAATCCTGCGGGTTGAGAAAGAGCTGGCGATGCCGCTGTTTGAGCGTCACCCCAGCGGCCTGCGGCTGACCGCAGCGGGCGAACTGCTGCTGCACGCCGCCAGTAACTGGAAAAAGGATTTTTCGCGGGTCTGCGAACAACTGGATGACCTGCGTGGACTGCGACGCGGCCATGTGCGCATCGCCACCATCGACGCGATTAACCGGCAGTTTTTCTCGTCAATGCTCAGACAGGTGCATCTCGACTATCCGAACATCTCTTTCACCCTGACCACCATGAACAACGTCGATATTCAGCAGGCGCTGATGTCGGGTGATGCCGATTTCGGGGTGATGCTGAACCCGCAATCGTCACGCGAACTGCAGGTGCGGGCCTTTGCCGAGATCGATCTGGGGATTGTGGTCCCGACCGGCCATCCGCTCAGCAGCAAAAGCGGGGTGCGGTTTAACCAGTGCAGTGAGTATCCGTTTATCCTGCCTTCTGCCCCGCTGATGCTGGCTGAACCGGTGCAGGCGCTGATCAACATCCATGGCGAGATGATCAACGAGGTGGCGGTCTCCAATAACATCCACATGATCCGCTCGCTGATCAAAGAGAAAATCGGCATCGGCATTCTCTGCTGGCTCGATATCATGGATGAGGTGGAAAGCGACGAACTGCAGTTTATTCCGCTGACCGATCCGCAACTCAAAACCTTCACCCTGTCACTGTGCGTCGCCCCGGCAAGGCAGCTGTCGCTGGCGGCGTCGATGATGCTCAAACAGCTGGAAATGCTGTTCAGCCAGATTCAGACGCCCGGACGCCAGCGGCCCTGACGCTGCACCAGTATGGTGCTGGTTGCTCCTTAATGAATCAAAGGTTGCAGCGCCGCCTCCGCCGATCGCCGCGCAGCCCTTAAGCCGCGCCGATCGGCTAACCTGGCATCCTTTTTGTATAACTCACTGTGAGTAGAAGCGGTCAGTGCAGGCAACTGCGCGGGACATTGCTCAGCCACCATTTCGCGGTTCATGTTGAACCGGCTGGGGGCTGAGTCGCCTTTGCTCAGCCTCCCTCCGGTGACGATTAGGAGAGGAGCAATGAAGTTACGATCCCGCATTCCCCTGTCTGGCTGCGTGCTGAGCACGCTGATTTCTGGCGCATTCATCCTGCCGGCCGATGCCGCAGAGAAGATTGCCTTACTCACCTCCTGGTACGCGCAGGCTGAGCAGGGCGGCTATTATCAGGCGCTGGCGACCGGCATCTATCAGCGCTACGGGCTGGACGTCAGCATTCAGTCCGGCGGGCCGCAGATCAACGGCATGCAGTTGCTGTTATCGAAGCGCGCCGATGTGATCATCGGTTATGACCTGCAGTTACTTGAAGCGGTGCAGCGTGGCTTTCAGGCTAAAGCGATTGCCGCCCCGTTTCAGTATGATCCGCAGGGACTGCTGACCCACGCCTCCGTCACCTCCCTCGACGGCCTGAAAGACAAAACCATTCTGGTCTCCAGTTCCGGGCAAGCCACCTGGTGGCCGTGGCTCAAGGCACAGTATCAGCTCAGCGATGGGCAGGTGCGCCCCTATACCTTCAATATCCAGCCGTTTATCGCCGATCAGAATGTGGCACAGCAGGCTTATGTCAGCTCTGAGGTTTTCCAGGCGCAAAAGGCCGGGGTGAAATCGAATTTCTTCCTGTTTTCCGAGCACGGCTATCCGCCCTACGGCGGCATTCTGATTACCCGTCCGGACCAGATCAGCAGCCGCAGCGAAGCGATGGCGAAATTTGTACGTGCCTCAATGGAGGGCTGGGTCAGCTATCTCACTAATCCGGCACCAGGCAACGCGCTGATTAAAAAAGAGAATCCAAAAATGACCGATGATTTGCTGGCCTGGGGCGTCACGCAGATCAAACAGCACCATCTGATTGACGGTGGCGATGCCGCGACAGCCGGCTGGGGCACCATGACGCAGGATCGCTGGCAAAAAACCCGCGATTTTATGGTCAAAGCCAGCCTGCTTAAAGCGGATACCGACTGGAAACAGGCTTATACCACTGAGTTTGTTCAGCAGATGCAGGTTAAACCGTGAGGAACGTTGCGATGTCATCTCAATCATTACTGATTAAAAACGCGCACGCCATTCTGACCGGCCTGCCGGGCGAGCGGGCACGACATGCCGGACCCGATATTCGCATCCGCGAAGGCGTGATCGAAGCCATTGGGTCGCTGACCGCGTTGCCGGACGAGCGGCTGATTGATGCCCGCGACTGCGTGGTTTATCCCGCCTGGGTCAATACCCATCACCACCTGTTTCAGTCGTTGCTGAAAGGTGAGCCGCAGGGGCTGAACAAAAGCCTGACCGCCTGGTTAAGCGCCACGCCGTATCGTTTTCGCGCCACCTTTGACGAACAGACGTTCCGGCTGGCGGTTCGTATCGGCCTGATCGAGTTACTGCGATCCGGCTGCGCCACGGTCGCCGATCATAACTATCTCTACTGGCCAGATATGCCGTTTGATCCTTCCGACATTTTGTTCAGTGAAGGCGAGGCGCTGGGCATGCGGATTGTGCTGTGTCGGGGTGGTGCGACTCAGGGGCGGACGATTGAGCAGGATTTACCGCAGGCGCTGCGCCCGGAGAATTTTGATCACTATATGGCCGACATAGAACGGCTGGTGGGACGCTACCACGATCCGCGGCCGACCTCGCTGTGTCGGGTGGTGATGGCTCCGACCACGCTGCTGCACTCAGCGCCGGGCGCGCAGCTGCGCGAAATGGCCAGGCTGGCGCGTCAGTTGGGTATCCGGTTGCACAGTCACCTGTCGGAAACGGTGGATTATCTGGATGCGGCGCGCGACCGCTTCAACATGACGCCGGTGCAGTTTTGTGCTGAACACGACTGGCTGGGTAATGACGTCTGGTTTGCCCATCTGGTGAAGCTGTTGCCGCAGGAGATCACGCTGCTGGGTGACAGCCGGACCGGTATTGCGCACTGCCCGCAAAGTAACGGACGACTGGGCAGCGGCATTGCCGATCTGCTGGCGCTGGAGCAGGCGGGCGTGCCGGTTTCCCTGGGCGTGGACGGCGCGGCATCGAACGAGGCAGCCGATATGCAGAGTGAAGCGCATGCGGCGTGGCTGTTGCAGCGTGCCAGAAAAGGCATGTTCGCCACGCCACGCTATGACGGTGGAACTTTTGAAGGCGGTGGCGATGCGGCAACCATTGAAGATGTGGTGCGCTGGGGCAGCGCCGGCGGGGCGCAGATCCTCGGTCTGCCGCAGAGCGGCACCGTGCAGGTCGGGATGCTGGCCGATATCGCCGTGTACCGGCTGGACGATCCGCGCTATTTCGGCCTGCATGACATGGCAATTGGGCCGGTGGCCTGCGGCGGTCGGGCTTCGTTAAAGGCGCTGATGATCAATGGCCGGGTGATTGTCGAAAACGATCACATTCCTGGTCTCGATCTGGATGCCATGCGCCATCAGGCAATGTCAGCCGTCCGGACGCTGCAACAGCGTGCCGCCGGTTAACCCTCTTCTGTATAGGAAAAATACCATGACACAATCAACCCGGACACAAGGTTATGCACTGCAGGAACTGGAGAAAGAAGCGGCAATGGGCGCAATGGGTGAAGAGACTTTTGCCCGCGAGGTGCGCTGCATCGACCTGTCAGATTTCGAACAGCGTAAACATGAGATTGCCGATGAACTGTGGCAGGCAGCGGTAGAGATCGGTTTCTTTCAGGTCAGCAATCACGGCATTGCCCTCGACGATATCCGCCAGGCATTCTGCATGACGGAGGATTTTTTCTCGCTGCCGGAAGCGGTCAAAGCCCGCTATCCGCTGGCGCGCAACGCCGGCTGGGAAAATAAGTCGCAGGTCCGTCCCTCGACCAAAACCCCGGACCAGAAAGAGTCCTATCAGATTACCCGTCCGTTAATGGATTCGCTGTGGCCGACAGAGCAGGAGCTGCCCGCCTTTAAGCAAACCATGCTGAGCTTTGAGTCGCAATGCTGGCAGCTGGGGATGAAGTTGCTCTCCTGCTTTGCGCTTAAGCTGGGTTTTCCTGAGCACTTCTTCGAGCAGGCGCACAATCCCGATCGGAATACCTACCAGAGCACGCTGCGAATGTTGCACTACTATGCCACCGAACAGTCGGAGCAGGGGATGTGGCGCGCCGGTGCGCATACCGATTTCGACTGCCTGACGCTGCTGTTCCAGCGCCCCGGCCAGGGCGGCCTGCAGGTCTGTCCCGGCAAAGATCGCGAAAGTCAGCAGTGGACCAGCATTGAACCACGTGAAGAGGTGATCACCTGCAATATTGGCGACATGCTGATGCGCTGGAGTGACGACCAGTTGCCGTCAAACTTCCATCGGGTAAGAAGCCCGCTACCGGGGGAATATCAGGGCGCGCGCTACAGCCTGGCTTTCTTCTGTCAGGCGAATAAAGACGTTGAGATCCTCGGCCCGCAGGCGAAGTATCCGGCGATCAGTGCTGAAGATTATCTGCAACAGCGTATCCAGGCGAACTTTGCCAAAGGCTAAGTGGCAGTAACAGCAAAAAGTCCGCTCAGGTTTCCCTGAGCGGGCTGCTTAAATATGGCTGCTCAGACTGGACTCGCCTTTGCCAGTAACTGTCTGATAAGAAAGATAAAGATGAGTTATCTTTCTGTCAAGACCACCAGAATGACCGCCAATAGTTGCTCGTTACGTAAAACAGGTTTAAAACTTCGCTTCATCGCTGATCGTGCCACGAGGTTCTCTGCAAAAGACGGGTGTTCAGAACAAGCATCTAAAAGTCGGCTCGAAGCGAGATGGTGGTCAAAGAGCTCTGACGGTCTGCTCTGTGCCAGAAGCGGACGTTAGCGCCTTAAGTCCACAATCAAAATGCGCCACATTGACGGTGATAGAAAAGAAATTTTGGTTAGTAAAACTCATCTTTATGCTGATATCTGTATTCTTGCGTTATCCCTGTGTATCCATATGAAGCAGCTTTACAATCAATAACATGCACATTTGACTGAGGATGTAGGTTACCAATAGCTTGTTCCATAGCGTTGTAAATTGCTTTTTGATACGCTGCTTTCTGATCTTTGCTACAGGTTTCATCCACGACAGTAACTTCAAGTCTGAACGAATTTTTTCCCCATTCAGCCAGACTCTTGCCATCAATAAACCAGTCATCATCGTCCACATGTCTTACTATGACCATGGTTTCGAAGCTGTTTTTCTTCAATATCTCGCATGTGATTTGAGTAGCTAAAAGTACACACTTTTTGGTTAATTTTTGATCTTTGCAACCAGACAATGTGAGCGTTATTCCAGGCATAATGATTCCTTAAATGTGTCATTACATAGCTTGATTATCAAAAGTGTTGCCGCATTTTTTGAACGATACGAGATGAATAAGATGGCATAATCGAAAACGTGAGTACAACTTACGTCCGCTTTTCGCTCACAGCGGACCTTCCGATTCGATAGCTCAACCGCTGTGTGCCAAAAACGGAGATTTAAGCGTCCAGGGAATACTAATCCCTTGGGAATGTTTCATCGTTTTATATAGTCTCAAGCAATAATTTACATTTCATATTTTGTAATTTTTTGAATATTGTCATGAGGAGCTGGTGGCTTTTTTCGAATTCACCTGTGAAAAATTGTCGAGCTGTCTAATCCCAGGGACCAGGCAGGTTCCTAAAGTTGCTATGACTACTGCTATCGCTGAAACCAGAAGCACATTACTCCTGCCATAATGAATTGCCAGCGGCCCAGCGACCAGTTCACCTAAGGGAATGGCCACAAACGAACCTACAGCGTCATAGGCGTACACGCGAGCCAATTTTTCCTGAGGAATATGAGTTTGTAATGAATGAGCCCAGGAGACTCCGAATAGACCGAACGTTACGCCAGCAATAAAAAAAGCTGCAATAAGCCACGCTGCAGAAGCAGGTTGACTAAGCATAAAAATTGGCACTGAGCATAGTGCTACTAGCATTGCACCAATAAAAAGATCGCGTCGTGGACGCCATCTTAGGGCGAAGAACGAACCTGTCATAAGGCCAACGCTTTGCGCAGCAACCATAATTCCCCAATTAGCTCGCCCAAAAGAAGCATCAGCAATCACAGGGCCAAGTACCATCATTACGCCACTAAATGCTGCATTGATAATGGTGAATTGGACCACAATTGCCCATACCCAGGCTCGGCTTGTGAATTCTTCCCATCCTTCTTTTAAGTCCTGCAGGATATTACCTGATGGTGGGCATGCTTTGATTGATGTAATACGAATTAAGAAATAAAGCGGTGCAGAGGCTGCGAAACCAATCGCATCAATTGCCAGTCCCCAACCGGTCCGACAGAACTGATTAGGATCCCACCAAGCGAAGTGCCGATAATCGTACCGCCATAAATACCAAGCTGAATTAATGCATTCGCTGCTCGCAAATTCTGCACTGGAACAGTTTGGGGGACCAGCGCGGAGGAGGCAGGTAACGCGATGCCAGCTGCTGCTCCATTCAAAGCTCCAGGTAATGCCAGACTCATCACAGTTGCTGATCCGTCCAACACAGACCATGCGACAATAGCTTGTGAAACTGCCGCAATAACAGAAGAGGATACCAATACCTGGTTACGAGAGTAGCGGTCCGCTAATACGCCCCCGATCAACAAGAATAAAACGTTAAAAATGGAGCGGGACGCAACAACGAGGCCTAAATCAGATACCGATCCGCCAATATCAAGCACTGCGAACGCTAATGCAATCGGTGCAATACCATTGCCCAAAACGGTAAGAAGGCGAGCAGCAAACAGATAACGAAAAGGACTGAAGTGAAAAACGCTAACTTTTTTAGTAAATGTTTTCATTATAAAAATGGCTTCTGGATAAGAGGATTTATTTTAGAACGCCTGTATTTTGCTAATACTTTAGCATGATCTGATAGTTACACTGCATTATGTCGTTTAGGTAAGCAGAGAAATAACTTCCGCTCCTCATGGATATTGGCCTGTATGTCAGTCCGCCTCGTGCCAGGAGCTGACTTCGCGAACATCACGACACGTTAAGGAAAGATATCTAAAATCAGGTGGCCGGGTTTTACGGGATGTTTACATGGTTGCCGGAGCGTTACCTTTTTTCTGATGCGGCCAATTTTCACGCCACCGGTCTGCATGAGCTGGTTCACTGGACTGGGGCAAAAGCCGCCTGAATCGTGAAATGAAAGGGAAGTTTGGCAGTGCGAGTTAGGCTTTTGAGGAATTGATCGCCAAGCCGGGAAGCGCGTACCTGATGGCGGATCTGGGGATCGCTGGAGAGGGGCAGCATTAAAGCGATATTGCTTCCTGGCTGAAACCACTGAAGAATGACAAGCGCTATATTTTCAAGGCCGCTAGTGCAGCGTCCAAAGCGCATCGTTATTTGATGGATAGCCACTGAGTTTGTTACTGATTCACTAATAACACAAAGCAAAAAGCCCGCTCAGGTTTCCCTGAGCGGGCTTCTTAAATATGGCTCCTCTGACTGGGATCGCCTTTGCCAGTAAATGGCTAATAAATAAGCTAAACCTGAAATCCCTTTCTGTCAAGACCACCAGAATGACCACCAATAGTTGCGGGTTCCATAAATCTGGTATGAGCGTTCCGCAGCATGAGTGAACATGACTATTTTACTCTCTGAAAATGAAGCGTAATTAGAGATAACGTCGAAGGTGTTTATCCTATGTGAAACTGTGTGCAAAGAGGTTTAACTGTCGGCTGAGTGCCATAAGCGGACATGTCTAATTTCAGTTGTGCTCATTAATCTGGTTCACTGAACGAAGAACAAAACAGGTTGTTATTGAGCGTATTAATTTAGGCTTAAGCATCAGCTCTATTGCCCGAGAATTTAGTACTACCCGGCAAACCATACTTCGAATAAAGGCCGGATCCAAACTGTCATAAGACCGGCCCTATTGGGCCAAGTTGTCAAAGGTGTTAGATTGATTTTACGTGTTTTGAAAACAGGTTCAGCTCGTTAATAATGCACTCAGGTTCTTCACTGAAAGGCATGTTGTTCAAATCTAAAACCCCATCATTTTTTTCAGGATTATCAGTTTGCAGGTCTGCAAACAGCAAAGTAAGATCCTGTTGTGCTTCTCCTTGTTCAGCCACCAGCTCGAACGTTTTATTTTTTGCCTCGTCGCTGGTCAGGGCACTGACCAGAACCTGGGCTATTTGCTCCCGGGATACCACACCATCTTCCGGTGTTCCTGCATGGCGACGATCTCCCTGAAGCATAACGATTCTGTGCTCGTCATCATTGTTGTAATCAAACCAGCCGGGCCTGACGATGGTATAGGGATGACCACTCGCCCTTACCAGACGCTCGGCACGTCTTTTCCAGTCATGAACCTCAGTGCGTTGATTCCAGGTGCTGAGCCGTTCAGTCACGCCAATCGTGGTCATTAGGCCGATACGAGCAGGCGTATCCCTGAATATTCGTAAAATATTACGCACTCCGCCGTAATCTATCGCTCTGGCACCAATACGACCCTGACCATCGGAACCGAGAGTGAAGATGATGGCATCAATATCTTTCGGCAATTCGGTGAGTGTTTCAGGCAGTGAAACATCGCCGTAAAAAACATCCGTTCCACGAGGAAGTAATTTTACTTTTCTCCTATTTCTGACCAACGCTACGGGATGATGGCCCATTTCAATAGCAGTATTCACGACATGAAGACCAATACTTCCAGTCGCGCCTGCAACGAGTATTTTCATGATAAACCTTCTGATAATTCGGACTTATTTTCGATACAGTCAGAATATCAATTATCATTATTGTCAGTAATAGGGCTAAAATGATTGTGTCTATGAACACCCTTCATGAGTGTGCGATGAAGGGAATGCCTCCATAAGGAAATCGCCGATGCTCAAAGAAAATTTCAACGAACTGCAAATCTTTCTTGTGGTAGCGAGGGAGCGAAGTTTTACCAAAGCAGCGGGTAAACTGGGGGTTTCTCAGTCTGCACTCAGCCACGCGATGAAGGCCCTGGAGGAAAGGCTAAATATCCGCCTTCTGACCCGCACGACCCGAAGCGTGGCCCCTACAGAGGCCGGTGAGAGAATTATTGCCTGCCTTGAACCTCGTATTGCCGATCTTGAACAGGAACTGGAATCGCTTGTTCAACTGAACGGCACTGCCTCCGGCAATATCCGTTTATCTGCCGGGGAGCATGCCGCGCGAAGTCTGGTATGGCCGAAGTTAAAACCCTTCCTCAGGGAATATCCGGAAATTAATCTCGAACTGGTGGTTGATAACGGCTTTGTCGATATTGTTGAGAGGCGTTTTGATGCCGGGATCCGCCTGGGCGAAAGCGTGGATAAGGACATGATTGCGGTAAGAATTGGACCGGACATGAGAATGGCCGTAGTGGGAGCACCATCTTATTTCGCTGCAAATCCTGTACCTGAAACGCCGCACGAGCTACAAAATCATCGGTGTATCAATATGCGCCTGCCGACTGCCGGGGGACTGTACCACTGGGAGTTTGAGAAGGAAGGGAAACCGTTACGGGTCAGGGTTGAGGGGCAGGTAACGTTTAATCTGCAGGCGGAAAGGATTGATGCGGCTTTATCTGGCTTTGGCATCGCCTGTATACCTGAGGACAGGGTGCTGGATTATATAAAGTCAGGAGAGCTTATTCAGGTTCTGCAGGACTGGTGTCCGTCTTTCCCCGGATATTATCTTTACTACCCGAGCCGTAAGCAGCATCCGCCCGCTTTTGCGCTGATGATCGATGCACTTCGCTACTCGGAATAACGGGTCCGCAATTCGCTGCGGACCCGCCCGGGTATTAACGGCCTACTCGAGCCTGATGCTCAGGAGAGTAACGTTCGCCGACGATTTTAATCGTTTCAAGCGCCTGGGTTATTTGATGCAAATCATCCTGCGAAAGAATGATGTCAACAGCCCCCAGGTTTTCCTCCAGCCGGTGCAGCTTAGTGGTGCCGGGGATAGGAACAATCCACGGTTTTTGTGCCAGCAGCCATGCCAGCGCGATTTGAGCAGACGTCACGCCTTTCTCTGCCGCCAGTTCACCCAGCAATGAGACAAGCTTTTCATTGGCTTCAATCGCCTGTTCGGCGAAACGCGGCACGGTGCTGCGGTAATCATCCTTGCCAAAAGTCGTTCCTGGCTTAATCGATCCCGTCAGGAAGCCCTTGCCTAATGGGCTGAAGGGTACAAAACCAATATCCAGTTCCTCCAGCAACGGCAAGATCTCCTGCTCAGGCTCGCGCCACCACATGGAATATTCGCTTTGCAGTGCAGTGACTGGTTGTACAGCATGTGCCCGACGAATGGTTTGCGCACCCGCTTCGGACAGACCGAAATGTTTGACTTTGCCTTCCGCGATCAGCTCTTTCACTGTACCCGCTACATCTTCAATGGGGACATCCGGGTCGACACGATGTTGATACAGCAGATCAATGACATCAGTCTTAAGACGGCGTAATGATCCTTCCACCGCTTCACGGATATGCTCCGGACGGCTGTTTAAAATCTGCTGCTTGTTGTCGTCGCCAAAAGTAAAACCAAACTTAGTGGCGATGACCACGCGGTCACGAAATGGTTTTAAGGCTTCACCGACCACCTCTTCATTAAGAAAGGGGCCATACACTTCGGCGGTATCGAAGAAGGTGACGCCACGTTCAACCGCAGCGCGGATGAGCTCGATAGCCTGTCGGGTATCGGTCGCCGGGCCGTAGCCGTGGCTTAAGCCCATGCAACCGAGCCCAAGTGCGGAGACTTCGAGTCGGGATTTACCCAGATAACGTTTTTGCATTGAATGAATACCTCTTTTATCGCGACTTAAACATCAAGTTTGCGGCCAGTCAGCCATTCCACCATCGCCGGGTCACGGTGGGAGAAGAAGGCGCTGGTAGCGGTATCGAGGGCGGCAATTTGCAGCATATCCTCAGCGCTGAGTTCAAAATCGAGAATATTGATGTTCTCAGCCATGCGTTCTTTGCGCACTGATTTCGCCAGTGAAACGATGCCTCGCTGGAAGATCCAACGCAGCACAACCTGGCCCACGCTTTTACCGTACTTCTGGCCAATTGCTGTTAGAACGGGATGCTGGAACAGACCATTTTTACCCTCTGCAAACGGTGCCCAGGCTTCCGGCTGAATGCCACGGCTTTGATTCCATGGAACGGCATGCAGCTGCTGGTTGAAGGGGTTAACTTCAATCTGGTTTACCGCAGGAGCCACTTTGTTGAAGGCGATAAGGTCGGCCAATCGGTCAGGATGGAAGTTGCTGACGCCAATGGCGCGAATTTTGCCTGCCTGTTGCAGTTCTTCCATAGCTCGCCATGCCCCATGGACATCACCGTAAGGCTGGTGAATCAGGTACAGGTCGACGTAATCGAGTTGCAGCCGGTTCAGGGAGCGTTCGAACTGTGCTTTAGCGCCTTCGTAGTTAGTATCCTGCAGCCATAGCTTGGTCGTTACAAAGAGTTCGTTACGTGCGATACCGGTCTGTTTCAGTGCGTTCCCGACCTGGGTTTCATTCTGGTAAGACGCGGCGGTATCGATCAGACGGTATCCCGTATCGATGGCATCAATAACGGCTCTTTCGCATTCAGCGGCATCAGACATCTGAAACACACCAAAGCCCAGCAGGGGCATTTCAACACCGTTGTTCAGTTTTACAGTTTGCATGACGTTATCCTTTAGCTGTTGTGTAGGAAAAGCATAACGCAAAGTGATTTATTCGATTAGATGGGGTAATTAGCTAGGGTTTATTAGGTGTGCTCATTAATTGCGTCATTATCTTGCTACCAAAAAGCATGCACAGTTGTGAGAACAAAGTTAGCATGCCCTATAGTTTATTAAGCTTTTAGCTGATGTTATAAGTAGATCTCAAAAGATGATCAGCAACATCATGTTGCGTTAGTAAGTAGAGCTAAGTATTTGTAGCTTGTTGTTTGAATGAGGAAAAAGACATAACATGTAATCCAGAGAATTGCACTATTGCATGACCACCCCTTGGTGGAAAACCTGAAATGACACCAATTCAAGTAAGGAGAGTTAATTGAAGTCAATACTTAACTGGGTTATGAAAAATGGTTGGAATATATTTAGCTTTATTGGGGTGATAGGGACATTCTATTTTTCGCTTATATATGTTCCCGGTTATGTAAAAGATATAACTGCAGCAAAGGTAAACATCACTCATGAAAGCTTAGTGGATGATGTTCAAGAGTTATTATTTTATAATAAAAACTAACAATTGATGATATCAATTCATTCATTAAGGCCAAAGAGTTAGAGCAAGGAACTCCTTACCCATACTCGGCTGATGAACTTTTATTACAAATCCAAGATCGCTTTATGGGAAACAAATTTATTCCATTAGAGAAAAGGGAGTTACTAATGGATACAGTAAAATCTATTCGCTCCACATATTCAAAGCCAAAAGTTGCTGAGAAGAAAAGTATAAATGAAGATTCACTAGTATCAATGTTTGTTTCCGCTATAGGAGCACTCATTGCAGCTATAGGTACATATAGTATTTTCAGGAAAATAAAAATTGATAAAGAAATTGAGGCTGATATCACATCGGGTGATGTAATCAATAATTTGGTCTATCCAAATGTAACTCCAGGCTCGAAGGAGTTTGAAAGTATGGTTGGTGAAGTACTTAATGAACTTGGAGTGCTTTCAGAAAGAGTTGAAGCAGGAAAAGATGATGGTTATGACTTTGAGATTAAAACCCAAGAACAGAATTATATTGTTGAGGTGAAAAGGTATTCAAAACTACTCGGTTTGGCTACAGGTCGTGAATTTATATATAAAGTGAATTAATCAGGTAAGGGTGGTATTTTAATTGTTAGCTCTGGCTTTACCGAAAGAACAAAGCAACTTATAAATTAACATAATGCTTTATCTGAAAACCAAAAAGTATATCTTGTAGTGGCTAAGGCAAAGACTGAGCTTAAGGGTATATTGGCCAAAATTTTACGGCTATAGTGTTGAAATTACCCGATTTGGGGAGCAGTAATTTTTTAGAGTTCTGATGTGGCTTGTTGAATAGGTTTGTTGGCTCATGTGTCATGTGCTTTATCATTAAGATAGCTATGGTTAAAAACTAATATGACTCTACCGAGTCCTCAGACACGAGAACTCGGTAGATTGGACTGATGGGTCTATTCCACTACTGCAATTTTTTTTCCTTCAGAAATTTACTCACCAAATCAGCAATCTGCATATTGTTGAGATCAGAGAATGGGAAGTGGGTATTCCCTTTGATTCCCACTTCTGGCAGATGCGTTACCGTCACATCCCCGCCATGCTTGTTCACCACGTCGCGCCACTCGCGAGCCATCGCCAGACGTACCCGCCAGCTGTCCTGCGCGGGCATGGCGACAGGTTTATCCGGTATGTTATCGCCGTAAATAATCAGAATCGGGATTTTGGTCAGTGCCATAAATTGCGCCATTGGCACAGGCTCACCCTTCAGCGTGTCGAACGCGCTTGGCATAGGGGCAGGGAGTTCTTTTTCGGGGAAGACAAAGCTGCTGCCAGGCTCGAAGGCGACAATGGCTTTAACCTTGTCGTTTTTCATCGCCGTGTACCAGCCTGGTCCGCCACCCTGAGAGTGGGTGAAGAGGATAGCCGGGCCGGATTTATCCACGACGGCGGACATCGCATCAGAGATGACATTGATATCAAACGGCCCGGTATTCGGGGTCATCTGACGGAAATACTGATTCAGCGCTTCTTTGTCGTGAGAGAATTGAACGCCTTTAAAATACTCTGGCCACACGCCAACGCGGAACTGGTTAAACCACATCTGCTCATCTGGTTTTGGCGAAACAGTACCTTCTACGGTAGTGCGCCCGGCGCTGCCCCGGCGTGGCTGATCGACCAGATAGGTTGAGAACCCGCGACGCAGGAATATGTTCTGGAACCCTTCACGGCCATCCGGCGTGCTTTCCCAGGTACGGGAGAACTGACCTGCGCCGTGCAGCATGACGATAGGGTATTTATGCGGATTCTCCGGGATTTGGTAGAACACAGACGCATGATCGCCATGGTAGGTTTGGCCAGCAGACTCCAGCGGCTTTTTCGCGTCAAATGTTCCTGGTGCGGTGATGATGGTGCCACCAGCAGAAAAGCTTCCCTGTTCCTGAATAACCAGAGGCTCGGCATATACCGATTGAGCCACCAGGCCACCCGCCATTACGCAGATGGCCAGCGTTTTTAAGATTGTCTTCAAGATTACATCCTCTGTTATGTTTGCTGTTCAATCATATCTGAGTTGTCAGTGTTAATTATTTAGCACCCCTGATTGCCCTTATTTGGCAGATTCATTAATGCGGACGATTAACTGCGTATTGTCTCTAACCAACTGGTGACCGTTTCAGTTGTTCTTCGCTCCTGGTCGCATTCAATAACAAGCGGTTTTTCCCGACGCGCAGTTTGGGCAAGACTGGCAAGGATGTCGTCGCTGTCTCCTTTACCGTAGCCACCGTGAGTAATGAAGGGGATGAGTAATTTGCCCGCAAGGTTGTGGCTGCTGAGAAATGCTTGCACTACAGGCGGCACGCTGGTCCCCCAGATGGGAAAGCCTAAATACACTGTCTCGTAGCGTGAGATATCTGCAACGCTATTTTTTAATGCGGGTTTGACTCCTCGCTCACGCTCATTTTTCACCTGTTCAACGGTCTGAAAATAGTCTTCCGGATAAGGTGTGGCCGGTTCAATTTCAAACAGATCGGTGTTCAGACTACGGTGAATGACACCCGCAATAACTCGTGTATTTCCGCTGCGGGAAAAGTACGCCACCAGAACACGGCTTTTACCCTGCACGTTTGCGGTTCCGGTGGCTGCTGAAGCCAGGGAGACGTTCGCCAGTGTGAGCCCGGCAAGTGCGGTGATTAACATTCTGCGGTTAGGATCATGCTCCATACCCAACTCCTAATTGTTTGCGAGCGCCTGCTGCAGCGCCTTTTCAGCTCGCGTAGCCGCATCATTTTCGCCATGTTCACGCAGAACTTGTGACAGTTGGCGCAGATGCGTTGCCGTCAGGCCGACCCGCATACTTGCTCGCGTATGCGATAACAGTTGGGCTTCAACGCCTGGTGTGGCCGCTAATGCGCCAACTGTTGCCAGCTCGCGGCTTTGCCAGTCGAGGTTATCGCGGGCGAAAATGTCGCCGAACAGGTGCGTTTGCAGGAACTGATTAATGACCGGGGCAAAGTCAAACAGCGGGCCCTGAACGGGAGCGCCTGAGATTTTTGTCTGGTTTGCGGTACCGACACGGCGAAGCTCATCCCCGACAGGGATTGGGGCGACCGGTTCTTTGCCCTCAACGTCTTCGATGCCACGTTGTTTACGTGCTTCGACGACCTTCATCAGTTCGGTAAGCGCATTCAGGCTACGGGGGAAGCCCGTGTAGGCATAAAGCTGGACGAGAATCTCTTTGGTTTCGTTTATCGTGAGTCCTGCATCAAGCCCCTGATTCAGGGCTGCATTCAGCTTATCCATCTGACTGCTGGCCATCGATGCCGCAATCAACGGGATGGCCTGTTGGCTGGCTGACAGCGTATTTGAAACGGTTTGTTCGTGGTTCATTTCTGAGGCTCCTTTATTGACGGGCGCAGCATGTGCCGCGAGACCAGAACCAAAGGTCAGCAGCACTGCTGCCGCTAATGCTTTAATGGGCGTGGTATTGTTCATCTGTCACTTTCTCCATCCAGTTAACGCTTTTGCCATCTACAATCCCGGTTATCGCCAGATGCGTCATCGCGCTGCCGGGTGCCGCCCCGTGCCAGTGTTTGACGCCCGCAGGGCAAGAGACAACATCGCCCGCGCGGATAATCTGCACCGGCTGGCCTTCTTGTTGTGTGAGCCCAACACCCGAGGTCACAATAAGCCGCTGACCTGCCGGATGCGTATGCCAGGCAGAACGGGCTCCGGGTTCAAAGGTGACATAAGCCCCGGAAACACGGATGTCGTTATCAGGTTTGAAGAGAGGATCAACCCGGACGCGACCGGTAAAATTCTCCGCTGGCCCATACACCGCGTTCTGACTTCCTGCTGGGGCAATATGGACAGCGGGATTTTGCTCCGCTGCCCAGGATGAAAAGGTGAAGAAGGGCAGTAACAGCCCGAGGTAACGTAAATGTCCGATCATGCAAAGCGTCCTTATCAATGAAGAGGGGATTGCCTGCGATGATTTTATCGAGAGGGTGATGACGTCAGGCTGACGCCCCCCTGACAATTCTGTCAGTTAACCCGGGTCCCGGCTCAGCGCCGGATTGAGCATTGCCCGCCGCTTTATCCGCTTGTATTGCAAAGGTGAGGCCAAATGTATTGATGCCACCTTCACTACGCGCAAAGACATCCCCCCTGTGCATAATGGCGACAGCACGCACGATCGACAGGCCCAGCCCATGATGGGTATCACTTCTGGCCCGGGAGGTGTCAACGCGATAGAATCGCTCGAAAAGCCGGTGTAAGTGCTCTGGCGATATCGGATCGCCAGGGTTTGAAACTTCAACACAGGCCTGATGACCTTTTTCGCTTAACCGCACCGTTAACCTGCTGCTGGAGGGTGAATGTCTTGCGCTGTTTTCCAGTAAATTAGCCAGTGAGCGGTGGAACAGCCGCCGGTCGATATGCGCGGTGACATCCCCCTCCACATCCAGAAAAAGCTGTTTTTCCGCAAAAGAGGGTTCCACATACTCCGCTGTTTTCAGGGTTTCTTCCCGCAGGGAAACCTGCGTAAGCTGGGACGCATGTTCACCCGCATGGGCATGGGACAGGAACAGCATGTCGTTAACTATCGACGTCATACGTTCAAGCTCTTCCAGATTGGAACCCAATAACTCTTCCAGTTCATCTTGCGAACGTCGGCGTGAGAGCCCCAGCTGCGTCTGGCCGATCAGATTAGTCAGCGGAGTCCGGAGTTCATGCGCAACATCGGCATTGAAGCTCTCGAGCTGCCTCCAGGCGACCTCTTGCCGTTCCAGCACGCCATTAAAAGATGATGCTAACTGCTGTAATTCGTCAGGTAATGCTTCGGTATTCAGGCGCTGACCATGGTCCCCGGGAGCGAGTTGCCGGGCCTGTTTACTGAGCGCCCTAACCGGACGAAGACCGATCCTTGATACGATGTATCCCAGTAAGGCGACAATCGCGACGCCCAGTGCGGTAATGATCAGCAATGTACGCGTGAACGCATCAAGTGTTCCCATGTATGGCGTGGAGTCGATGGCAACCACATAGCGCAGCTCAGGTCTTTCTCCGTTCGCGGAGATGGTTTTGACTAACAGGAACAGCGAGCATGCACCTTCTGATGCACCTGGCACTTTATTAAAGCCCTCCTGTAATGAAGACCACTGAACACCCACTGGTGGTGTTCCCCCGATGCTGAAGCGTGGGTTATCGCTTACTATCCAGTAGCGAACTCGCTCACCTTCAGAATTGGTTAACACGGTGAATTTATTGGCCAGCGTTGACCAGCCCTCAGCCGAGGTTCGTGCGGTGATCCACGGACTCATTAATGATTCCCGGAACAACAGTTCGTTGTGCATCTGCTTTTGCAAAGAGTCATGCAAAGAGCTTCTGAGCAGGATGCCGATAACGGAGACAATCAGCAGCGCGGATAAGGCAAACATCAGCGCCAGATGAACGGAGATGGAACGCTTAGGCATGCTTATCCCCTTCATTTATTCGGTCCGGACTTCGAGGACATATCCCATGCCACGAACGGTATGTAACAGTTTGATATCGAACGGAGCATCAACTTTGGCACGCAGGCGTTTAATGGCGACTTCAACCACATTGGCATCGCTATCAAAATTCATGTCCCATATCTGCTCTGCAATCATCATCTTTGACAGGATCTCCCCCTGATGCCGGGCCAGAAGGCTCAACAGGGAAAATTCTTTTGCGGTCAGCTCCAGCCTCGTTCCGGCGCGAAAAACGCGGCGAGACAGTAAGTCGAGGTGCAGATCGTGAATTTGCAGTTGGGTGATGTCCGCGCCATCCGTAGAGCGGCGACGCACCAGTGCCTGAATGCGCGCCACCAGCTCAATAAGCGAAAAGGGCTTTGGAAGATAATCATCCGCGCCAAGACGAAGCCCTTTGACGCGCTCGTCGACGGATCCTCGTGCAGAGAGCATCAGCACCGGCGTCTGTTTAGCTGCCCGCACACCCTCGAGAACCCGGTAGCCATCCATCCCTGGCAACATCACATCCAGGATTATCGCGTCGTAGTCGAACTCCAGCGCGTAATGAAGACCTTCAGCGCCATCTGCAGAGACGTCTACCGTAAATCCAGACTCGCCCAGCGCACGGCTGAGATAGGTTGACGTTTTTTCTTCATCTTCGACTAACAACAGGCGCATAACGGGACTTCCTCTTAACTTTTCAACGGAGCTTCAACATCTGAATAAACCTGCACGGCATCCGGCAGACGTTGACCCTGGATAGTGATGGCATCCAGTGAGCGGGTGAGCTCGGTCATTTCTGCGGCAGTCAGCGATATGCCGGTAGACGCTGTGTTTTGCAGCATATGGTCTTTATTGGTGGTGCCAGGGATGGGAACTATCCAAGGTTTACGGGC
Source organism: Pantoea brenneri (assembly GCA_002095305.1). GTDB lineage: Bacteria > Pseudomonadota > Gammaproteobacteria > Enterobacterales > Enterobacteriaceae > Pantoea > Pantoea brenneri. The sequence continues at coordinate 51,862 of MIEI01000024.1, forward strand.
CAGTAGCCATGCCAGTGCAATCTGGCCCGGTGCGGCATTTTTTCTTATTGCCCAGGATTTCAGTAGTGCTACCAGCTGTAAGTTGTGTGGAAGGTTGTCAGGCGAGAAGCGCGTTTCTGTTGCCCGGAAATCACCGGTAGCGAACCGGGTCTTCTCATCAATCCAGCCCGTTAAAAACTGCACGCCGAGTGGACTCCATGGCACAAAGCCAATTCCCAGCTCTTCACATACCGGAAGCACCTGCTTTTCAGGGTCGCGCCAGAGCATGGAGTATTCACTTTGTACGGCGGTAACGGGTAATGCTGCATGGGCGCGTCTCAGTGTGTTGATGCCCATTTCAGACAGACCCCAGTGCAGGACTTTCCCTTGATCTATTAAATCTTTCACCACTCCGGCGACATCTTCGATCGGGATCTGCGGATCAACCCGGTGCTGATACAGTAAGTCGATACGATCGGTACGCAGGCGTTTGAGCATATTGTCGACGACCTGCCTGATATGCTCAGGCCTGCTGTTAAGGCCCGGCAGACGCTTACCCGTCTGTTGGTCAATGTTCCAGCCAAACTTGGTGGCGATAACGATTTTGTCCCTGAACGGGGCGATGCCTTCCCCGAGAATTTTTTCGACTTCAAACGGGCCGTAGGCTTCAGCTGCGTCGAAAAACGTCACCCCTTCATCAAATGCCCGGTGGATAACATTGATCATCTCGGGGCGCCAGGGAACGGAAGTGTCGTATTTACGACTCATGTTCTGCACGCCCAGACCGACGGCAGAAACTTCCAGCTTCCCGAGTTTACGCTTGCCCGGAGCAGCATTGCGTTGGCTGGTTTGTCTGGAGGAATCGACCTGAGAGGATTGGCTCGCCGCCGATACGTGGGGAATCAGCGAGGCGGCGGCAATACCCGCCCCGGCGACTAATAGCTTGCGTCGCTCTGGCATTGTTGGGTCATTCTGGCTTTTCATTGATTACTCCTTTTCTCAGAAAATTGAACATGAATCTCATTAAAGCGAGAACATTCTGCCTTCTGATTGCCAACATAAAGCTGACGGTTACCTGACAGCATTGTCAGAAATGATTACCTGCCACTTGGCGGCTTCCTGACAAAATTGTTATTTGCCTGTCACTATGCTGACAGCTCTCACTCCCTAATCTGAGTCTGCATATTTGATATCGCGAGCCTGCCTGGACAGGTCGCCACTCTTCGGGAGATACCATGAAATTCACACTTATAAGTGCAATGCTGATAACGGCAATGGCCGGAGTGACCTCAGTCAATGCGGCTGATTACAAAAAAAATCCGTTCACCCTCGTCTATGACGGTGCCATCACTGAGAACGTCAAAGGCAAGGTCAACATCCATCCAGTTAAATACGATCTGCATGGCATCCAGATTGCTGCGAATGTCTATACCCCTGCTAACTATGATCCTGCCAAAAAATATCCTACCGTGGTGGTCGCACATCCTAATGGTGGCGTAAAAGAGCAGGTCGCGGGTTTATATGCCCAGCGTCTCGCCGAGCAGGGCTACATCACGATTACCGCCGACGCGGCTTATCAGGGCGCTAGCGGTGGGATGCCGCGCAGCGTGGATAAACCCGCTAATCGCATCGAAGATATCCACGGCATGGCTGACTACATCAGCCAGTATCCGGGGGTTGATACTTCCCGCCTCGGTCTGCTTGGCATTTGCGGTGGTGGCGGTTATTCACTTGTTGCTGCCGAGACGGACAAACGGTTCAAATCGATCGCAACCATCAGCATGTTTAATTCAGGTCTTGTGCGCCGCAATGGTATGCAGGATTCACAGTTGGATACTATCCAGCAGCGTCTTCAGCAGGCTTCTGACGCACGTGCTCAGGAAGCCGCCGGAGGAGAGGTGCTTTACTCCGGCGATGCCAACCTGACTGATGAACAGATTGCTAAATTACCTTTTGCCTTGTATCGCCAGGGCTACGAGTATTACTGGAAAACCCACGCCCATCCGAACTCTACGTTTAAATACACTACAAGCAGCCTGTTAGACTTGATGAGCTTTGACGTAACGGACCATATCAATCTCATCAATAAACCACTGCTGATGATTGCCGGTACAAAAGCGGATACGCTCTATATGACTGAAGGTGCGTTCGCGAAAGCCACCGGTACGAAGGACAAAGAACTCTTCCTGATCGATGGTGCTACCCATATCGAGACGTATTGGGTGCCCAAATACGTTGACAAGGCTTTGCAAAAGTTAGACGTCTTCTTCGATAAGAATATTTAATCCGCATCTGTCGATACCCCGGCGGGTATCGACTTATCCAAAATTTATCGTTCAGATTAACGGAGTCGGGATGAAAGATAATTACGTCTGGTTAATAGCCACTATGAATGAAATTCATAAAATCATTCGGGCAGGGGATAGTTGTTTTTTACCTGAACAGTCAATGCCATCAAGGCGCTGGCTGCCGTAAACACCGCAATTATCCAGCCCATCGTCCATGGTGTGCCATCACTGAACAGAGCGAGAAGAAGTGAAGAGATGATGCCACTACCGTATTGTAACGCGCCCATTAGCGCCGACGCCGAGCCTGCAACATTAGGAACGGCGTCAAGTGCGCAAGCCGTGGATGTCGCAGCGATGATGCCATTCATAGAGAAGAACACGAACACAGCGCCGATAATCACGGTAATTCCACCGACACCCAAGCCGGTCGTGACCGCCAGCACTATTGCCGCAATAGTGGCGATGAATACGGCATTCCTGAGCAACGCTTCCAGTGGATAGTGGTGAACCAGGCGTCTGTTGACCATGCTCACTGCCATTAATCCCACAATGTTTACTGCAAACAGCCAACCGTAATGCTGCGGGTCAACACCGAAGTACGTGATGTATACAAACGGAGAACCGGTGATAAAGGCGTAGGCTGCAACGTAATAAAAAGTCAGGCACAGGGTAAACCGCATGTATCTGGCGTTGGTGAGCAAGGCATAGTAATTGTGAAAGGCTCTGGTTACGGAGGCTTGCGAGCGTTTCTCAACAGGTAATGTCTCCGGTAACCAGAATAAAGACATCAGCATTAATGTTCCGATAATCGCCAGCAGCCAGAAAATGGCATGCCACGAGGTGACTTTAATCATCTGCCCGCCGATCAGGGGCCCGGCAATCGGCGCGATGGCCATGATTATCATCAGGGTCGAAAGCATTTGTGCTGCACGAGTGCGGCTAAACAGGTCACGGATCATTGCTCGTGCCAACATCGGCCCGGTACAGGCACCTAACGCCTGAAAAACACGCCAGAAGATAATTTGCACGATATCTGTTGATAATGCGCAGCCCACCGAGCCGATGATGAATAGGCCTAAACCGATAAACAGCGGCAGACGACGCCCGTAACGATCGCTAATCGGTCCCCAAATCAGTTGCGCAATGCAAAAGCCGATAAGGAACCCTGTGATCGTCAGCTCAGCATCACCCTGCAAATCTTTCGCCATGACGGGCATAGCCGGAAGATAGATGTCGGTTGATAAAGAGGTAACAGCCATCAGGGCGCTGAGAATGAGTAGAAATGATAGACCTGTATTGTTAGCTGTAGCTGACTGTGTACGTGTCTGTTGATTAAGCATGGTGATCCGTTGGACATGAAGAGATAAGGGCATATTAACGGGTTTAAGCTCGCTGATAATCACCGAGGGGAGGATAGGGACTATGAATAACATTCATTAATATTGGGAATTGCGAAGGCAGTGAAAAAATGATTTGAACAGGTGCTTATCTTAGGCCTTATGGGGAAGAATCGAGGTATCGTTTCAGGCACGATTTGTGATTGCAGACAAGGGCACGAATTATCAGATCATAAAACAGCATGCCTTCCTGTCTAATCTAAGAAAAATTTCGTCATAAAGCCGTAGGTTAGTCTTAGCGTAGGATAAGTTCGGTTTTCCAAGCGGACTGCCTTGCTCACCGCTGATTAACACACCGCGATTTTAGTGATGCCATTATCAGTGGTTAGAACAGTTGCCAATTTCCGCTTTTCGCTCATAACCGCCGGTCAAAAAAGCC
>MIEI01000025.1 GCA_002095305.1 Pantoea brenneri
GGGAATCCGCATGCTGATAGGTGGCGAGCCAGTCGGTCGGGAAGTAGCCCGCCTCCGCCAGCACGCAGTAGTAACCGCCGACCGCGTGCCCTTTTGACTGGATGTAGATGTCACGCTGCGGGTCATCAGTGCGATCCGGCGCGCAGTTGAGAATGCGGAAATAGAGCGCCGTGAGGATCTCTACCTGCGACAGATCGGCTCCGGTATGTCCCCCCGCCGGACTGCCCGCGTTAAGCTGGATAATACGACGACGGATCGCTCGCGCTCTGCGCTTCAGATCGTCTACCGGAAGAGTGAAAGGATTCATACGCTACCTCTGAATTTTAAATCGTTTATGAATAAATATTCACAAGGGTTAAAAAAATGGCGTGCAAAGCGGCCGGCAAAACAGGCCTGCTTTATGGCTGCTGGCTGTTGTGGCGGCGGATGGACACGGAATATCGGATTCACCTGCGGGTTATCCGCTGATCGCCGGCTCAGTAAGCAGACAGAACGATTAAGGTTTGAGTGGCGCGCCCTCCTCTATCAGTGCTTTTTGCGCGACCACGGCCGCTTTTTGCTGCATCCGGCTTTGGGTCTGATCGATGATCACCGCAATGATGATCACGATGCCTTTAATCACCATCTGCCAGAACTCACTGACGCCCATCATGATCAATCCGTCCGCCAGGAAGCCAATCACAAACGCCCCAATCAGCGTGCCGACAATGGTGCCGCGCCCGCCCGCCAGCGAAGTGCCGCCCAGCACCACCGCGGCAATGGCGTTCATCTCGAATGCAGTACCGTTGGCCGGGTGGCTGGCAACCAGCTGCGATGAGACCACAATGCCGGCAATCGCCGCGCAGAAGCCGGAAAGCGTATAGACCAGTATTTTGACCTGACGGGTTTTCACCCCCGATAGCTCGGCGGCGCGTTCGTTATCACCGATGGCGTAAACCTGGCGTCCAAACGGCAGGCGGCGCGCGACATAAGCAATCACCAGCGCCAGCAGCACCATCATCCAGATGGCGTAGGGCAAGCCAAGAAAATGACCGGCACCAATCTGATCGAAACCGGTGTTGCCGAGCAGCGGATTACCCTGCAGGCCGGGAAAAGTTTCTCCGCCCGAGGTCAGCATTGCCGCGCCGCGCAGGATATACATGGTGCCGAGGGTGCAGATAAACGGCGCAACGTTATAGCGGGTGATAATCCAGCCGTTGCCAGCACCGATCAGCGCGCCGACCAGCAGAACAAACGGCACAATCAGCCAGACGCTGGGGAAGATCGCAATGCCGAACATCGGTAACACAATGCCTTTGGTGATCAGCCAGCCGGCGATCATGCCGCACAGCCCCAGCGTGGCACCAATCGACAGGTCAATGCCGGCGGTGATAATGACGAAGGTGATGCCGAGCGCCAGAAAAGCGTTGATGGCAATGTGTTTCACCATAATCACCAGGCTGCCGACCGCCAGAAAATCCGGCACGGTAATAGCAAAGAACCCGACGATCAGAATCAGCGCAATAAAGGTGCGCAGCTTCAGTAACAGCAGCAAAAAATTTTCACGCGAGTTAAACGCTTTAGCGGGAAGTGTGGCCAGCGCCACGCTGTTATTGCTTTTCATGCTCAGAACCCCTGCGCACTTGCTTTTACCAGCGCTGCCTCTTCCGCCTGCTCACGCGGAAGATCAGCCGTAAGTTTGCCGCCCGACATCACCAGGATGCGGTCGGCTACCGCCATGATCTCTTTCAGATCGGAAGTGGAAAACAGCACCGCAATACCCTGCTGCGACAGCGCCACCATCATGCGAAACACTTCCGCTTTTGCCCCGACATCAATGCCGCGACTCGGTTCATCCAGCAGCAGCAGGCGCGGATTGGTCAGCAACGCGCGGCCAATCACCACCTTTTGCTGGTTGCCTCCACTCAGGGCGCTGATTGCCACCTCCGGCGAGGAGATCTTAATCGCCAGATTACCCACCGTCTGACTCACCGCCTGCTGCTCCTGCTGATCAGCAATGGCAAACCGGTGCGACAGCCGCCGCCACAGGCTGGCGATGGTGAGGTTACTCGCCACCGAGGAAACCGGAAAAATCCCTGACCGCTTACGGTCTTCCGGCACCAGACTCATGCCCATCCGGATGCGATCCGCAGTCGGCAGGCGGGTTGGCAGCGGTTTGCTGTCGAGCCACAGCTTGCCCAGGTAGTTGCGCTGGCTGCCCAGCAGGCACTCAAACAGCTCGGTACGGCCGGCCCCCATCAGGCCATAGATGCCGACAATTTCACCGGCCCGCACCTGGAAGCTGACATCATCGACCAGCGTATTGCCGTTCGGGCTGACGCAGGTGATGTGTTGCGCTTCCAGCATCGGGCCCGAACTGGCGTGATTCCGGCAGAAAAGTGGTGACCGGCTCGCTGCCCAGCATTTCCCGCACAATCCACGGCACGTCGATGCTGCTGACCGGCGCTTCGGCCTGGAAACGGCCATCGCGCAGGATGGTGATGACATCGCCAATCGCCATCAGCTCCTCCAGCCGGTGCGAGATGTAGATGATTGAAACCCCTTGCTGCGTCAGATCGCGAATCACCCGGAACAGGATCTCCACTTCGGTTTTGCTCAGCGCCGAAGTCGGTTCATCGAGGATCAGAATGTCCGCATCTTCGGCCAGCGCTTTGGCGATCTCTACCAGCTGCTGCTGACCGACTTTCAGGTTACCGACCCGTTCATTGGGCGAAATCGGCTGGTCGAGACGCGCCATCAGCGCCGCGGTGCGACGTGCCTGCTCCGCCTCATCAATCGGCGCTAAGCCACGCTGCAGTTCGCGTCCCAGAAACAGATTTTCCGCCACCGTCAGGTTCTCAAACAGATTGAGTTCCTGATGCACCATACCGATGCCGTGCCGTGCGGCGTCGCGGGTGCTGCTGAGCGTCAGCGGCGCGCCGTTGAGAAACAGCGCACCGGCGGTGGGTTGCTGCACGCCGGCAAGAATCTTCATCAGGGTCGATTTACCGGCACCGTTTTCACCGATGATGACGTTAACTTTGCCACGCCATACCCGGTAGTCGACGCGATCCAGCGCCAGCGTGCCGGGAAACAGCATTGAAATCTGCTCAGCCCGCAGAATGATCTCATCGTCCATCAGGCGTCCCCCGCTTCAGTTCGACTGCCACCACCTCATCAACACTGCCGTGTCCGATGCTCACCGCCAGCAGCGCCTGTACCGGCTGGTTGACCCAGCTGGCGTCCAGCGTCGGCAGTTGCTTCACCGCATGGCGATTAAGCGCCCGGGTCAGCTGGGCGTACTGCACCTGATTAGTAAACTCTTCAAAACGAAAACCGGCGGCATCGCGGATTGCATTACTGCGCAGCACCGGCCCGACGCTGACTTCAACCGGTTTGCCGTTCAGTATCAGGGTCAGGATACGCTCACGCGGATTGCTGTCATTCAGTGCGCTGACGGTGCCGCTGGCCCGGACAAACACGCTTTCACGGCCGCCCGCCTTCACCGTCTGACTTTTGGTTTGCATATCAGCCCAGCTCAGCGCATGGCTGTTGGCGGTGTCCATCACCCGTGATTGCCAGCTTTCCTCCGCGATTTGCTGCGGCGTCTGGGTCGCATAACCCGGTTTCGCCTGCGGATCTTTCGGCAGAATCGGCTGACCGTTTGCATCCAGATCCACCACGGTACAGGCGCTGAGCAGCGCCATCCCGGTTAATACCGCCAGTATCCGTTTCATGATTATTTCGCCAGGTTGAAGTTTTTCAGTCTGGCGGCGTTGCTGTCGTCAATCAGCACGCAGTCCATCAGCTGCTTCTCCTCTTTCTGCGCTTTGCCATTTTTCAGGTAGTAGTCGGCCTGACTGACCGCCATCTGCGCCTGATCCCAGCCCGGTTGCAGCACCGTGGCTTTGATATTGCCTTTATTGATAATCGAGTCGCGGGTGTAGTCGCTGCCGTCAAAGCCCACCACGATCACCGCGGTTTTGCCGGCGGCTTTCAGCGCGGCTTCGGCTCCCAGCGCCATGGTATCGTTGCCGGAGATCACCCCGACGATATTGGGGTGCTTCTGCAGAATGGTTTCCATCCGGCTGAAGGCTTCGGTCTGGCTCCAGTTGGCGCTCTGCTGAGCCACCATTTTCATCTCGCTGTAATCATCCAGCACGTCGTGGTAACCCTGCGAACGCACGCCAGCGTTGGTGTCGGACTCTTTGCCGAGCAGTTCAACGTAGTCCCCTTTACCGCCCAGCAATTTGGCAAATTTCTCAGCCCCCAGCTGCGCGCCCTGATAGTTATTCGAGACGATCTGCGCCACCGCAATGCCGGTTTTATTGATCTCCCGGTCGATCAGGAAGGTGGGGATACCGGCATCTTTGGCTTTTTGCACCGGCCCGACCGTGGCATCGGCACCGGCGTTATCCAGAATGATCGCTTTGGCTTTGCGGGCGATCGCCGTTTCAATCAGCTGGTTTTGTTTGTTGACGTCATCATCATGCGAGGCCACCAGCGTGGTGTATCCCAGCTCTTTGGCTTTGGCTAACGCGCCTTCCGCCTCCGCTTTAAAGAAGGGGTTGTCGTGTGACGGGGTGATAATCGCCAGCAGCCCGGTTTCCGCTGCCAGCACCGAGGATGAGAAAGCGATGATTGAAGCCAGCAGGGTCAGTTTGATCAGAGGACGAGTCATTATTTTTCTCCGCTTGAATATATATTCACACGCGATTTTATATGCATAATGACTATGCACCGGCGGCGACACGCCGTCCAATGCGCGATCACTAAAAAGCGAAAACGATCACAAATTAACCTGCGTTGTGATTTTGGCGATCCTGGTTAACAATACCGGGCAGAATCAGAGAGGGAAAAACCGATGGCAAAACAGGATGAACAGCGACTGATGGTGAAGATTGCCACCCTTTACTACGTTGAAGGGCTCAAGCAGTCAGAGATTGCGCAGTCACTGAAGTTATCGCAGTCGTTTGTCTCACGCATTCTTAATCGCAGCGTCAAAGAGGGCGTGGTTAAGATCAGCGTGGTTCCGCCAGCCAATGTTTTTCCTGAACTGGAGAAAGCGATTGAGCAGACCTACGGCCTGCCGCAGGCGATCGTGGTGGATGTGCCGGATCAGGCCTCGACCTTACAGATTAAGCAGGCGATTGGATCGGCGGCGGCGCATTATCTTGAGACTCGCCTGCGGGATGATGAACTGATTGGCATTTCATCGTGGAGCGGCACCATTCGGGCGATGGTCGATGCGCTGCATCCGCTGAACAGCTCCTGCAAAGGGGTGATCCAGCTGCTGGGTGGGGTCGGCGCGAACGGCAATGTGCAGGCGACTATTCTGACGCAAAACCTGGCGGCGTTGCTCAACTGCCCGGCCTGGCTGCTGCCCTCGCAGTCGATTGAACGATCGGTCAGCGATCGCCAGCGGCTGTCGGCCAATGCTGAAGTGGCGGAGGTGTTGGGTAAATTTGATCAGGTCGATCTGGCCATCGTCGGGATTGGCGATCTCGAGCCGTCGGCGCTGCTGCGCAATTCCGGCAACTATTACGATGGCGAGATGCTCCGGACCCTGGCAGCGCGCGGCGCGGTCGGCGATATCTGTCTGCACTATTTCGACGCCAGTGGGCAGCCGGTATTGCAGGCTGAAGAAGATCCGGTCATCGGTATGGAACTGGCGCAGGTGAAGCGGTGTCCGCAGGTGGTGGCGCTGGCGGGTGGAACAGAGAAAGCCCAGGCGATCCGGGGCGCGCTGCGCGGCGGTTATATCAATGTGCTGATTGTCGATTATCCGACGGCGCGGCAGCTGCTGGCCTGCTGACGCGGCTAAGCAGCGTGTCGCCCGGCGGGTCCATCAGTGAACTCCGCCGGACGGATCATCAGATGGTGCGATAAGCGGTGGTCACTTTCCACAGATAGCGCGGTGCCTGAGCCGCCGGATGTTTATTCTGCACATGCTGATAAAACTCGTCCGGCGACATCGCATTGATCATCGCAATCGCCCGATCGCGGTCGCGCGAGAAGGTGCGCAGCAGTGCGCCAGCGCCGTTGGCATAAGAGACGATGGTGGCATAACGCAGCGTCAGCGGATCGCGGATGCCCGACAGGGCGGAGTCCTGCAGGATGCGGATATAGGCGGTGCCGATATCGATATTCTTCGCCGGATCGCGCAGCTCAGCGTTGGAAGGCTGTCCGCGCCGTCCGAGCGTTCGGTAGACTTCGCGACCCGCAGTAGAGGCTTTGATTTGCATCAGCCCGACGGCATTAGAGCGGCTGACCACACCCGGATTCCCACCCGACTCGACACTAATAATGGCGCTGATCAGCTTCTCATCAACACCATAATGACTGGCGGCATCTTCGGTAAACATCGACCAGGCATCATTGACGCTGGAGGGCGGTGCCTGGGTTAACGGCGTATTCCGCTGTTTAACAGCATGATGCGACGGCTCGCTGGCACAGCCGGTCAGGAATAACGCTGACAGGATAAGGTGTCGGAATTTCAGCAATTTTTCATCTCGTTGCAGAAGTGGCGAATGCTATCATACCCAGACAGACTCAGAGCAAAATTACCGTTTATCCTAAATGCAGTAATTCGCTTTCCGTACCGTGACTTCAGCGGCGCTTTTCGTCATCATCGGCCTGAGTCAGGTGCGCTAACAGCAGGAAAGTATGATGATTTCACGTTCAATCCGTCTTATCTCCCCGTCCGGTTACTGTCACAATCAGCCTGCAGCCCTGCTTGGCGTTGAACGGCTGCGCGCGGCGGGCCATCAGGTTGATAACCAGCAGGTGATTACCCGCCGTTTCCAGCGCTTTGCCGGCACTGACGCCGAGCGGCTGGCGGATATCAACCAGCTGGCTACGCTCAGCACCCTGCCCGATGTGGTGCTGGCGGTGCGCGGCGGCTACGGTGCCAGCCGGTTACTGGACGCGATCGATTACGTGGGACTGCAGCGTCGCCTGCTGAATCAGCCACTGGCGCTGTGCGGCCACAGCGATTTCACGGCGATCCAGCTCGCCCTGCTGGCGCAGGTAGGCTTGATCAGTTTCAGCGCGCCGATGCTGGCCGGCAATTTTGGCGCGACGACTTTATCTGAATTTACCCTGCAGCACTTCTGGCAGGCGCTGACATCACCTACAGTCAACGTAGACTGGCAGAGCGAATCGCCGGATCAGGGCGAATGGCAGGGTACGCTGTGGGGCGGTAACCTGGCGATGATCTGTTCGCTGATCGGTACGCCGTGGATGCCACAGATCGAAAACGGCATTCTGGTGATCGAGGATGTGAATGAGCACCCGTTCCGCATTGAACGGATGCTGATTCAGCTGCAGCAGAGCGGTATTCTGGCCCGCCAGCGCGCCATCGTCACCGGCAGTTTTACCAGTACCGCCCTGTCAGAATATGACAACGGATTTGATTTCAGCACCGTCTGGCAACGGCTGCGCGACACCTGCGGCTTGCCGGTGATCAGCGAGTTAGCGTTTGGCCATGCGGCTGACACCGTAACCCTGCCTTTAGGGGCCAGTGCCAGCTTACAGGTCAGTCAGGGGCACGCCCATTTGCAAGCGACCGGGCATCCCGTCCTGCGCGGATAAAAAACGTTTCAGGAGATCGACATTGAAGCCGTTGTATGACGATTTGTGGATCTCAACCCCGGAATTTCCGGTGGAAGATACCGTTAATGACCTGATGATGCATGGGTTTATGCTGCGTCACCCGCGCGGTAATCTGCTGATTGGCCGGGTGGAAAATCCGCTCGATCATGAAGTGATCGCCGATACCGGCGGAGTAATCCGCCACTATCTGACGCACTGGCATGAGTCTGCACCGGGTGCCGCGCTGATTCAGCAACGTTTCAGCAGTGCGCTTTACTGCCACAGCCGCTCGCTGGGCCCGATCAGCCGTTTCGTGGAGCCTGATGATACGTTTTCGCAGCAGGAGACCCATTTCGGCAATTTCCAGCTGCTGCCCACGCCGGGCCATACGCCGGGCAGCAGCAGCTTCCTTTATCATTCGCCACTCGGCCTGACCTATCTGTTTGTCGGCGATACGGTGACGCGGGCGCATGACCGGTGGGTTACCGTGCTGGTGCCGGACAGCAATCCGGCGGAGCTGAGCCAGACGCTGGAGTTTTACCGCACGCTGCGACCCGATGTGGTGCTGATGAGCACCACCCGTGGTCATCTGTCGTGGAAAAAAGTGACGCTGCAAAGCTGGCTGGCTGCGATTGATGAAGCAGAACAGCAGCCGCTGGATTTGCGCCAGCAGCCGCTGTTCTGATCACAAAGCTTTGGTCAGATAATGCCGCTGATGCTGGCGGGGATAGTGGTCAAGGCTGAAACGCAGGGTGAAGCCGAGCTTTTCATAGAAAGGACGTGCCTGAAAACTGGCGGTATCGACCTGAGCGAAACGGCAACCGCGCTGGCGCGCTTCCTGCTCTGCCGCCCTGATTAACCGGCTACCGACGCCCTGCCCGCGCAACGTATCACTCACCCACAGCATGTCGATTCGCAGCCAGTTGCCGGCGGTTGAGCCGGTCAGCCCCGCCTGCTTCCTGCCCTGCTCATCGCAGATAAACACCCCAATCGATTTGATCTCATCAACATTAATAAATTTGCTGTTGAACGCATTCAGCCCCAGACGGACTTCATCCAGATCCTGCGGTGTTACCTTATCGGTGATACTGAGTTGCATAGCGGCTCCTGTGACGAGGGATTAAGAGTTGGGCTGCTGACGATCATCGTAGCGCTCCAGGGTCAACGCATCGACATCACGTTTTTCGCTGCGGCTACAGGGCACCAGCTTATCGCTGTCGCGGTAAACAAAGAAGGTCGCCTGAGTGCGCTGGTTAACGATTAACTGGTCGCCGTTACGAAAGCGGGTAATCGCCACCTTATCGCCAGCCTGTAACTGGGTGCGCTGCTGGCCGGCAGCAATCTGGAAGTGTCGCTGCGGCCACATTAAGGTGGTTAAGCCGTACTCAGCGCGTGAGATGGTCATGGTCGGACGGCCAGGACAGGTAATCTGAAACTCGCTCTCGCTCCAGGCGGGGGCGATATAACAGGCCAGCAGGCCGAGGGTCATCAGTGCTGTCTTCATCTGATCTCTCCGCTGAATGGATGATTTTATTAGCAATTTTTTAGCTTAACACATCACAGGTGAGAGAAAATGTCATGCGGCGGGTAAAATAAGACCAGTGAAAGGTAGAATCGGGCGGAGGAAAATCTGAAAAGTTGAGCGTTTTTAAAGTAATCAGGCCAGCGTCCGGATCGGTTACGCTGGCCTGTCTGCCGTTATGCTGACGAGACCTCTGCAGCCACTAACATCAGGGCCAGTCCCGCATTTTCGCCGTCATATGCCTGCATGGCGGCGCGAATATCCGCTGCACAACTGACCACCTGATGCTTTTTATCGCTCTCAAGTTGCTCAATCGCGTGACGAATAATCATTAGATGTGCTTCTTCTTCGTTCATCATTTATCCCTGGTTTTGCCTAAGTGGTGCGCAAAGAAGCCAAGAATAACGTTAATTAATTAGCAAAGTCACCCTTTTACATTCCTGTTGCTTACCGATTAAACAAATTGCAAATGGGAAGCGGTGTTGAAACTGCTATGATCAAGCTATTAGTGACGCAACAAGATAGAATCAGCGCCACGAGATTCCCAGGGACTGAAGCAGGTAGAGGATCATGTTGCGACTCAGCATTTTCATATTCATCATACTGATGACTGGATGTTCATCTGGCCCGAAAGGCGTTGAATGTCCCGGCGAAGTATCGACGATTTATGGCCAATCAATGGGACAAACGCAGGGTGTCATCTTTGACCTGGTGAGTTCGTTCAGCGTCAGCCGCGATGATGTCAGGGTAGACAGCGGGCCGCTGCAGTCGCTTGATCGTTTCAGGTATGTCCCTTCCGCCGTCACGCGCGAAGGTTACTATGCCCAGCGCCTGTCCGATAAACAGTTCCGCCTGATCAATCCGTATCAGAACACCCAGATTACCTGGACATGTCCATAAGGGGTGAAACCTGCTGCCAGATGGTTTATTGTCACGAAACGTCAAGCAGCAGGTCTCTTTCCCATGGAAAAGCGTCTGGATAACAACGGTTACATCGATTTCCCCTTCCCCGCCACCCGCAATGCCGATGGCTCGGTTAATCCGTGTGGTTTCGATCTTACGCTGGAAACCGGCCGGCTGGAGGAGATCGCGGTGCTGGCTCATTCGGTCAATCTGCGTCGGCTGGTGGAAGAGATTAATCTGCAGGATGGACTGTTTATGACGCTGGCCTGCGACTGGCAGCAGCAGACCAATGCGGTATGTGGCTTTGTTGACGTGGCGTTTCGCCCCGATCTGCCGCATCACGGCCATGATGAGGCGCTGGAACTTGAAGCCCGCTTTAATCTCTATCTGGCCGAGCAGGAGAAGCAACATCAGATGCCGCCCGGCACGCTGGTGAATTATGCCCGCTCGGTGCTCGACTGGAGCTGGTCACCGCTGCGTCAGCGGCAGCGTGAATATGAAAAAATCACCATTCAGTTCTATTGCCCGCAGGCTGATGACGCCGAATGGTGTTTCGACCATCTGCGCCATTTCCTGGTGAGCTGGTATCCGGCTTGCGTGGCGTCCCGTTAATCCCGCTTTCCCCTGCTACCGGAGCCGCTATGCGCCCTTTTGCGCTGCCTGTTGTAACGCTGATCTGTTCACTGTTGTTCACTGGCGCGGCCGCGGCCGAGGCGTGTCAGCAAATCCGGGCCGGCCTTGATATCGGCTCCGGCAGCACCAAAATCGCCGTCGCCCGGGTGGATGTCTGTCAGCATCGCATCGAGAAAATGCTGTATCAGGATCAGCGCGCCGTGCCGTACAACGACGCGCTGTCGGCGGCCAGCGATAACCGGCTGAGTCCGGCGATTATCCATCAGGGTGAAGTGGCGCTGCGGCAGCTAGTGAACAATGCGCAACGTTATCACCCGCAGCGCATCAGCGGCGTGGCAACGGCGGTATTTCGTCGCGCCAGCAATGGTCCGGCGGTGGTGGCCGCGCTGGCCAGCCAGACCCGCACCCAACTGACTGTCATCTCACAGCAGCAGGAAGCAAAGCTCGGTTTTCTCTCGGCGAAAGCGGCGCTTAACGATCCGACACTCCGCGATGATCAACTGCTGGTGTGGGATATTGGCGGTGGTTCGATGCAGATGACCGCCTGGCGACAGCAGCAGGGCCAGCCGGTCGCCGATATTTATCAGGGTAAGCTCGCCTCGGTGACGCTGAAGAATTTCATCCTGACGGTGCTGAAAAACACCCCGGACGCCGCGTCGCCAAACCCGATTGGTTCGTGGCGGCAATCGGTGCTGCGCTTTGTCGGGTTGTTTGCCCGTAACGATGTCAGCCCCGAAATCATGCAGGATGTGGCCAGCCGCCGGGTGATTGGCATTGGTGGCGTGCACGGTTTTTCTATCCGTAATCAGTTAGCAGGCAAACCTCAGCATTACAGTCTGGCCACCTTAAGCGCGCTGGCGAAACAGCAGGTCTGGAAAGGCGACAGCGAACTGACCGGCGATTATCGGGCAACCGACGTCAGTAATCTGTTGCTGGTTGAAGGCTACATGCGGGCGCTGAAGATAGACGAGGTAACCATAGTCAATGCCAGTCTGATTCAGGGTGTGCTGTTGCAGTAGCGGAGTGGCAAGGTAAACCGGCCTCAGTGCCGGTTTTACGCTTCCGGTCTGGCGCAGAAAGCTCAGGGTTTGATCAAACGGATAGCGTGTTCCAGCATCTTTTGCTCGTCCCGTTCGCTGTGGGCGCGGTGCTGGCGGGTGCGTTTCAGCACGTCATAGATATCATCGCGTTTGGTTTCATGGCCACACTCCACCAGCATAATGACCGCGTCGCCTATCACCCGGCACACTTCGTCATAGTCGTCTTCTTTGAGTACATCACGTTTCATCGCCTCTCCTCCCATTACGCTTAACATCGACCCGGTTTTACAAAGGCTAGACAGGAAACGCTTTGCCTGCAAACAGAACGCCATTCACAGCCAGAAACGATTTTTACCGCTTCATTTACCGCTTAACGGCGCAGAGTTCGCCATCTTTGCTACGCTTGGAGAGTCTCACTAAAACCAAGGAGCACTAAATGTCAGGAAAAATCGAAGATAAAGTTAAAGAAGCCGCTGGCGCAGTTCAGGAACAATTTGGCGCAGCAACCGGTTCATCTGAGCATCAGGCGAAAGGCGCGGCCCGTCGTTATACCAACCAGGCCAGTTATGCCGCGCGTGATGCAGCGGATTGCATCAAGGATCAGGTTCAGTCTAATCCTTTTGCCGGTCTGGCTGTTGCCGCAGGCGTGGGCGTATTCATCGGCTTCCTGCTGGGCCGCAAGTAATTCGGCAGAATACGTGACAGAACGGAAGCCGCTGGCTTCCGTTTTTTTTTGGCTGTCGCGTCCCGCCCGGTGCTGAGAAATCTCTGAAAAATCAGATCCCTTCAGGCTGAATGTTATTTTTCAACCAGGCTTAGTCAGGTACGTGCTTACAGATTCTTTTTACTTTTCTGAATAAATAAAAGGTGGTCACATGAAAGCATTCCCTGCCCTGTTGCTGGTTGCAGCAACCCTGACGTCACTGGCAGGCTGTTCACACCAGAGCAGCGCGATTAAAGAAGATGGCCGTCCTCATGCGCCAAGCGGTCAGTCTTCACCAGGCGGTACGCTGGGTTCAGGCCCGGTCGGTCAGCCTCAGTCATAACACGCTCCCCCGGCACCGTTGCCGGGGGCTGTTTCATCTGTCCGGCAGATAGTTAAGCGGGCAGTCATATAAATAGCATGCAGACTAATAATTACCCGACTATTAATCACTGATAAAATAAAAAAACATCCTCTCACTTATATTAATTTGCAGAATCATCCTAATCCATTCCTGAATATTTCCCTTACGCCAACGCCCTATTGTAAAGATTATACTCATATACAGTAAAAAGACTGTTTATAAGTTCAACGCTTGCTCTACGGCCACCTGAAATAAGCCATGAGAATGAACTTTCCCCGTTACCTTATTATCTAATTCTTCATACTGCTTTCTGTTCAATAAAATTAATACGTTTAAGAGAATCCAGACGTGAAGAAAAAAAAGATTTATCTGATAGATCGGTTGTTAACGCTTTATTCCCGATTCTCCAGCCGGAAAAAACCCCACAGCCTGCAGGGTCTGACACCAGAGACGGTGGTTATCTACTCCACCACCGCGCTGGGAGACTTCCTGATGAATACGCCGGCAATCTGGAGCCTGAAAAACCGTTTTCCCACCAGTAAATTTATTCTGGTCTCCAGTAAGAAAAATAAAGATTTAGTCACCCGCTATCACTGGTTTGACGATATCTATATCTGGGATAATAAACTGCTGAATTTTTTACCCTTGCTATTCAAGCTGCGACGTAAAAAACCCGACCTGTCCGTGATATTACACGCCCATTTTCCGTACGATATTTTGAGTTCGGTTATCACCGGCAGCCAGACAATAATTCGCGATCACTATGGCAGCGAATCCACGCTATTAAATAAACACCTTGACCATTACTCGGGTTATTTCGACGATCACACCATTAAGCGCAAATTAAAATTAGTAGAATCGCTGGGTGCCGAAACCCACCAGACGGAGATGCATTTGCCGGGGCTGGACAGCCCGGCCGCTGCACCCTGTGCCCATCGGCGGATTGGGTTTCAGCTGGGCGCGTCGAAAGATATCCGGCGCTGGCCGCTGGCGCATTTTAGCCAGCTGGCCACGGACTTGCTGGAGAGCTGGCCTGACTGTGAAATCATTGTCACCGGCACCGCAGCAGAGCAGCCGCTTGAGCAGCAATTTATCGACAGCCTGCCGCTGCAATACCGTAAAAACGTCACGCCAATGGCGGGTAAAACCAATCTCAGCGGACTGATTACGCTGATCCGCAGCCTGGATTTGCTGGTCACCGGTGATACCGGCCCGCTGCACATCGCTGTCGCGGCACAGGTTCCCACCGTCAGCCTGTTCTCCACCGCCAACCCGCGTTATACCGGTCCGTGTCAGGACAGCGATCGCCATATCGTTATCCATCGTCCGGAACGCCACGCCTCACAACATCCGATGGCCTCAATCAAGGCTGAGGAAGTCCATCAGGCCGTGACCCAGCTGGTGGGATAATGGAGACGTCCCGCAAGCCCTGTTCGCCACAAGCAGTGATCGATTTGATTGAGTACCATAATCAGCCAACGGTGTTTGGCCGGTTCAGGAAAATTGATCGTCACGACTTCTACCTGCAGCAGTTGCCGCTGAGTGAGGTGGAATTCGCGATACTGATGAGTGATTTTTTTATTACCTTTGACGTCTGTTCAAAACGCTACGATGAGACCCGCTATTTTCCGGCGTCACCTTCCGCGCTGTTGGTGCTGGCCGGGCGGTTGGGGTTCAGTGCAGGCTTACCCTACCGTCCACTGACGGTAGCATTACTGTGTGAGGCGGCCAGCCTGGGCCGCTGGCCTGAGGGGAATGACTGAATAACGGTGTTCGCAAACGCGTCGTATACCTCGCGGCTGCTGAGCGAGGTCACGTCACGCGATGCCGGTTGCAGTACCTGATGCTTCACCTGCCACGGATGCCAGCAGGCCGGATCGCTGTCGCCAAACATCGCCACAACCGGCAGACCAAGCGCCGCCCCGATATGCATCGCCCCGCCATCACTGGTGACCAGTCCCTGACACAACGACATCGCCGCAATCAATTGCGGCAGGCTGGTGGTCGCCACCGCTTTCAGCGTCAGCTGCGGGCACAGCGCCATAATCTCGTGGGCCTTCTCGTCATCGCCAGGATGGCGCGGATTATCGCGACGACCAGGCGACCACAACAGCATGATCTGGCATGAATGCCGGGCGGCGAGGGTTTCGGCCAGTTCAGCAAAGCGCTCAGCTGGCCACTGCTGGCTCGGCTTACGGGCGCTGATTTGTAATGCATAGACCGGCTGAGAGGAGTCGATGGCGTAGCTTTTTCGCAGGTCGGCGGCAATCTCTGCATCCGGCATCAGCGTCAGCTTGCCCGGCGCAGCGGCGGCAAGGTTGAAAGGACGGGCCAGACTGTACAGGATCTCAGCGATATGAGCCTGCGCGGATGCCTGCGGCGCTAACAAGTGGGTGATCAGCGGATGTGGCTCTTCTCCCAGCGCAATCACCTGCCCCGGACGCACCATTTTCACCCACTTCAGGCCATGCTGATCCCAGCGGCTTTTCGCCAGAATCACCGTATCGTATCGGTTCTTTTTCAGCGTCAGCATCAGTTGCAGACGCTGCAGCAGGCAGGCGATTCTGCCCTGTCCCGCCTCGCGATGATGCGACTTGGTATAGTAAAACAGTTGCCGGATATCAGGATTGTGCTGCAGTACCGGTGCCGCATAATTGTTGGTTAACACATCAACCTGATGCTCACATGACTGATGCAGCGCGCTGATCAGCGGCGTAGTCAGTAAGGTATCGCCAATATTATCCCGACAAATAATCAAAACCCGCATCTCTGACATCCTTTGCGCAGCGGCTATGCCGTCTGGCTGGCTAAAAATAAGGCTCGCCACTGGCGTCCGCAAAGGGATAACCGTGACGGCATAAGTCAGCAATTAGTCAGCGCAGATCGGGGTTGGTTCAATAGCGGGAATAGCGGAAAGGGTAAAGCAGGCAACAAATAAAACAGGCCGCCCTGCTGGCAGCCTGAGAACATGCCCCACCCGGCGCTTATCTCCGGCACTCGCAATGGCTTAGCTCTTGAAGGGGCGTAAGAATCATCTCATTGTGCGGAGTTACCGGCTTAACAATAATTGCGGTTGTTACTATTAATCTGCGAAGTAAAAATGCCCCCCCCACAACACACTCCGTTTCTGGCGGCGGGTTACTTTTCAACGTCACGAGCGGGCAGAACAGCGAACGTCGGGGTGACCGCAACGACGATATCGTTCTGGTCTGCCGATAATTCGATTGTTCTGCCTGGGTGATCGGCGCTTTACTGGCTCTGATTGATGGCCGATTGGGTCAGGGCTGGTCACAATCGACGCTACGCAACCCCAGCGCCAGACAGAAGGAAATCCTGTGCCCTACCAGCGCTTTATGTATCTCACCACCATACTGGCGGTGGTATTGAGTTATCTGACCCTGCCCGCGGTGATTAAGGGAATAAAGGTCAATCCGCAGATTGCCTGGCTGATCGCGCATCCCGACATCACTTTTGATCGGTTCAGCGAGTGTAAGCAGCACGTTTCTGATGCCAATGGGTGTTACAACGCTTACAGCGCCGCGGTTCAGCTTGCTGAGGCGCATGACTGTTCAGAAGATGGTCTTAAACGCAGGCTCAGATTCAAACGGCTGACCGAACATGCTGCGGATAGCGTGCTTGAAAATGAATTAAACAAGGCTTGCCCGGGACGGGTTGAAGCCAGCCGAATTGCCACTGATCAGCTCACAGTAACGCCGTCAGCGGCCAGGTGAGACGGTTAGCGCGGCTGTTGCCAGGTTTTAGTATGACCTTAGTTTTTCCAGCCTGACGCCGGATGCGCTCTGGCTGGCGAGCCAGTTTTTCCATAAAAAAACGGGAACGTTTCCGCTCCCGTTTTTAATCCACGTCATCCCGTCAGGGATTACATATTTTCGATGATCGCGTCACCAAACTTTGAACATTTCAGCAGTTTAGCGCCATCCATCAGGCGTTCGAAATCGTAAGTCACGGTCTTGTTAGCGATAGCGCCTTCAACACCTTTAACAATCAGGTCTGCCGCTTCGAACCATTCCATGTGACGCAGCATCATTTCTGCTGACAGGATCACTGAACCTGGGTTCACTTTATCCTGACCGGCATACTTAGGTGCAGTACCGTGCGTGGCTTCGAACAGCGCGCACTCATCACCAATGTTAGCGCCTGGTGCAATACCGATACCGCCAACCTGCGCCGCCAGGGCGTCGGAGATGTAGTCACCGTTCAGGTTCATACAGGCGATAACGTCATATTCAGCCGGACGCAGCAGGATTTGCTGCAGGAACGCATCGGCAATCACATCTTTAACGATGATCTCTTTACCGGTGTTCGGGTTTTTGAACTTCATCCACGGGCCGCCGTCGATCAGTTCGCCGCCGAACTCTTCTTTCACTAACTGGTAACCCCAGTCTTTGAACGAGCCTTCGGTGAACTTCATGATGTTGCCTTTGTGGACCAGAGTCAGGGAATCACGATCGTTGGTGATGGTGTATTCAACTGCCGCGCGTACCAGACGCTTGGTACCCTCTTCCGAGCACGGCTTAACGCCGATACCACACTGCTCAGGGAAGCGAATTTTCTTCACGCCCATCTCTTCGCGCAGGAACTTGATCACTTTGTCCGCTTCGGCAGAACCCGCTTTCCACTCGATACCAGCATAGATATCTTCGGAGTTTTCACGGAAGATCACCATGTCGGTCTCTTCAGGACGTTTAACCGGGCTTGGCGTGCCTTTGTAGTAACGTACCGGACGCAGGCAGACGTAGAGGTCCAGCTCCTGACGCAGGGCAACGTTCAGTGAACGAATACCGCCGCCGACCGGGGTGGTCAGTGGGCCTTTGATGGCAACACGATATTCTTTAATTAAGTCGAGGGTTTCCTGTGGCAGCCAGACGTCCTGGCCGTAAAGTTCCACGGATTTCTCACCGGTGTAAATCTCCATCCAGGAGATTTTGCGCTCGCCGTTGTAGGCTTTCTTCACCGCAGCGTCGACCACTTTCAGCATCACTGGTGAAACATCAACGCCGATACCGTCACCCTCAATGTAAGGAATGACCGGATTATTCGGGACAACCAGTTTGCCCTGGTTCAGGGTGATTTTTTGACCTTCCGCCGGAACAACTACTTTGCTTTCCATTAACCTCTCCTAGGCGATTTTGTTAATGATTTGTAAGATGCGGGTCAATACTACTTGAATATTTCCGTCACGCCAATCACCGCAATTTCGCGTTATAATGCGCCCATTGTTTCTGACTGCAAAGCCCATGCGAAAAACATCTCAACGAATTCACCAGGATAAACGATTCAGCCGCCCGACGCGTGATGCGCGACGGGCCCCTGAGCGTAGTGCCGCGCCGCGCCGCGTGGTGCTGTTTAACAAACCCTTCGATGTTTTGCCACAGTTCACCGATGAAGCGGGCCGTCGTACCCTGAAAGATTTCATCAGCGTGGCCGGGGTCTATGCCGCGGGCCGTCTCGATCGCGACAGCGAAGGGTTGATGGTACTGACCAACGAGGGTGCCTTACAGGCCGCGCTAACCCAGCCCGGCAAACGCACCGGCAAGATCTACTATGTTCAGGTCGAAGGCGAGCCGCAGGAGAGCGACCTGCAACCGTTGCGGGATGGGGTTAGTCTGAAAGATGGCCCAACCCTGCCGGCGCAGGTCGAGAAAGTCGCCGAACCGGCGTGGCTCTGGCCGCGCCAGCCGCCGATTCGCGAGCGTAAAAATATCCCGACCCAGTGGCTTAAAGTGACGCTGTATGAGGGCCGCAACCGCCAGCTGCGCCGGATGACGGCCCATATTGGTTTTCCAACTCTGCGGCTGATCCGTTATGCGATGGGCGGCTATACGCTCGATAATCTGGCGCCCGGCGCATGGCGCGATGCTGACGACAGTCCAGCCTGACAGAGCGATTTTTTATAACGTCAGGTTAACAATTCCGGAGGAACGATGTTTAAACCTCATGTCACGGTCGCCTGTTTAGTGCAGGCGGAAGGTGAACTGCTGGTAGTAGAAGAGACCATTAAGGGACAGCCTACCTGGAATCAGCCAGCCGGACACCTTGAAGCGGACGAAACGCTGCAGCAAGCCGCGCAACGTGAATTATATGAAGAGACCGGTATCGCGGCAGAAATGGCCTATTTCATCACCGTTCATCAGTGGATAGCGCCTGATAATACGCCTTTTGTGCGTTTTCTGTTTGGCCTCGATCTGGCCAAAAAGCAGCCAACCCAGCCGCAGGATAGCGATATCGATTGCTGCTGGTGGTTGCCGCCAGCGCAGATTCTCACCGCGTCTAACCTGCGTTCACCGTTGGTGGCGGAAAGCGTACGGCTGTGGCAACAGGGCGCGCGCTATCCGTTACATCTGGTCAGCGCGTTCCGCTGGCCGTTTCATGAGGGTGCGCGCCCGTCTTCTGCATGGTAGAATGCGCCGCCTGTTTTTTTATCGTTATGCGAGCGTGTCATGTCTGACAACAGCCAGAAAAAAGTGATCGTCGGTATGTCCGGCGGCGTCGATTCTTCCGTTTCCGCCTGGTTACTGCAACAGCAGGGCTACCAGGTCGAAGGCCTGTTCATGAAGAACTGGGAGGAGGACGATGGCGAGGAATATTGTACTGCCGCGGACGATCTGGCGGATGCGCAAGCGGTGTGCGACAAACTGGGTATTAAGCTGCACAAGGTCAACTTTGCCGCTGAATACTGGGATAACGTCTTTGAGCACTTCCTCGAAGAGTATAAAGCGGGTCGTACGCCGAACCCCGACATCCTGTGCAATAAAGAGATCAAATTCAAAGCGTTCCTCGAGTTCGCGGCTGAAGATCTCGGCGCGGATTTCATTGCCACCGGCCACTATGTTCGTCGTCAGGACGTTGAGGGTCAGAGCCAGCTGCTGCGCGGCCTGGATGGCAACAAAGATCAGAGTTACTTCCTGTATACCCTGAGCCACCAGCAGATTGCTCAGAGTCTGTTCCCGGTCGGCGAGCTGGAAAAGCCCGAGGTGCGCCGCATCGCTGAACAGCTGGATTTAATTACCGCCAAAAAGAAAGACTCTACCGGCATCTGCTTTATCGGTGAGCGCAAATTCCGTGACTTCCTGGCGCGTTATCTGCCGGCTCAGCCCGGTGAGATTGAGACCGTGGACGGTCAGATCGTCGGCGAACATCAGGGTCTGATGTACCATACGCTGGGCCAGCGCAAAGGTCTGGGTATCGGCGGCCTGAAAGAGAGCAAAGATGATCCCTGGTATGTGGTCGACAAAGATGTGGCGCGCAATCGGCTGATTGTCGCACAGGGTGGCGATCATCCGCGTCTGATGTCGGTCGGCCTGATCGCGCAGCAGCTGCACTGGGTCGATCGTCAGCCAATCGCGGCTCCGCTGCGCTGTACGGTTAAAACCCGCTATCGCCAGACCGACATCCCGTGTGAGATCATTCCGCATGGCGAAGACCGGATTGAAGTCCGTTTTGATGAACCTGTCGCGGCGGTCACGCCCGGACAATCTGCGGTGTTCTATCTTGGCGAGGTCTGCCTGGGTGGCGGCATTATCGAAGAGCGTCTGCCGTTAGTCGCAAAATAAGCCGCTTAACCCGGCGTTCATGACGCGTAAACAGGAGTAACCGTGGCGAAGAACTATCAGGAAATCACACTGGCGCTGGCAGGCATCTGTCAGTCGGCCCATCTGGTGCAGCAGCTGGCACAGCAGGGTCACTGTCAGCCCGAGGCGTTTACCGTGACGCTGCGCAGCGTGCTGGATCTCAATCCCAGCTCGACGCTGGCGGTGTTTGGCAACAATGAAGCCAACCTGCGCCTCGGCCTCGAAACCCTGATGGCGGTGCTCAACAGCAGCAGTCGTCAGGCGCGGGCGCGGAACTGACGCGTTATACCCTTAGCATGATGGTGCTGGAACGTAAGCTCAGCGCCAATAAATCAGCGATAGCGACACTGGCCCAGCGTATCAGCCAGCTCGACCGTCAGCTGGCGCACTACGAACTGGAATCCGATACCATTCTGAGCGCTATGGCCGGCATCTACGTTGACGTTATCAGCCCGTTAGGTCCGCGTATCCAGGTGACCGGTTCGCCCGCCGTGCTGCAGAATCCGCAGTTGCAGAGTAAAGTGCGGGCCACGCTGTTAGCCGGCATTCGTGCCGCCGTTTTGTGGCAGCAGGTCGGCGGTGGCCGTCTGCAACTGATGTTTTCGCGCCAGCGCTTGCTGCGTGAAGCAAAGACCCTCTTATCCCGGCTGCCACTGACTTACTAAGTCGGTGCGGCAAAATACTGTTAAATGATTCAGGAGTTGCACTGATGGAATTATCCTCTCTGACCGCCGTCTCACCTGTCGATGGTCGTTACGGCGATAAAGTCAGCCCGCTGCGTGCGATTTTCAGCGAATTTGGTTTGCTGAAATTCCGCGTTGAGGTTGAAGTTCGCTGGTTACAAAAACTGGCCGCGACCGCAGAGATCAAGGAAGTTCCTGCATTTGATGCCGACGCAAACGCTTTCCTTGACGCGATTGTCAGCAATTTTTCGGAAGACGATGCGGCGCGCATCAAGACCATTGAGCGCACCACCAATCACGACGTTAAAGCGGTCGAATATTTCCTGAAAGAGAAAGTGGCGGACGTCCCTGCCCTGCATGCGGTATCTGAGTTCATTCACTTCGCCTGCACTTCCGAAGATATCAACAACCTCTCTCATGCGCTGATGCTGGAAACCGCGCGCCGCGAGGTGATCCTGCCTTACTGGCAGCAGCTGATCGCCGCTGTAAAAGGCCTGGCGTCAGAATACCGTGATATTCCGCTGCTCTCCCGCACGCATGGCCAGCCCGCCACGCCGTCCACCATGGGCAAAGAGATGGCCAATGTCGCCTATCGTCTGGAGCGCCAGCTGCGTCAGCTGAGCCAGATTGAGGTGCTGGGCAAAATCAACGGTGCGGTCGGTAACTATAACGCCCACATCGCCGCGTATCCGGAAGTTGACTGGCATCAGCTGAGCGAGCGTTTTGTCACTTCGCTGGGGATCAGCTGGAACCCCTACACCACCCAGATTGAGCCGCATGACTACATCGCAGAGATGTTCGACTGCATCGCCCGCTTCAACACCATCCTGATCGATTTCGATCGTGATATCTGGGGCTACGTGGCGCTGAATCATTTCAAACAGAAAACCATCGCTGGCGAAATCGGCTCCTCAACCATGCCGCACAAAGTGAACCCGATCGATTTCGAAAATTCCGAAGGCAATCTGGGTCTGGCAAACGCGGTGATGCAGCATCTGGCCAGCAAGTTGCCGGTCTCCCGCTGGCAGCGTGACCTGACCGACTCCACCGTACTGCGTAACCTCGGCGTCGGTATTGGCTATGCGCTGATCGCCTATCAGGCAACGCTGAAAGGTATTTCAAAACTGGAAGTGAACCGCGATCGTCTGCTCGATGAACTGGATCATAACTGGGAAGTGCTGGCCGAACCGATCCAGACGGTGATGCGCCGTTATGGCATTGAAAAGCCGTACGAGAAGCTGAAAGAGCTGACGCGCGGCAAACGGGTTGATGCGGCGGGCATGCAGGCCTTTATCGACAGCCTGGCGCTGCCGGAAGAGGAAAAAGTGCGTCTGAAGCAGATGACGCCAGCCAACTATATCGGCCGTGCTATCCAGATGGTTGACGATCTGAAATAATCCCCTCCGCAGACCGGTTCAGGCCGGTCTGCGTTAACATCTTGTTTAGTTCATTTCGCGTATACTTTCTGCAATTTGACTCATTCAGATAGTAAGGAATTCCTATGCGTGTTCTGGTAGTGGAAGACAATGCTCTGCTGCGCCATCATCTCGCCGTGCAGTTACGTGATATGGGCCATCAGGTTGATGCCGCCGAAGACGCCAAAGAAGCCGACTATTTTCTTCGCGAGCACCTGCCGGACATCGCGCTGGTCGATTTAGGCCTGCCGGATGAAGATGGCATGTCACTGATCCGCCGCTGGCGCAGTGATGCCGTGCGTCAGCCGATTCTGGTGCTGACCGCCCGTGAAGGCTGGCAGGCAAAAGTGGAAGCGCTGGAAGCCGGTGCGGATGATTACGTCACCAAGCCGTTTCATATTGAAGAGGTGGCGGCACGGCTGCAGGCGCTGATGCGGCGCAATAGCGGCCACGCATCGCAGATCATCGATATGTCGCCGTTTCAGGTTGATTTGTCCCGTCGCGAACTGACGGTGAATGAGCAGCCGGTGAAGCTGACCGCCTTTGAATATACCATCGTCGAAACCCTGATTCGCAACGCCGGTAAAGTGGTGAGCAAGGATTCGCTGATGCTGCAACTCTATCCCGACGCAGAACTGCGTGAAAGCCACACCATCGACGTGCTGATGGGGCGTCTGCGCAAAAAGATTCTGGCGTTGCATCCCGCCGACGTCATCGCCACCGTGCGTGGCCAGGGTTACCGCTTTGATCTCTGACCATGTCCTGGTTTAGTCGTTATCGCCCGATTTCGCTGCGCGCCCGTTTTCTGCTGGCCTCCGCAGCGATTGTCCTGTTCCTCTCCCTCTCCTATGGCATGGTCGCGGTTATTGGCTATGTGGTGAGCTTCGATAAAAACACCTATCGGGTGATGCGGGGCGAAAGCAACCTGTTCTTTACGCTGGCGCAGTGGCATGACAATCAGCTCACCATTGCCCAGCCGGAACGGATGACGCTTAACTTCCCGACGCTGGTGTTCATTTACGACGAGCACGGCAAGCTGCTGTGGCAGCAACGCGACGTGCCGGAGATCCGCAAGAAAATCCACCGTGACTGGCTGATCAAACCGGATTTCTACGAGATTGATACCAGCAACGGCACCAGCCTGGCGGCGATGGGGGATAACCTCAGCGCGAAACGGCGACTGCATGCCTGGGATACCGACAGTGACGATACCTTCACCCACTCCGTTGCGGTTAACCGCTATGACGCTACCACCAATCTGCCAGCGCTGACCATTGTGGTGGTCGACTCGATCCCGCAGGAGTTACAGCATTCGGATGTGGTGTGGTCATGGTTCAGCTATGTGCTGGCGGCTAACCTGATCCTGATCGTGCCGCTGCTGTGGCTGGCGGCGCACTGGAGCCTGCGTCCGATTGGCGCACTCACTCAGCAGGTGCGGGAACTGGAGACCAGCCAGCGTGAAAAACTGGATGATAATCCGCCGCAGGAATTGCGCAGCCTGGTGCGCAACCTCAACCTGCTGCTGACGAACGAACGGCAGCGCTATACCCGTTATCGCACCACTCTGTCGGACCTGACGCACAGTCTCAAAACCCCGCTGGCGGTACTGCAAAGCACCCTGCGGTCGCTACGCAGCGGCAAAGAGTTGACGGTAGAAGAGGCTGAACCGGTGATGCTGGAGCAGATCAGCCGCATCTCGCAACAGGTCGGTTATTACCTGCATCGCGCCAGTATGCAGGCCGATCACAATCCGCTGCAGCGCGACCTGCATTCGGTCTCCGGTCTGCTCGACAGCCTGTGTTCGGCGCTGAACAAGGTTTATCAGCGTAAAGGGGTGGCAATCACCCTCGATATCTCCCCGGAACTCACTTTCGTCGGCGACCAGAACGATTTTATGGAAGTGATGGGTAACGTGCTGGATAACGCCTGTAAATATTGCCTCGAGTTTATTGAAGTCAGCGCTTATCAGAGCGAAAAAGCGCTGCATCTCTACATAGACGATGACGGTCCCGGTATTCCGGAGAGCAAACGCGATCTGGTGTTTGTCCGCGGTCAGCGCGCCGACACCCTGCGCCCCGGTCAGGGACTGGGGCTGGCGGTGGTGCTGGATATACTTGAGCAATATGCGGGTAAGGTTATCGCTTCAGGCAGCGCACTGGGTGGCACCCGGATGGAAGTAGTCTTTCAGCGCCAGGAAGTCGAACATCGCCGCGAGTAGAAAACCGTCCGGGCTGTTATACTTGCTGGCATTTACAGCCCTAAGCGGAACCCTTGTATGGACTATCAGCTCGATCTCAACTGGCCCGATTTTATTCAACGCTACTGGCAAAAACGCCCGGTGGTACTGAAGCGTGGCTTCAAAAACTTTGTCGATCCCCTTTCTCCGGATGAACTGGCCGGACTGGCGATGGAAAACGAGGTAGATAGCCGCCTGGTGAGCCATCAGGATGGCAAATGGCAGGTCAGTCACGGCCCGTTTGAGAGCTACGACCATCTGGGTGAGAATAACTGGTCGCTGCTGGTGCAGGCGGTTAATCACTGGCATGAACCTTCTGCCGCCCTGATGCGCCCTTTCCGCTTTTTGCCTGACTGGCGTATCGATGACCTGATGGTGTCGTTCGCGGTGCCGGGAGGCGGTGTCGGTCCGCATTTCGATCAGTATGACGTCTTCATTATTCAGGGCAGTGGCCGTCGCCGCTGGCGCGTCGGTGAAAAAGTGCCGATGAAGCAGCATTGCCCTCATCCGGATCTGCTGCAGGTGGAACCGTTCGATGCCATTATTGATGAAGAGATGGAGCCGGGCGATATCCTCTACATTCCGCCTGGATTCCCGCATGAAGGCTATTCGCTGGAAAATGCGCTGAACTATTCGGTGGGTTTCCGTGCGCCAAGCGGACGTGAACTGATCAGCGGCTTTGCCGATTACGCGCTGGCCAACGAGCTGGGCAGCCTGCGCTTTAGCGATCCGAACGTGCCGTCGCGCGAGTGCCCTTCACAGATCCTGCCGCAGGAGATTGAAGGCGTCCGTCAGGTGATGCTGGACGTGATCAACCAACCGGAACACTTTGCTCAGTGGTTTGGCGAGTTTATTTCTCAATCCCGTCATGAGCTGGATGTCGCGCCGCCAGAGCCGCCTTATCAGCCTGATGAGATTTATGACGCGCTGCAACAGGGTGATGCGCTGAGCCGGTTAGGTGGCCTGCGGGTCCTGACAATTGGCGATGCGGTCTACGTCAACGGTGAGCGGGTTGAATGTTCACATCCTGAAGTGATGGCCGTGCTGGCGCATCATTATCGCATCACGCTGGAAGATCTCGGGGATGCGCTGGACGATCCGGCGGTGCTGGCGCAGATTGCCGGTCTGGTGAATGCCGGATACTGGTATTTTGGCGAAGAATAACTGACCTGGAGGGCAGACGCATCCGCCGCCTGCCCTCCGCAAGCCAGTCTCCTCATCAGGCTCTCCGCCATTAGCGGCAGAGAGCCTGCTTCAGTAAAACCCCGTTCGCAACTTAACCTTTCTTCTGCGCCGCCAGTTCCGACAACCGCACAATCACCTCCACTGACTTCGCCATGATATTCAGCGAGGCAAATTCATGTTTGCCGTGATAGTTGTAGCCGCCGGTAAACAGGTTCGGACACGGCAAGCCTTTCCATGACAGCGCGGATCCGTCAGTACCGCCGCGAATCGGTTTGACCACCGGCTCAATAGCGCAGTCACGCATCGCCTGTAGCGCTAACTCAATGATATGCGGGAAAGGTTCCACCTTTTCACGCATGTTGCGATAGCTGTTGGTGATCTCTACGGTGACGGAACAATCTTTATGCAGGGTTTTGGTCATCTCCGTCGCAATCTGCTGTAGCGTCTGTTTGCGCTGCTCAAAACTGTCGGTATCAAAGTCGCGAATAATGTAGTGCAGCTCAGCGTGTTCAACCGTGCCTTTCATCTGGTGCAGATGATAGAAGCCCTCATAGCCTTCGGTGTACTGCGGCTTTTCATTGGCCGGCACGGCGGCATGGAACTGATTGGCCAGATCCAGCGCGTTAACCATCACCCCTTTTGCTGAGCCAGGATGCACATTATTGCCCACGATTTTGACCGTGGCGGAGGCGGCATTAAAGTTTTCATACTCAAACTCCCCCAGGTCGCTGCCGTCAACGGTGTAGGCCCAGTCAGCGGCAAAGCCTTCGACATCAAAATGCGAGGTGCCGCGCCCAATCTCTTCGTCGGGCGTAAAGGCGACGCGGATGGCACCATGCGGAATATCGCTGTCCGCCAGCCGCGCCATCGCCGTCATAATTTCGGCAATACCGGCCTTGTCGTCCGCCCCCAGCAGGGTTTTGCCATCGGTGGTAATCAGCGTGTGGCCGATCAGCTTGTGCAGCACCGGAAACATCACCGGCGAAAGGATCTCATCGCCATTGCCCAGCGCAATGTCACCGCCGCGGTAATTCTCAATAATCTGCGGATTAACATGTTTCGCGGTAAAGTCAGGCGAGGTATCCATATGGGAGATAAAACCAATCACCGGCGTTGGCCAGTCTACATTGGCCGGCAGCGTGCCCATGACGCAACAGTGATCGCTTAACGTGACGTCAACAAAACCCAACGCCAGCAGTTCTTCCTGCAGCTGACGCGCCAGCGTCCACTGCCCTTCACTGCTTGGCACCTGACGCGCCTGCGGTTTTGCCTGGGTTTCGACTGCGACGTAACTCAAAAAACGCTCAAGTAACTGTTCCATATCCCATCCTTTAAAAGTGCCGTCCGTTATTATTCACAGACCAGCCGGCGCAACGTTGCGTCAAATCATCAGCAGACAGGTTAGCGCTGTCGATCCCATTTGGGGAAGCGATCACGCCGAAAAAAAAGCCGGATTGTGAGATTGTTGCGGCAAGTCTCGCAATGTGTTGTTAACAATCCTGATTATCGCCTGCCCGGTGGGGTCAAAACATGGCATTGCCACATTTTTCAGGTATCATCCGCCCCTTCTTGCTGGCTGGCCGCAGTAGACGGCTATGCTGTAACCTGTTCGACCTTTGACAGACTGAGACTAAAATGACGCAAACACGCGCACAGCAGGCGCTGGTTACGCTTTCTGGCATCAGTAAAGCTTTCGATGGCAAAACCATCATTGATGATTTTAATCTGACCATTCACCACGGCGAATTTATTACCCTGCTCGGTCCGTCGGGCTGCGGCAAAACCACCATTCTGCGACTGATCGCCGGTCTGGAAGAGGCGGATCGCGGTCGCATCCTGCTGGACAATCAGGATATTACTGACACCGTGGCCGAACACCGCCACGTCAATACGGTGTTTCAGAGCTACGCGCTGTTCCCGCATATGACGGTATTTGAGAACGTCGCGTTTGGTCTGCGGATGCAAAAAACGCCGGCGGCACAAATCACTACCCGGGTTAATGATGCGCTGGCAATGGTCCAGCTGGAAAGCTTTGCCGATCGGCGTCCCCATCAGCTGTCGGGCGGACAGCAACAGCGCGTCGCTATCGCCCGCGCGGTCGTTAACCGGCCAAAAGTTCTGCTGCTGGACGAGTCACTCTCTGCGCTGGACTACAAGCTGCGTAAGCAGATGCAGAATGAGCTAAAAGCGCTACAGCGCAAGCTGGGTATTACCTTTGTTTTCGTCACCCACGATCAGGAAGAGGCGCTGACCATGTCCGATCGGATTGTGGTGATGCGCGACGGGAAAATTGTGCAGGATGGCACGCCACGTGAGATCTACGAAGAACCTGATAATCTGTTTGTCGCCCGCTTTATCGGTGAGATCAACGTCTTTGATGCCGAAGTGATCGCCAGCGACAGCGCACCATTAATACGCGCCAGAGTGGAAGGTCGTGAGTGTGATATCCACTGTGCTTTCCCGGTCCGGCCAGGCGATCGGCTGCACGTGATGCTGCGCCCGGAGGATTTGCGGGTGGAGGAGATTCATGGTGATAGCGCGGCTGACGGCCTGATCGGTTATGTCCGTGAGCGTAACTACAAAGGCATGACGCTGGAATCTACCGTAGAACTGGAGAACGGCAAGCTGGTAACGGTGAGCGAGTTCTTTAATGAAGACGATCCTGACTTTGACCACTCACTGAACCAGAAAATGGCGGTGAACTGGGTGCCCAGCTGGGAGGTGGTATTGCCGTATGAAGCTGATGCGTAATGGTTTCCAGAAAAGCGTCATTGCGCTGATAGTTGGCTGGCTGGCGCTGTTTGTCTTTCTGCCCAATCTGATGATTTTTATCACCAGCTTCCTGACACGTGACGATGCACACTTTGTCAGCGCGGTATTTACCCTTAGCAACTACACGCGCCTGCTTGATCCGCTGTATGCCGAAGTGCTGCTGCATTCGCTTAATATGGCGCTGATTGCCACCCTCTGCTGCCTGCTGCTGGGCTACCCGTTCGCCTGGTGCCTGACGATGTTACCGGCGCGACTGCGTCCGCTGATGCTGTTTCTGTTGATAGTTCCGTTCTGGACCAACTCACTGATCCGCATCTATGGGCTGAAAATATTCCTCAGTACCCGCGGCTGGCTGAATGATTTTCTGCTGTCGATCGGCCTGATCGATAAGCCGTTTCGTATTATCTATACCCCGGAAGCGGTGGTGCTCGGGCTGATCTACATTCTGCTGCCGTTTATGGTGCTGCCGCTTTACTCCAGTCTGGAGAAGCTGGATAAACCGCTGCTCGAAGCGGCGCGTGATTTGGGTGCCGGAAAAATACAGACCTTTTTCCGCATCATCCTGCCGCTCACCATGCCGGGAATTATCGCCGGATGCCTGCTGGTGTTGATCCCGGCGATGGGGCTGTTCTATGTGGCGGATTTGATGGGCGGCGCGAAAAACCTGCTGATTGGCAACGTGATCAAGAGTCAGTTCCTCAATATTCGTGACTGGCCGTTTGGTGCCGCCACCAGCATTGTGATGACGCTGTTAATGGGCCTGCTGCTGCTGATTTACTGGCGCGTTGCGCGGCTGCTGAATAACAAGGTGGATTTAGGATGATGACACGCCTGTTACGCGGCAGTTTTATGACGCTCATTTATGCCTGGTTCTATATTCCGATTGTGATTTTAATCGTGAATTCGTTCAACGCTTCCCGCTTTGGCATTAACTGGCAAGGGTTCACTACCCGGTGGTATCACCTGCTGCTGAACAACGACAGCCTGCTGCAGGCGGCGCAGCATTCGCTGATCATGGGCGTGCTGTCGGCCAGCTGTGCGACGCTGATAGGCTCGCTCACTGCGGTAGCGCTCTATCGCTATCGCTTTCGCGGCAAGCCTTTTGTCAGCGGCATGCTGTTTGTGGTGATGATGTCGCCAGATATTGTGATGGCGATTTCGCTGCTGGTGCTGTTTATGCTGCTGGGGATCTCGCTGGGATTCTGGTCGCTGCTGTTCTCCCACATCACCTTCTGTCTGCCGTTTGTGGTGATCACCGTTTACTCGCGGCTGAAAGGCTTTGATGTGCGGATGCTGGAAGCGGCAAAAGATCTGGGTGCCAGCGAGACCACAATTCTGCGCAAAATTATCCTGCCGCTGGCTATGCCAGCCGTCGCGGCCGGATGGTTGCTGAGCTTTACCCTGTCAATGGATGATGTGGTGGTCTCTTCGTTTGTGACCGGCCCCACCTTTGAAATATTGCCGCTGAAAATTTACTCAATGGTAAAAGTGGGCGTTTCGCCTGAAGTGAATGCGCTCGCCACGATTCTGATGTTGCTGTCGTTGCTGCTGGTGGCGGGCAGTCAGTGGTTACTGCGTGACAGAAATAAATAACCGAGGATTGATAATGAAAAAATGGTCTCACTGGCTGGCGGCTGGCGCGCTGGCACTGGGGATGCAGTCTGCTCAGGCGGACGACGGTAAAACGCTCTACTTCTATAACTGGACCGAGTATGTCCCGCCGGGTCTGCTGGAACAGTTCACCAAAGAGACCGGCATCAAGGTGATCTACTCGACTTATGAATCCAATGAGAGCATGTACGCCAAGCTCAAAACCTGGAAAGATGGCGCTTACGATCTGGTGGTGCCCTCAACCTATTTTGTCGCCAAAATGCGTAACGAAGGCATGTTGCAGAAGATCGACAAGAGCCAGTTGAGCAACTTCAGCAATCTGGATCCGAATCTGCTGAACAAGCCGTTCGATCCCAATAACGATTACTCCATTCCCTACATCTGGGGTGCGACCGCCATTGGCGTGAACAGTGACGAGATCGATCCAAAGAGCGTCACCCGTTGGGCCGATTTGTGGAAGCCTGAATATAAGCAGAGCCTGTTGCTGACCGACGATGCGCGGGAAGTGTTTCAGATGGCGCTGCGTAAGCTGGGTTACTCCGGAAACACCCGCGATCCGGCGCAGATCAAGGCTGCCTATCAGGAGCTGAAAAAGCTGATGCCCAACGTGCTGGCGTTCAACTCCGATAATCCGGGCAACCCGTTTATGGAAGGCGAAGTGAATCTGGGGATGATCTGGAACGGATCGGCCTATGTGGCCCGGCAGGCGGGCACCCCACTAACGATCGTCTGGCCTGCAGAAGGCGGCATTTTCTGGATGGATAATCTTGCCATTCCCGCCAACGCGAAGAACAAAGCGGGCGCGCTGAAGCTGATCAACTTCCTGCTGCGCCCGGACGTGGCGGCAAAAGTGGCGGAAACCATCGGTTACCCGACGCCGAATCTGGCCGCGAAGAAGCTGTTACCGGCCTCGGTGGCAAACGATCCGTCACTCTATCCGTCTGCTGACGTCATTCAGCACGGTGAATGGCAGGATGATGTCGGCGATGCCAGCGTGCAGTACGAGACGCTGTTCCAGCAGCTGAAAGCGGGCCGCTAAGCCACAGAAGCCGGGCGGCCCGTCGTCACCCGGCTTATTTATACAGGCCACGCAGCAGCGTATGCACAAACTCCGGCACCACTTCACTGGCCAGGCCGTAATGCCGCTCGGCAAACTCATTGCCAACCTGACTCGGTTCCAGATTCAGCTCAACGGTATGCGCACCCTGCAGTTTGGCTTCATGGACAAAGCCTGCTGCCGGATAGACATGGCCAGAGGTCCCGATAGCAATAAAGTAATCGGCCTGCTCCAGTGCCTGATAGATCTGCTCCATGCCCAGCGGCATTTCACCAAACCACACCACATGCGGACGCAGCGCTGAAGGAAACTGGCAGCAGGTACAGCGGTCGTCAGGAGTAATATCCCCGGTCCACTCAATCACCTGACCGCTGTTGACGCAGCGCACTTTCAGCAGCTCACCGTGCATATGCAGTACCCGGGCATTGCCGGCACGCTCATGCAGGTTATCAATATTCTGGGTTACCAGCAGGAAGTTATCGCCTAACACCTGTTCCAGTTCGGCCAGCGCCAGATGGGCGGCATTAGGCTGAATCTCTGCCTGCTGCAGTTGCTGACGACGGGCGTTATAGAAACGTTGCACCAGCGCAGGATCGCGCTGAAAGCCTTCCGGGGTCGCAACATCTTCGACATGATGCTCTTCCCACAAACCATCAGCGGCGCGGAAGGTGCGGATACCGGACTCGGCTGAAATGCCAGCGCCGGTCAGCACCACAACGTGCGGCTGTGGATGGGCGGCCAGCTCGGCCTGACGATCACGCTCGAAAATTCGCTGGCGAAAGCGCTGATGCACCTTTCTCCGGGTCTTTTTAAGGCGGGCAAGTCGTATGCGGCGACGTGGTGTACGCATAAAATCTCCTGGAGCAGCGGCTTCGGCGAGCCGCTATAAACAAATTCTGGGCTGAATTCACCCGATAATAACGGTTGCGCATGACAGCGCCATGCAGCAGAGGCCGAAAATGTGCGCGGCGCGAAGAGTGAATTCGCGCCGCGTGTCAATTACTGTCCGCTCAGTACCCGAGCCGGGTCGATGCGGCTGGCGCGTCTGGCTGGATACCAGCTGGCCACCAGGCTCAGCACGATGGCGGTGATCAGGACCGAGAACACATCGACCAGTGCAGCTCCGACGGCAGGAAGTCGATAAAGTAGATATCGCCGGCCAGCAGATGATGGCCGGTGAGCGACTCCAGCCCGCGCACCAGATGCGTCAGGTTCAGTGATACCAGCACGCCCACCACCACGCCGCTGACGCTGCCGAGCAAGCCCGCCAGCAGACCGTACCAGATGAAGATGGCGCGGATCAGGCGATCTTTGGCACCGAGCGTCCGGAGCACCGCAATATCGCTGCTTTTGTCTTTGACCGCCATCACCAGGGTGGAAACGATGTTGAAGCAGGCGACGCCAATTACCAGCACCATCGCCAGATACATAATGGCGCGAATCATCTGAATGTCGCGGTACATGTAGCCGTAGGTGCCGATCCAGCTTTTGATATAGACATAGGAATGGGTCGCTTCACCAGCGTCACGCACCAGCTTAACCGCCTGGAACGGATCGTTCATTTTCAACGCAATGCCGGTTACGCTGTTGCCCATATCAAGATACTGTTGCGCATCGGCCAGCGGCACCAGCGCCAGGCTGTGATCGAGCATGCCACTCAGTTGCAGGATACCACTGACCTGAAGCCGTATGCGCTTCGGTTGCAGCAGTTTGTTATCCCCATCGTTATTCGGGATCATGATGGTGATCCAGTCACCCTGTTTGACTTTGAGCGTAGTGGCAATGCCGCCGCCGAGGATGATCTGCTGCTTACCGGCGGCAAACGTCGACCAGCCGTTGTTAGCGACAAACTGCGGCAGTGCGCTCAGTCGCGGCTCCTGCGCCGGATCCACGCCTTTAACCTGCAGCGCTTCGAGTCGCGCACCGCTTTCAATCAGTCCGGTGAAATTGACATACGGGGCCGCCGCCGCAATGCCTGGCACCTTTTCAATCGGCGCAATCATTGATTGCCAGCGCTGAAACGGCTGATTGACCGCCTCAATCTCACCGTGTGGGACCACGGCCAGAATGCGGTTATTTAGCTCACGCTCAAACCCGTTCATCGCGCTCAGGCCAATGATTAATACCGCCACACCCAGCGCAATACCGATGGTTGAGATCACCGAAATCAGCGATACCATGCCGCCACGGCGGCGGCCACGGCTAAAGCGCAGGCCTAACAGCAGCGATAACGACGATCCCATTACTCTGCTCCTGCCATGCTCAGCTGTTCGCTTAACTGACCATCACGCATCTCCATCTGGCGCGACATCCGTTTCGCCAGTTGCAGATCGTGGGTCACCACCAGGAACGCGGTGCCCTGACGCACGTTGAGTTCACCCAGCAGGCAAAAATGGCATCGGCGTTGCGCGCATCAAGGTTACCGGTGGGCTCATCCGCCATCACCAGACGAGGACGGTTGACCAGTGCCCGGGCAATCGCCACGCGCTGACGCTCGCCACCCGATAATTCTGACGGGC
Organism: Pantoea brenneri; assembly: GCA_002095305.1. Lineage (GTDB taxonomy): Bacteria > Pseudomonadota > Gammaproteobacteria > Enterobacterales > Enterobacteriaceae > Pantoea > Pantoea brenneri. The sequence continues at coordinate 33,808 of MIEI01000025.1, forward strand.
GGTGTGCGGCGCGATGATCCAGCCCGACGGCAGCCAGCATCTCGCGGGCGCGGTCCTGTGCTTCAGCTTTGGCGACTTTGCCAATCAGCAGCGGCATCGCCACGTTCTCCAGCGCACTAAAATCGGGCAGCAGATGGTGGAACTGATAGATAAAGCCCAGCTCGCGGTTGCGCAGATCCGCTTTAGCGGAGGAGGACATGGCGTTCAGCGACTGACCATCAAAGATCACGTCACCCGAGGTCGGGGCATCCAGACCGCCCAGCAGGTGCAACAGGGTACTTTTACCCGATCCGGAACTGCCGACAATCGCCGTCAGTTCGCGAGGCTGCAGGCTGAAAGCCACATTGCGCAGCACATCGGTCTGCACGCTGCCTTCCTGATAGCGTTTGCACAGGTCGCGACACTGCAACAAAGGAGAGTTACTCATAACGTAAAGCCTCAGCGGGTTGAACGGCGGCAGCGCGCCACGAAGGATAGAGCGTAGAAAGCAGCGCCACTACCATCGCGCTCAGGGCGATGGTCACCACTTGCCACAGATTAATGTCGACCGGCAGCGCTGCGCCATCGAGAAACAGGCCGATCACCGGCATCAGGTTATTCAGCTGGCTGGCCAGCAGTACGCCCAGCAGCGTACCGAGTAAGGTGCCGATAATGCCGGCGCTGGCGCCCTGTACCATGAACACCGCGACAATCTGCCGGCGTGTCAGCCCCTGCGTTTGCAGAATCGCTACTTCACCCTGCTTCTCCATAATCAGCAGGCCCAACGAGGTAATGATGTTAAAGGCGGCGACCGCAATGATCAGGCTCAGCAGCAGCCCCATCATGTTTTTCTCCATCCGCACCGCCTGGAACAGATCGCCCTTGCGCTCGCGCCAGTCTTTCCATACCAGCCCGGCCGGCAGAGTTTGCTGACTGAGACTATCAACCTCCAGCGGCTTATCCAGCCATAAGCGCCAGCCGGTAATATTCCCGGCCGGATAGCGCATCACGCGCGACGCATCCTGTTGATTGACCAGAATCTGGTAGCCATCGACTTCGCTGTTGGCGGCATAGGTGCCCGCCACGGTGAACAGACGCTGACTCGGGACCCGCCCCATCGGGGTAAACTGACTGACCGACGGCACCATCAGACGCAGCTGATCGCCGCGCTTCACGCCAAGTTGTGATGCCAGCTGTTCGCCGAGGATCACATTATACTGGCCGGGTTGCAGCACGCTCTGTTGGGTATTGACCAGGAAAGGCGTCAGCGGATCTTTTTCATCCGGCTGAATACCGAGCATCACGCCGACCGAGACGCTGTGCGGACTTTGCAGCACCACGTTAGCGGTGGTCAGCGGCGCAATGCGGCTGACGCCCTGCAGCGCCAGGCTGGAAGGCGGTTGTTGTTGCGGGTTGAGACTGCCTTTGTCGCTGGTAATCAGCGCCTGCGGCATCAGCCAAGAATATTGCCTTCAAGTTCACGTTCGAAGCCGTTCATGACTGACAGAACCGTCACCATCGCCAGCACGCCAAGCGTAATGCCAATAGTAGAAAGCCAGGAGACAAAGCGACCGAAGCGATCCGATGCGCGTCCGCGCATGTAACGCAGACCGATAAATAGCGCGACAGGTTGATACATGGAATCCAGTAAGCCGTTGCCTGAAAATAGGTAGTGGGATGATAAAGGAGCCGCTGCCTTTATGAAACCTCTAACCCTCTGAGTCGGCAGCAAAGTTGCATCAGAATAGGTCACGGCGAGCCACAAAGCGCAGGTATAGCGCCTAAAGCAGTCGGTTATTGGCGGATTATCCGCCACTCATCGCGCTAGACTACAATCAGTAAGACGATAAAGCGTGACGTTATCGCACAGCGGTAGAGGTAGCGACCATGTTTAAATTTCCCAAAGGCAGTATTGTAAAACATAAATCCGGGGAGATCAGAGGCGAAGTTATCAACGTCTTTGCGCAGGGAGATGCGCCAGCCGGCTACTACATAAAATGGGATGATGGCAATCATAGCTATCATTCTGAGCAGGAATTAACCTGGGCGAACATTGACCGCCCGCGCATGTATTACACACAGCAATCTATAAAATAAAATCCCCCCTGTCCGGGTCTTAACCCTCGTCGCCAGCGCGCGACGGGGGTTTTCCCGTTCCCTCTTCTCTGCAGGCCATTACCGCTGACCGTCGGGCAGCAGGAAAATTGTGCCGCAGAGGTGATCGCCATGACGTAATATGGAATGATTACGTCATGGTAAAAATGGAGCAACCCCGAGATCCCATGTCCGAACAGACTCGCTATACCCTGCCCGTTAAATCCGGCGATCACCGTCAGCTCGGCCAGCTCATTGGCGCTGCGCACGCGGTGGAGTGTGCCAGCATTACCGAGCGACATGCCGGTCCGGTGTTAATGATTACGCCCGATACCCAAACCGCCCTGCGTCTGCTGGACGAAATCCGCCAGTTTACCGATCTGCCGGTGGCGCATCTCGCCGACTGGGAGACGCTGCCCTACGACAGCTTTTCACCGCATCAGGATATTATCTCTGCCCGTCTGTCGACGCTTTATCAGCTGCCGGTGATGCAGCGCGGCATGCTGATTATGCCGGTCAATACCCTGATGCAGCGCGTCTGCCCGCACAGCTTCCTGCACGGCCATGCGCTGGTGATGAAGCAGGGACAGAAACTGTCGCGCGATCGCCTGCGCGATCAGCTGGAGCAGGCGGGTTACCGCCATGTCGATCAGGTGATGGAGCACGGTGAATACGCCACGCGCGGCGCGCTGCTCGACCTGTTCCCGATGGGCAGCGACCAGCCCTATCGCATCGACTTTTTTGATGACGAGATCGACAGCCTGCGCCTGTTCGATGTCGACAGCCAGCGTACGCTGGAAGCGGTCGCGGAAATCAACCTGCTGCCCGCGCATGAGTTCCCCAGCGACAAAGCGGCAATTGAACTGTTCCGCAGCCGCTGGCGCGAAATTTTTGATGTGCGCCGCGAGTCGGAGCATGTCTATCAGCAGGTCAGCAAAGGCACCCTGCCCGCCGGTATCGAATACTGGCAGCCGCTGTTTTTTGAGCAGCCGTTACCCAGCCTGTTCAGCTATCTGCCTGACAATACACTGATTGTTAACTGTGGCGATCTGGAAGGCAGCGCGACCCGCTTCTGGCAGGACGCTGAAGCTCGCTATGAGAACCGTCGGGTTGATCCGATGCGTCCGCTGCTGGAACCCACCAACCTGTGGTTACGCCCTGATGCGTTAATGGGTGAGCTGAAAAGCTGGCCGCGAATCCAGATGACCAATGAGCAGTTGCCCGCTAAAGCCGCCAACACCAACCTGGGTTATCAGCCGCTGCCCGACCTGACGGTGCAGGCGCAGGCTAAAGCGCCGCTGGATCATCTGCGTCAGTTCATCGAAACCTTCAGCGGTGCGGTGGTCTTCTCGGTCGAAAGTGAAGGTCGCCGTGAAAGCCTGCAGGAGCTGCTGGCACGGATTAAACTTCGTCCTCAACCGGTAAAACGCTTCGATCAGACCGGCGAAGAGCGTTTCAGCCTGATGATCGGCGCCAGCGAGCGCGGTTTTATCGATACCCAGGGTAACCGGGCGCTGATTTGTGAGAGCGATCTGCTGGGCGAACGCGTCAGTCGTCGTCGCCAGGATACCCGCCGCACCATCAACCCGGATATTCTGATTCGTAACCTGGCCGAGCTGCATCCTGGCCAGCCGGTGGTCCATCTTGAGCACGGTGTGGGTCGCTATATTGGCCTGACCACGCTGGAAGCAGGCGGCATCCAGGCTGAATACCTGATGCTCTCCTACGCTAACGACGCCAAACTGTATGTGCCGGTCTCCTCGCTGCACCTGATCAGCCGTTACGCCGGCGGTGCCGACGATAATGCTCCGCTGCATAAGCTTGGCAGCGATGCCTGGTCACGCGCCCGGCAGAAAGCGGCCGAAAAAGTTCGTGACGTGGCGGCAGAACTGCTGGATATCTACGCCCAGCGAGCCGCTAAAACCGGCTTCGCCTTTAAGCACAACCGTGAGCAGTATCAGTTGTTCTGCGAAAGCTTCCCGTTTGAAACCACGCCCGATCAGGCGCAGGCGATCAATGCGGTGCTCAGTGATATGTGTGAACCGCTGGCGATGGATCGTCTGGTGTGCGGTGACGTGGGCTTTGGTAAAACCGAAGTGGCCATGCGCGCCGCGTTTCTGGCGGTGGAAAACAACAAGCAGGTGGCGGTGCTGGTGCCGACCACCCTGCTGGCGCAGCAGCACTACGATAATTTCCGCGATCGCTTCGCTAACTGGCCGGTGCGGATTGAAATGCTGTCACGCTTCCGCACGGCAAAAGAGCAGGCGCAGGTGCTGGAGCAGGCCAGCGAGGGCAAGATCGATATCCTGATCGGCACCCACAAGCTGCTGATGAGCGATCTCAAATGGCGCGATCTCGGCCTGCTGATCGTCGATGAGGAGCACCGCTTCGGCGTGCGTCACAAAGAGCGGATTAAAGCGATGCGGGCCGATGTGGATATCCTCACCCTGACCGCTACGCCGATTCCGCGCACCCTGAATATGGCGATGAGCGGCATGCGCGATCTGTCGATCATTGCCACCCCGCCTGCTCGTCGCCTGGCGGTAAAAACCTTTGTGCGTGAATTTGACGATCTGGTGATCCGGGAAGCGATTCTGCGTGAGATTTTACGCGGTGGTCAGGTCTACTACCTCTACAACGACGTGGAGAATATCGAGAAAGCGGCTCAGCGTTTAACCGACCTGGTGCCGGAGGCGCGCGTCGCCATCGGCCATGGACAGATGCGTGAACGCGACCTGGAGCGGGTGATGAACGATTTCCATCATCAGCGGTTTAACGTGCTGGTCTGTACCACCATCATTGAAACCGGTATCGATATTCCGACCGCGAACACCATCATTATTGAACGTGCGGACCACTTTGGTCTGGCGCAGCTGCATCAGTTGCGTGGCCGCGTCGGCCGCTCGCATCATCAGGCTTACGCCTGGCTGCTGACCCCGCATCCTAAAGCGATGACCGCCGATGCGCAAAAGCGCCTCGAAGCGATCGCCTCGCTGGAAGATCTGGGCGCCGGTTTTGCCCTGGCTACTCACGATCTGGAGATCCGCGGTGCCGGTGAACTGTTGGGTGAAGAACAGAGCGGCCAGATGGAGACGCTTGGCTTCTCGCTCTATATGGAGCTGCTGGAAAATGCGGTGGATGCGCTGAAAGAGGGTCGTGAGCCGTCGCTGGAAGATCTCACCAGCAACCAGACCGAAGTGGAGCTGCGGATGCCAGCTCTGTTGCCGGAAGAGTTTATTCCGGATGTCAGTACCCGTCTGTCACTGTATAAACGCATCGCCAGCGCAGAAAGCGAGGAAGAGTTGCAGGAGCTGAAGGTAGAGATGATCGACCGCTTTGGCCTGTTGCCCGATCCGGCGCGTAACCTGCTGGACGTGGCAATTTTGCGGCTTAAAGCCCGCGCCGTGGGTGTCCGGAAGATTGAAGCCAGTGACAAAGGCGGCTATTTCGACTTTGCCCCCAACAACAGCGTTGATCCAGCCTGGTTAATCGGTCTGCTGCAGAAAGATCCTAAGCAGTGGAAGCTGGAAGGTCCGACGCGTCTGCGCTTTAACCGTGAACTGTCGGAAAGAAAAATCCGCATGGAGTGGGTACAGGGATTCGTCTCCCAGCTGGCGGAAAACCGCGCGTAATCCCCTTACCTGCCGCCATCAGTTGAAGACGAAGCGGAACGCAACAACAAAAAGGCGCATCCTGAGATGCGCCTTTTTCTTACGTCGGTGCTGTGTGGCCGCTAACGCGGCAAAAGACTTTGCCCAATTACGCCTGGTCGCTGTTAAGAATCAGCTGACCATTGCGATCCAGTGGAATACGTGTGCCAGGGTCACTTTCCATGCGGATTTTGCCCTGCTGGTCGCCTATTTTATAGGTCACGTCATATCCCAGCATTTTCTCTTGTTTGTCATAGACCGTTTTGCAGCGCTGTTCAGTCGTGGTGTAGGTATCACGGTTTTGCATGCCTGCCTGGACCTGATTACCGGCATAACCGCCTGCTACTACGCCCGCCACGGTCGCCACGTCTTTACCGCGACCGCCACCAAACTGGTGACCTAACACTCCACCCGCCACTGCGCCTAATACTGAGCCAGCAATACGGTTTTCATCCTGGACCGCACGACGGTGCGTCAGTGTCACATTACGACATTCCTGACGTGGCTGTTTGATGCTCTCTTTAATCGGCGTTGCAGCCAGCACCTGAGCGTATTGTGGACCGCGATCAAACACATTCATGCCTGCCACGGCGGCAACACCTAACGCAGCTGCCACACCAATACCGATACCCGCTAACATTGATTTATTCACAGGAAGTTCCTCCTGAAAAGTGTTACCGCGCATTCCTGCCGCTGAAGCATCCTCTTCAACTGAGGCAGATCGGCGTGCGCGACTCGCCGTGTTTGTTGGGATGAAGTTTTACAGATGGACCGAAATTGCAACATCAGATAAATGGAGGAAAACGGTCACTTACGCAACAGGACCAGTTTTTAGGAGAGTTCTGAGGCGGAAAAAGCAGCAGCGAAATTACCCGATGTGGCGGGATGGAAAGCGCAGGATCAGCAGGATTGGCGCTGTTACAGCGGGTCTGACAGCGCGCGGTTTATCCGAATTACCAGCTCCCTCATCGTGTCAACGACGTTCAGCGTCTGAATACAGAGACCCCGTGCCACAAAGGTGGCACCACATCCTGCGTCTGGTGTGTCATACCGCGGTTGACTATCTTGTTTTTTTTACCGTTCAGGCGTTGCCGTTCACAGCCAACCCCTCAAAAGATCTCTTAGCGAGTGTTGACCGCGAACTGTCCGCCAGTGCTGAGTTATCCTGCTGCTACGTATCACAATGCCCGGCACTGTACCGAATGAGTGTCAGCCCACGGCAAAAAAAAAAGCCCCTGATGTGGGGGCTTGATAGAAGGCAACAGACAGCGATTTGAATCACCGGCGTCCGGAGATCAGTGCAGTTTTAACCGCGGGCGGATCACCCGGTTGATACTGCCAACCAGCATCATCAGGCCGGTCTTAAAATAACCGTGCAGGGCAATCTGGTGCATACGATACAGCGAGATGTAAACAAAACGCGCAATACGTCCTTCGACCATCATCGATCCGCGCATCAGGTTCCCCATCAGGCTGCCTACGGTACTGAAGCGTGACAGCGAGACCAGCGATCCGTGATCTTTATAGACGTAGGCTTTCAGCGGCTTGCCCTGACGTTGCGCCAGAATGTTTTCCATGGCGCGTGACGCCATCTGGTGCGCAGACTGGGCTCGCGGTGGCACGAACCCGCCGCCTGGCAAGGCGCAGGAGGCGCAGTCACCAATCGCATAGATGTCATCATCCAGCGTGGTTTGCAGCGTCTCTTTGACCACCAGCTGATTGATGCGGTTGGTTTCCAGCCCGCCAATCTCCTTCAGGAAGTCTGGTGCCTTGATGCCGGCGGCCCAGACCATTAAATCGGCCTCAATAAACTCACCGCTTTTGGTATTCAGGCCGTGACGTTCAGCGCTGGTGACCATGGTCTGCGTCAACACCCGCACGCCCAGCTTGGTCAGTTCCTGATGTGCGGCAGCCGAAATGCGTGGCGGCAGTGCAGGCAGAATGCGCTCACCCGCCTCGACCAGCGTGACGTTCAGCGCTTCACGGCCCAGGCCCTTGAAGCCATAGCTGTGCAGCTGTTTTACCGCATTGTGCAGTTCCGCCGATAGCTCAACGCCGGTCGCGCCACCGCCGACAATCGCGATGTTAACCTTCTCGACCTTGCCTTCGCTGGCCGAGAATTTCAGAAACAGGTTAAGCATCTCATTGTGGAAACGACGGGCCTGATGTGGGTTGTCGAGGAAAATACAGTGATCTTTGACGCCCGGCGTACCGAAGTCATTGGAGGTACTGCCCAGCGCCATCACCAGCTGGTCGTAGGCCACTTCACGTTGTGGCACCAGCACGTCACCGTTCGCATCCAGCACTTCTGCCAGCTGGATCACTTTGCGCGTGCGGTCAATATCGGTCAGCGATCCCAGCTGAAACTCAAACCCGTGATTACGCGCATGCGCCAGGTAGCTTAACGCGTCAATGCCTTCATCCATTGAGCCAGTCGCCACTTCATGCAGCAACGGTTTCCACAGGTGGCTGTGGTTACGGTCGACCAGAATGATTTCGGCTTTCTTTTTACGGCCGAGTTTATGACCCAGCTGCGTCGCCATTTCCAGGCCGCCAGCGCCCCCTCCAACGATAACAATTTTCTTAACAGATGTAGTCAACAAAGACCCCCTCAAATTGTGAACCAAAAGTTAATCAATGGTTAAAATAAACCTTAATAAACATAGGGTTGGCGAAGTTAAAATCGCAATCTGATGGCAGAATAACATGACGGGAAGAGGAGAACATAAGAAAATTGATATACATCAAAGCAGGCAGATGAAACTCAGATAATTACGCAGTGAAAACAGGCACCTTGCGGTGCCTTATCGCTTAACTCAATGTTTTAAAAGCTTTTATCCGCTGAAGATGTGGGGATATATTTTTGAATTTATGCCCTTCGTCCTCATCCCAGACAATTTCATAGTAGGGACGCAGTTGATCGGCGATACGCTGACTGTCGAGCGCCTCATCCTGCCGGGAGAGAAAGGTCAGGCAGCGCTCGCGGTTACGTTCGCGAAAATCACTGACGCACTTAGTGGCGATATCCTGATACTCCTCAGGACGATCGATCTTCCCTTCCATATTTTCATACGGATAGAGATTAGGATTAAAAATCGCCTGGCGGATACCACACAGAAAACCGATGCGCTCTGACCAGTAGCCACCCAGACCGACACCGCAAATCAGCGGCCGGTCGTCGTCGCACAGGCTCAGCATTTTATCGGTCTCTTTCAGCAGAAACTGCATGTCATGTTTAGGATGACGGGTGCTGTAACTGATTAACCTGACATCAGGATCGATGAACTGCAGCTGCAGCACCTTTTCGTGATTGCCCGGACTCGTGGAATCAAAACCGTGCAGATAGATGATCATGATAATCCTCAAGGTAAAGATGGCGCCGGGCAGTCACTGCTTACCGCGACGCTTTATAAGCCAGCCAGCGTTCCTGAAGCGCACTCAGTTGCTGTGCATTGCTTTTCCAGCGACTGCTTGCCTGCAGGCTGTCGCGGGTAAAAGTGCCCCGATGATACAACTGTGTCACCCGCTCTGCCCCGATCAAGGTCAGGTTATCTAACACACTGATCGCACCCTGACGATGATTGCAGACCAGAATCATGTCACATCCGGCGGAAAGCGATTGCTGCGCCCGCTCCGGATAGCTTCCCATCACCGCCGCGCCCTCCATTGACAGATCGTCGGAGAAGATCACCCCATCAAAGCCCAGCTGCTGACGTAACACCGTTTTGAGCCAGTAAGGCGACCCGCTGGCGGGCAACGGGTCGATCTCGCTGTAGATCACGTGCGCCGGCATAATCGCATCCAGCACCTGCTCACTAATCAATGTGCTGAAGATCGACATGTCATGCTCACGCAGCGTCGCTTCATCACGCGGATCGCGTGGCGTCTCTTTATGCGAATCGGCACTTACTGCACCGTGACCGGGAAAATGTTTACCGGTGGTTTTCATGCCGGCTTCCTGCATTCCGGCGATAAAGCGACGGGCAACCGCCAGCGCAATTGCCGGATCGGCATGAAACGCCCGATCGCCGATCGCCGCGCTGATGTGGCCAATGTCGAGTACCGGCGCGAAGCTGATGTCGATATCCATGGCGATCATCTCGGCCGCCATCTGCCACCCCGCCTGCTGTGCCAGTTCCCCGGCGCTGGTGAGATCGTGTAACGCGGCAAAAGATTGCATCGCGGGTAACTGGGTAAAGCCGTCACGGAAACGCTGTACCCGTCCGCCTTCCTGATCGACCGCCACCACCAGCCGGGTGTGCGATACCGCGCGGATTTGCCGCACTAACTCCGCCAACTGCGCCGGATCGTGATAATTACGGGCAAACAGAATTAATCCGCCCACCAGCGGATGCTGCAAAATCTCGCGTTCTTCGCCGTCCAGCTCGTAGCCTTCAACGTCGAGCATCAATGGGCCGGGTAAATGTGATGTCATAACCTGAATCCTGTAGCTTTGCGTCACAGCGCAAAACGATTAAATCTGTTCCCAGCTCTGTCGAGCCATCTGTTGCAAAGTTTCATCGCCACTTTGCTCGGCGCGCAGTTGATACCAGCTGGCCATCAATAGCCGCAGCCACGGCTGCCAGCGTGCCACCTGCCGCTGTAGCGTACTTAACGGCAGCCGTGCTGCCTCGGCATACTCACTCAGCCAGTCAGCCTGATGATGCGGATCGGCCGCGCACACCGCCGCCAGTTCCAGCGCCACATCGCCATCTGCCGCATACTCCCAGTCGATTAAACGCAGCCCCTGCTCACCATCAATCAGGTTGCCAGCGTGGACATCCATATGTAGCGGTGCCAGCCTCAGCGGCTGGGGTTCGCCGTGGCGGGTTAATGCCTGCAGCGCACGCAGCCAGCGGGAATGGCGCTGCTGACACTGCTGCCAGTAGTGCCACAACAGCGGTTGCAGTAACAGGCGATAACCGGTCAGCGGCTGCTGATGTAACTGCAGTAGCAGCGCGATAATTGCCGGACGCTGCTGGCTGAACGCCGCGCTATCCAGCGCCTCGCCGGTCGACCACGCCAGCAGCACGCCATGACGATCGCCCGCGATCGGTCGCACCGCCCCACCAGCCGGCTGCAGTTTGCTTAACAGACGAAACTCACGCTGCCGATCGACAAACGGAATGGCCGGCTGTGGCGCAGGCCGCGCGATAAAGATGCCGCGCGGCGTGACAATTTTCTGGCTCTGACCGGTCAGGCCAGCCAGCGGTGTGACCGACAGAGAATCGGTCTCACCCATCACCTGCTGAATAATCCGCTGGAAGGCCGGATTAATTCTGTGCAACGCCGTTGCCGGACCAGATGATCTCGCCAGTCTGTACCAGCATCAGCTGCATCTGCAGCGTTGGCGTTTTCACATCGCCCTGCGCATTGCTGTAAAGCACATACTGCGCGTTAACGTTGCGCGCCAGGCCGATCGCTTTACTGCGCGAATTGAGACTGTCATCGGGCGATAAGCCCAGCGTCTGCTTGGCCTGATTCAGTTGATCAGTCGACACCAGCGTGAACTTACCATTGTTGTTGAGCGCATTCTGGATCGCATCCGTGGCTTTTTCACTTTGCAGTGCGCCGTTGGTGCTGTTTTTGATGCGATCCACCAGCAGTACGCTGCCCGGCTCGGCGCTGGCGGCACGCAGCATTTGCGCCACTAAAGGCTGCACGCTGGCATCCCAGTTAATGGTTTTCAGCTTCGGCGGCTGCGGGATAGGCTGCGGCTGCGGCACCGGTTCAGGTTGCGGGACCGGCTGTACCGGCGGCTCAGTCGGCTGCGTCGGTTCGACCGGCGCAGGTTGCTGCTGTTTCACCACACAACCGCTCAGAATGAGCGCCATCAGTAGCGCTCCAGTACGATTAACACTGCGTATCACGTAAACAATCCTTAAAGATAGAGATAAAGGCGAACCTTGCTGGCAGTCAGGTTACCCAGTTGCGACATCACGACAATGCTGCCCTGCGCCGGAACACTGACGGTTTGTGCCGGTTCCTGCGGGGTAATTTCCAGCCCTTTGTCGTCGTACCAGTAGTAACGATAGTGCACAATCACCGGCGTTTCGCGCTGATTATAGAGCACGCTGGCGGCACGCATCTGGCCATCCTTCTCATCCAGCGTCGGTTCATCGGTAATAATGCCCGCCGATAAGACGGATGACTCCATCACCAGTGACTGCGAGGTATTGATCATCGGTTTATCGCTGCTGCAGCCGGTCAGGCTGAGCAGGAACGGCAGGCCAATCAGCCAGGATCGCATAGCACGTTTCCGTTAGAGGTTCAGTTTGACAGCATCGGGCCCAGCGGTTCGCCGCCCAGCAGATGCATATGAATGTGGTAAACCTCCTGACCGCCGTGTTTGTTGCAGTTGACAATCAAACGGTAGCCATCCTGATCGATGCCTTCCTGACGGGCAATTTTGGCGGCGATGGTGAACATGCGGCCCAGCGCATGTTCATGTGCAGCCTCCACCTCATTGACCGTCGGGATCAGCACATTCGGTACGATCAAAATGTGGGTCGGCGCTTTCGGCGAGATATCGCGAAAGGCGGTGACCAGTTCATCCTGATAAACCACATCAGCGGGGATTTCGCGACGGATAATTTTACTAAAAATGGTTTCTTCAGCCATGGTGCAATTCCTTTAGCCAGGGTCGTAATCAATCAGTATGCGGGAGAAATTTGTTTTCTTTCAACCTCAGGTCCACTTTTCTTGCATTGTTCGTCTCTCTTTACAGCAACCTCTGCTGCCTGCGCTTCCGCTCACCTTTACAGGTCGATATTGATGCGCGCCACCGCACAAAAATGAAACGCCGTTTTATAAATTAGATTTTAGCCGCCCTTTTCTTTGTATCATTGCCACATCATCCCGGACCCTTGCCAGATTACGAAGGTTAACCCGGCGTCGCAGTTCTACTTTGCTATTCAGTCCGGCTGAGATGCCCGGCGTCGTCATGAGGGATTTACCGACATTCACCATCAAGGAGCACGCACCATGCGCTCACGTAAGATTGGTCTTGGCCATTATCTGGCCTACGGGTCCGGGGATTTTCTTGGAGCAGGCACCACGGCGCTGACTGCCGCCTGGCTGCTCTATTTCTATACCACTTTTTGTGGGTTGACCCCGATTGAGGCGACCCTGATTTTTGCTGCCGCCCGGGTACTGGATGCGGTCGTCAGTCCGCTGATGGGCTTCCTGACCGATAACTTTGGTTCGACCTGGCTGGGTAAACGCTTTGGCCGCCGCCGCTTTTTTATCCTGCTGGGCATCCCCTGTGTCTTTAGTTACAGCCTGATGTGGATCAGCGACATGAGTTTCTGGTGGTATCTCTGCACCTATCTGCTGTTCGATATTATCTACACCATGATTCTGGTGCCTTATGAAACGCTGGTCCCTGAGATGACCGACGATTTCCGGCAGAAAACCCGCTTCTCTGGCGCACGCATCGGCCTGGCTCAGCTTTCGGCGATCCTGGCGGCTTTTTTACCCGGCATCCTGCTGGGGGCGCTTGGCAAAGACAACCCGCACTCCTTCTTTTATGCCAGCCTGGTGTTCTCGATCATCTGCGCCCTGGTGCTGACGCTGGTGTGGTTCTTTACCTGGGAACGTCATCCGGATGATTTCTCCGCCGAGTCACGCCGGGCAGAACAGGAAAAACAGCAGCTGACGCTGCTGCAAAATCTTAAACGGCTCTATGTTGAGCTCTCCTCGACCTTACGCGTTCGTATCTTCCGTCAGCATCTGGGCATGTATCTCGGCGGCTATATCGCTCAGGACGTGTTTAACGCGGTCTTCACCTGGTACGTGGTGTTTGTCCTGATGCAGAGCGCCCAGATTGCCTCAAACCTGATGGGCACCATGGCGGTTCTACAGTTTATCGCGGTGATGGGGATGATTCCGCTTTGTATCCGCATGGGACCGGCTCCCGCCTATCGCCTGGTGGCGGTGCTGTTCGGGCTGGCGGCGCTCTCGTATGCCGGGCTGTGGTATGCCGGGATGAACGATAACCTCGCGCTGCTGTTACTGATCTCCGCAGTAGCGGGTCTGGGCCGTGGCGGCATCAACTACGTCCCCTGGAACACCTATACCTATATCGCCGATGTCGATGAGGTGATCACCGGTCAGCGTCGTGAAGGCATTTTTGCTGGCATCATGACCTTAACCCGCAAAGCTTCGCAGGCCGGTGCGGTAATGCTGGTAGGTATTGTGCTGCAGCTCTCTGGTTTCGTCTCAGGTCAGGCGACCCAGGTACCGGGCGTCAGTCATACCATTCTGGCAATCCTCAGCCTTGGCACCGTGGCGGTACTCACCTGCGGTTTCCTGGTTTCACTGCGCTTCAAGCTGAATCTGCAGACGCATACCGTGCTGCGTGAAGAGACCCTGAAGATGCGCGAAGCGGGACGCATTGTGCCGGAAAAAATCACGCCTGAAGCGCGACAGATCGTCGAAACGCTGGCCGGCATGCCCTATGAAAACCTGTGGGGCAACAATAACATTGGCTTCCTCAATCGCATGAAGCCCGCCGCGCCACCGTTACCCACGCATCGCCCTTTACTCTCATCTATCAACCCGACCTTAAAATGACAGGAATAAACCATGACTGTATTTCCCGTTAAACACAGCGCGCTATTGTGCCAACCTGAACATCTGCTGCCACGCAGCGAACTGGTCCAGCTGATCCACAAGCTGACACAAAATCTGGTCAACATCACCGACGAAACCGGCGAATTTTTGCTGCGGCTGGACGATGGCCGGGTGATCGATACTAAAGGCTGGGCGGGTTGGGAATGGACACACGGCATCGGCCTGTATGGCATGCTGCACTACTATCAGCAGACCGGTGATCGGCAGACGCTGGCGATCATTGATGACTGGTTCGCCCAGCGTCTGGCGGAGGGAACGCCCACCAAAAACGTGAATACCGTTTGCCCTTTTCTGACGCTGGCTTACCGCTATGAGGAGACCGGCAATGCCGCATGGCTGCCGGTGCTGGAGCGCTGGGCAGAATGGGTGATGTATGAAATGCCGCGCACGGAACAGGGCGGGCTGCAACACATTGTCTATAACAATGAAAACACCCAGCAGCTTTGGGACGACACCCTGATGATGAGCGTGATGGCGCTGGCGAAAATTGGTCAGTTACTGAAGCGTGACGAGTGGGTTGAGGAAGCGAGCTACCAGTTCCTGCTGCATACCCAGTATCTGATGGATCGTGAAACCGGGCTGTGGTTCCACGGCTGGAACTTTGACGGTCGGCATAATTTCGCCAATGCTCGCTGGGCACGCGGCAACAGCTGGCTGACCATCGTTATTCCCGATTTTCTGGAGATGATGAACTGGCCTGAGCATCATGCTACCCGCCGCTTTCTGCAGCAGGTGCTGGCGTCGCAGGTGAAGGCGTTGCAGGCGTGCCAGCACAGCAGCGGACTGTGGCATACCCTGCTCGATGACCCGCAGAGCTATCCGGAAGCCTCGGCTACCGCAGGATTCGCCTATGGCATTCTGAAAGCGGTGCGCAAGCGTTACCTGCCGGCGGAATATCGTGAGATGGCGGAAAAGGCGCTGCGCGGCGTGATTGCCAACATCGATGCCGACGGTGAGCTGAAGCAGGTATCGTTTGGCACGGCGATGGGCAGCGATCTGGACTATTACCGCACCATTCCACTGACCTCAATGCCGTACGGCCAGGCGATGGCGCTGCTGTGCCTGACCGAGTATCTGCGCGTCTATCTGTAAATCACGCGCATAAAAAAAGCCCCGCTGGGCGGGGCTTTTTATCATTCCGCTGGCATTACATGCTGCGGATATAATCATCCATATCGGTTTTCAGGTTATCGGATTTGGTACCGAAAATCGCCTGAACACCTGAACCTGCCACTACCACGCCACGTGCGCCGAGGTTTTTCAGTTCAGTCTGATCCACCTTCGCGACGTCAGCCACGCTGACACGTAAACGGGTGATACAGGCATCAAGGTTGGTGATGTTCTCTTTACCACCAAACGCCGCCACCAGTTTGCCCGCCATTTCAGTGCCGGTCGCAGTGGACTGCTCGCTGCTGGTCTCTTCACGGCCTGGTGTTTTCAGGTCCAGTTTAGCGATCAGCACGCGGAAGATGGTGTAGTAAACCAGACCGTAGATGATACCGATAATCGGGAACAGCCAGATTTTACTGCTGTTACCGCTCAGCACGATAAAGTCGATCAGACCGTGCGAGAAGCTGGTACCGTCACGCATTCCGAGCAGAATACAGATTGGGAAAGCCAGACCGGCCAGCAGCGCATGGATTACGTACAGGATCGGCGCAACGAACATGAATGAGAATTCAATCGGTTCGGTGATACCGGTCAGGAACGCAGTCAGCGCAGCGGAGATCATGATACCGCCCACTTTGGCGCGATTTTCAGGCTTCGCTGAATGCCAGATAGCAATCGCTGCCGCTGGCAGACCGTACATTTTGAACAGGAAGCCACCGGAGAGTTTGCCCGCGGTCGGGTCACCCGCCATATAACGCGGGATATCACCATGGAACACCTGACCTGCCGCATTGGTGTATTCACCGATCTGCATCTGGAAAGGAACGTTCCAGATGTGATGCAGGCCAAACGGCACCAGCGAACGTTCTACCACACCGTAGATACCAAAGGCGACAACCGGGTTCTGATAGGCGGCCCACTGTGAGAACTCCTGAATCGCGGAACCTATCGGTGGCCAGATAAAGGAGAGCAGTACGCCGAGAATGATGGCTGCCAGACCGGAGATAATCGGTACGAAACGCTTACCGGCAAAGAAGCCGAGATATTCCGGCAGCTTGATGCGGTAAAAGCGATTGAACATATACGCGGCAATCGAGCCGGCGATAATACCGCCCAGTACCCCGGTATCCGCCAGGTGTTTCGCCTCAATTTCTGCCGCTGGCAGATGCAGCACCAGCGGAGCCACCACCGCCATGGTTTTCACCATGATGCCGTAAGCGACTACCGCGGCCAGTGCTGATACACCGTCGTTATTGGTAAAGCCCAACGCCACACCGATGGCAAAAATCAGCGGCATATTGGCGAACACCGATCCGCCCGCTTCTGCCATCACATGCGAAACCACTGCAGGCAACCAGCTGAAATTGGCCGAACCGACACCTAACAAAATCCCGGCAATCGGCAGAACCGATACCGGTAGCATGAGCGATTTACCGACCTTTTGCAGGTTGGCAAAAGCATTTTTGAACATAGCGTGAAGCTCCTGAGTATGAGTGCATTTTTTCGCGCATTGCGCGTGGCAAAGAGGGAGGATTCTTTACCGGGTTGGCGGTGACCGCCTTTTGATTTATTACGAAGGGTAAAATAAATCGTTATTTGTTACTTTGACGGTTATCACGTTTCGACAATCGCAAGCGTGCACTTTACGAAATTTCTTACTGACCCGCACGAATAATCAGCAATAAAAAGCTGGCCTTGTTGGAAAAACAAGGCCATATGTGCAGATTACAGATTAATTACAGAGTATGAAATAAACGAGCGACTCAGGCACCCAGCCGGCTCATTGGGATGTGGAACAGCGCCGAGAAATTGCGGGTCGTGGTGGCGGCTAGCGTGTCAATATCCACGCCTTTCAGCACCGCCAGATAATCGGCGACATCGCGGGTGTAGGCGGGCTGATTCTCTTTGCCGCGATAAGGAACCGGGGCCAGATAAGGTGAATCGGTTTCAACCAGCATCCGATCCAGCGGAACGTAACGCGCCGCTTCACGCAGCTGCTCCGCATTACGGAAGGTGACGATGCCGGAGAACGAAATATAGAATCCCATATCCAGCAGTTTAGCCGCGGTAGGCTGATCCTCGGTGAAGCAGTGCAGCACGCCGCCGCAGCGCTCAACCTGTTCCTCACGTAAAATTGCCAGCGTGTCTTCCCGCGCATCACGGGTATGCACAATGATCGGTTTGTTCAGGGCGATGCCGGTACGGATGTGCTCACGGAAGGAAGCCTGCTGCTGCGCTTTGGTCTCCTGCTGATAGTAATAATCGAGCCCGGTTTCCCCCAGCGCCACCACCTGTGGATCGGCAGCCAGACGGCGAAACTCCTCTACGTCATACGCCTCCTCCTGATTCAGCGGATGAACACCGCAGGAGAGCGCGATTTCGGGGCGGTTACCAACCAGCGCTTTCAGGGTATGAAAACCGGGCAGCGTGGTGGCAATGGCCAGCATAAATTTCACATCACGCGCGGCCGCTTTGGCGATCACATCATCCAGGTCGCGATGGTTTTTCTCATAGTCCAGGCCATCAAGGTGGCAATGGGAATCAACAATAAACATAGTTACTCTCAGAAGGTTTAGCCGATCAGCGCAGGCTTCATATTATCAGCCCAGCTCAGGAGCTGATCGGTCAGCAATAATTCGCGGTTAACCGCCGCCACGTGCAGCAACTGCTCGCGACAGCGCATCCAGCCCTGCGCACTGCTGTTCAGCGCAGTCGGGGTAAAGTGTTCTGCCAGCAGCGTCACCACGTCCTGACGATCGACGTTACTCAACCACTGTCCTGCATTCTGCTGCCATTTCATCGCATCCAGCAGCAGCGAGAGCAGCCAGCCAATGCGCACCGCCGCGTCGTCGCCATTGAGCACCGGCAGCAGTTGCAGAATGTCCTGCTGCAGTGCCGCGGGCAGCGCATCGCACAATTTCTGTCGCGCCTGCCACGGGCCTGCCGCCAGCAGATTGAGCGCCGCTTCCGGCGCGCCAGCGCTGAGTCGCAACGCGGCGACCAGCATCGCTTCATCCTGCGACGTCTGTTTCTTCAGCCAGTTCAGGCTGAGTCCTTCCTCCGGCGGTGAAAGATGCAGCGTCATGCATCGGCTGCGCAAGGTCGCCAGCAGGCGCGACGGGTCACGGCTACTGAGGAAAAACCAGCTATTGGCCGGCGGTTCTTCCAGCGTTTTCAGCAGGGCGTTGGCCGCAGCTTCAGAGAGCTGAGCCGCATCAGGCAGCCAGACAATTTTGGCACCGCCCTGCTGACCGAAATGATACATTTTCTCGGTCACCTGACGAACCGCATCAATGCCGAGGGTATTTTTACCTTTCTCTGCTTCCAGCCGGTACCAGTCCGGATGGGTATTGGCCTGCATCAGCTGGCAACCGTGGCATTGCCCGCAGCTTTTCAGGCCATCGGGCTGCTGGCACATCAGCCAGCGGCTGATTCCCCACACCAGCGCATCATCGCCCATTCCGGCCATCGCCTGAATCAGCAGCGCGTGATGACTCCGGCCCTGCTGATGCTGCGTGATCAGCTGGCGATAGGGCTGGTTGAGCCACGGGAACCAGTTCATCACGCCCGCTCCGCCAGCCAGCCCTTCAGGGTGGACTGAAGTGACGCCGTCACTTGTTGCAGCGACTGGGTGGCATCAATTGTCAGAATAGTGGGATCGTCTGCCGCCAGCGCCAGATATCGGTCGCGGGTGCGCTCAAAAAAGCGCAGCGACTCCAGCTCAATGCGATCCAGCGCGCCACGGGCACGGGCGCGTTGCAGGCCGATGTCTGGCGTTACGTCGAGATAGAGCGTCAAATCGGGGCGAAAATCGTCCAGTACTGCATCGCGCAGGGTACGCATTAGTTCACTGTCGAGTCCGCGTCCGCCGCCCTGATAAGCCTGTGAAGAGAGATCGTGCCGATCGCCAATCACCCAGGCCCCGCGAGCCAGCGCCGGTTTGATCACCGTTTCGACCAGCTGCACGCGCGCCGCGTAGAGCATCAGCAGTTCCGCTTTATCGGTCACCTGTTCACCTTCAATGCCCTGCTTGATCAGCAGCCGCAACTGCTCCGCCAGCGGCGTTCCACCAGGCTCGCGGGTGAAGACGATATCTTCAATCCCGCGTTCGCGCAGCGTGGCGACAATCGCATCGCGCGCCGTGGTTTTACCGGCGCCTTCCAGGCCCTCAATGACGATAAACTTACTGTTCATTTTTTTCCTTCAGCGTTTGCCGGTAAACCTGCACCGCCCGGTTATGGCTGGCAAGATTGGTGGTAAAGGTGTGTCCGCCCTTTCCATCCGCCACAAAATAGAGATAGTTGCTCTTTTCCGGATGAGCCGCCGCCTGCAGCGACGCTTTGCCCGGCATGGCAATCGGGCCTGGCGGCAGACCATTAATGATATAGGTATTGTAATCGGTTGCCGTCTCCAGATCTTTACGCGTCAGGGTACCGTTATAAGCCGGGCCCATGCCGTAAATCACCGTCGGGTCGGTTTGCAGTCGCATGCCGGTTCGCAGTCGATTAATAAACACCGAGGCGACACGGGCGCGCTCTTCACTGACGGCAGTCTCTTTTTCAATGATCGAGGCCATGGTCACCAGATCCTGCGGCGTTCTATACGGCAGATTATCCGCCCTTTCCTGCCAGACCTGATCGATGGTTTTCTTCATCCGCTCATGGGCGCGCTGCAGGATCGCCAGATCGCTGGTATTAGCGGTATAGAGATAGGTATCCGGGAAGAAGTTGCCTTCCAGCTGCTGCGGATCAACCTTCAGCTCGCTGGCCAGCGTCGCAAACTGGTCATCTTTCAGCGTATGCCGGATATAGGGCGCTTTGCGCAGCTCGCTCAGCCACTCCGTCAGGCGCTGACCTTCGACCAGGCGCAACGGAAACTGTGCCTCTTTGCCGCTGGCCAGCAGCTGCAGCAGCGAACGCACCGTCATGGTCGGTTCGAGGCGGTAGGTCCCGGCTTTGAAA